>CAZIFS010000037.1:0-13216 GCA_964539165.1 uncultured Rhodoluna sp. | reverse complement strand
CGAAGTAAGTCTTCTTCTGGATGTTCGGGTTGAAGCGACGCTTGGTCTTGTTCTGGGCGTGCGAGACGTTGTGGCCAAACTGCGGCGCTTTCTCGGTGACCTGGCAATAAGCTGCCATTTCTTCTCCTTCAAGGGCAAGCCCTACAGCACCGGAATGGGCTGGCCGTTTAAGGCGGAGGCTTGTGTACAAAAATTGTGGTTGCGCTTGCATTAACTAGGCAACTGCTCAAGTTTAGGCGAGAGGTTAGTCCTTAAGCAAGTCTTGAAACTTAATTTGTAGGATTGACACGCCGTATTTTGGATTATTGACAGTTTCGACAGAGCCCAAAGATGTCAATTGTGTGGGTTGGGCTGGCGAATCCGTGCTCCTTGGCAACCTCATCGGCCCAACTTTCAACCCGGTGGGCTTCGATTTCAACTGTCAGTCCACAGTTTCGACAAATCAGGTGATGATGGTGATCCGAGGTGCAGGCGCGGTAAAGCACCTCGCCCTCTTTTGACTGAAGCGAGTCGGCCTCGCCCTGTTCAGCAAGGTCAGATAGCGCGCGATAGACAGTGGCCAGGCCAATAGTTGATCCGTGATTTCTCAGCACCAGGTGAAGCTGCTGGGCACTGACGAAACCGATTGCCTCGCTGAGAGCATGGCGAACGGCATCCTTCTGCCAGGTGTTGCGTTTGGCTGGGGTCGCATCGGTGTGCTTTTCGGTCATTTCTTCACCCGCTCGATTACTCGGCAAATCACGTAAATCAAAAACGAAATTGTGGTCACGTAGGGGCTAATCGGCAGACCCGCGCCGAGAGCCAGCAAGATTCCGCCGAGCACTGAAATCAACGCGAAGCTGACCGACAATATTGGTGCCAAAATCTGGGATGAAGTCACGCGCAGTGCGGCCGCGGCCGGAGTAACCAACAGGCTGAGCACAAGAAGTGCACCCACAACTTGAACACTGGCTGCAACAGCGAGGCCGAGCATCAACATGAAGACAATCGAGAGTGCGCGGGTTGGTACGCCTCGGGCTGCAGCAACCTCAGGGTCTAGGCTGGCGAAACTCAGCGGGCGCCAGACCACTCCGAGGGTAACCAAAACAATTAGACAAATAGTTGCTAGCCCGGCAAGCTGGGGGTCATCCACGGCAATAATTTGACCGGTAAGCAACCCAAACTTATTTGCAGCACGACCTTCATATAGGGCCAGTGCCAAAATGCCTAGGCCGAGGCCAGCTGGCATAAGCACGGCAACAATCGAATTGCGCTCTTTAGCCTTTGCTCCAAGCACTCCAATAACCAGTGCAGCCAATATCGAGCCAACCACCGAACCAAGAACCACATTGAAACCGGCGAGCAGTGCAAATGCGGCACCGGCAAAACTAAGTTCGCTAATTCCGTGAACAGCAAAAGACATATCGCGGTTCATCACGAATATTCCGATGAGTCCGCCAACCAAAGCAAGCAGGCCGCCGGCAATCAGAGAGTTGGTGATCAGGGGGATCAGTTGGTCGTAGTCACTGAAGTTAAAAATCGAGCCCATCAGTTCCACTCCTCATCTGGGTGGTGGTCGTGCTCGTGCGTGCCGACAACAACAATTCGTCCTTGGTTTCGCAGCACGTCAACTGGGGTGCCATAAAGCTCGGTTAAGACTTCACTGGTTAGAACTTCATCTGGGGTGCCAATTTTGAACTTGCCGTTGGCGAGGTAAAGAACGCGGTCTACATAGTCAAGAATCGGGTTCACGTCATGTGTGACAAAGAGCACCGCAGCATTGTGTTCACGTCGCTCGCGGTCGAGCAGGTCGGCAATGGTTTTTTGCTGGTGCAGATCAAGGGCACTCAAGGGCTCATCGGCCAGAATCAGATCTGGTTCACCGATTACGGCCTGGCCCACGCGAAGTCGCTGAAGTTCGCCACCAGAAAGTTGACCGATGGTTTTTTTGGCAAAGGCTGCGGCATCGACAGACGCCAGAACTCGATCAACTTTTTTTCGATTCAACACAGATGGCAGCCCGAACCCAAAGCGGTGGCCATCTAACCCAAAACGAATTAGGTCTCTTGCTCTAAGGGGAGTTGAGCCGTCAATTACGCGGTGTTGCGGAATGTAACCAACCTTGCCATTTCCGCGGTGAATTGGCTTCGATTTAATTTTGATTGTGCCGGTGCTAATTGGTTCTTGGCCGAGAATTGCCTTGAGAAGCGAGGTCTTTCCTGATCCATTGGAGCCAATCACGGCAATAAATTCGTGTGGTTGAACCTCAAGACTCAGGTTGCTCCAAAGCGTGCGTGATTCACCCTGAGAGCCATTTACTTCAAAGGTTGCGTTGCTTATTTGCAACACCGGATTTGTGCTCATCTCACAATCCCAACTTCAAAGTCATCAGGCAGGTGTTGATATAGCCGAAATAGTCTTTGTCACCAATTTCGTAGGTGTCGGGGTCTTGACTCAGCAATTCATAGAAGCCCAACGATGCCGTCTTCGCGTGATAAAGATTGTCAATTGCGGTCGCGCCGACGTTGTTGTGGGCGAAGGCATAAATGTCACCTCGCGCCAGCAACGCTTTTGTCTCAGCGATTGCCGCTGGTGGAATGTCTCGTTCTTCTTCGATTGCCCGTGATACTTCGATCGGAGTGACGTCGATTAATCCTGTGTCCTCGAGCAAGTATGAAATTAGCGGTTCGCTCTGAATCACTTTCTTGCCACCGAGCTGTGCCTTTAGTTCGGCTTCGGTTTCCGCGAGGGTATCAATGCGGGTGTTGAACTCGGCCAGGTTTTCAGCAAGGTCGGTTTCGAGTTCTGGGTGCGACTTCGACACCTGAGCACTCAGTGCCGCGCCAAACTGGCGAACTCTATCGATGTCTAGCCAAATGTGTTCGTTGCCATCTTCTCGCGTGCCAACGGTTTCAACTGCGTTGATCAGTTGGGGTTTGTTTTCTGCAGCGGCAACCAATGTGGTCATGAAATCGTCGTAACCACCACCGTTCATAACCACGATGTCAGCCTGATTGATTAGAAGCTGATCGCGAGCTGAAGCCTCAAATGAATGGGGGTCTTGATTGATGTTATAGATGAGGGCGTTCGAGGTGACTAGGTCTTGGCCAATAGCCTCGGCAGCAATGCTTGCCCAAACGTTTGTGGTGGCAACAATTCTGATTTCACCAGTGCCAGCAACCCAGCCTTTGGGTGCGCTGTCTGAGCAGCCTGACAAAGCCAAGCTCATAAACAGAGCGGCAATTATTGCCACGAATTTCTTCATGACTCAAGGCTAAGGCTTATTGATAATGAAAGTCAATAGCGATAGGAGTTGGAACTAGTCGAGCAGGAGCGCCGGCTCTTCAATAACCGAAGCCACGTCTTGCACAAAACGTGAGGCAACGTCACCGTCAACGACTCGGTGGTCGAAGGTTGCCCCAATTGTGGTTACCTGACGAACCTGAATCTCGTTATTGACCACCCAAGGCTTCGGGCGAATCGAGCCAAGCGCAACAATGCCAACTTCGCCCGGGTTCAAAATCGGGGTTCCGGTGTCAACACCAAATACACCGATGTTGGTGATGGTGATGGTTCCGTCTTTCATGTCAGCCGGAGTCGTCTTGCCTTCACGAGCAACTGCAGCCAGGTTCTCAATAGCCTTAGCCAACTCAAGCATCGACATCTTGTCTGCATCCTTGATGTTTGGCACAATCAGGCCTCGCGGAGTAGCTGCCGCGATACCGAAGTTCACAAAGTTGTGAACAATGATCTCTTCGTCGGTCCAGGTTGAGTTCACCATCGGGTTGCGTCGAACGGCCCAAATCATTGCCTTAGCCATGATCAAAAGCGGGGTCACCTTCACACCAGCAAAATCGGTGGACGCCTTGAGGCGTTTCACATATTCCATGGTGCGGGTGGCATCAACGTCAACAAAGATGCTCACGTGAGGTGCGGTGAAAGCTGAAGAAACCATCGCGTTCGCAATAGCTTTGCGAACGCCCTTAACTGGGATGCGCTCTTCGCGTGCACTTGGTGCCTCAGGGGTAGAAAGGTTTCTGAACACTGATGCCTGCTGGGCCCCGCCCAGAACATCTTCGCGAGTGACTTCGCCGGCAAAGCCAGTTGGAGTAACGCGAGTCAGGTCAACGCCAAGGTCTTTTGCTAGCTTGCGAATCGGTGGCTTGGCAATCACCTTGTCTTCAGCAGTAACTGAAACAACGTTCACCAGTGAAGTTGCCGGGTTTGCTACCACAGGCAATGAAGCGCTTGCGGCGGCAACCGCTGCTGCTGGTGCGGTCACCGGGCCACGTCGGCGAGAACCCGCGTGGTTTGAAGAACCATAACCAACCAGGTTTGGCTGACGAGATTCAACAACAGCTGCTGCATTGTCGGCAACAGCGGTGTGCGCTGCAGCTGCTTCGGCAACCGGAGCAACGACCGGAATAGCAGAGGTGTTGGTGCTAACCGCGCCTACTGCGCCGTCGGCTACAACGGCAGAAATCAGAGGCTTGCCAACTTCGATGGTGTCGCCCTCGGCGCCGTGAAGTTCTTGAATAACTCCGGCAAATGGGCAAGGCAGTTCAACCAGGCTCTTGGCTGTCTCGATCTCGACAATCACCTGGTTCACAGAAACGGTGTCACCAGGCTTGACCTTCCAAGAAACGATCTCAGCCTCGGTTAGGCCTTCACCAACATCTGGGAGGTTAAAAAATGCGATTTGAGACATGAGTTGATCCTTTGCCGAAACCTAGTAGGCCAATACGCGGTCGACTGCTTCAAGAATGCGGTCGGCGTCTGGCAAGAACTTTTCTTCAAGTTTTGCTGGTGGGTAGGGAACATCGAAGCCACCAACACGGATAACCGGTGCCTCGAGGTGATAGAAAGCCAACTCGGCGACGCGAGCGGCAATCTCAGAACTGATTGAAACGAAAGTGCTTGCCTCGTGAGCAACAACCAATCGGCCGGTCTTCTTTACTGATTCAAGGATGGTTGCAAAGTCTATTGGCGACATCGAGCGAATGTCGATGACCTCAAGGCTGGTGCCCTCGCTGGCTGCAATTTCTGCAGCCTGAAGAGCTACGCTAACCATTGGCCCGTAGGCGGCGACAGTTACCTGCGAACCTTGGCGAAGCACGTGAGCGGTGTGCATTCCATCAGGGGCTTCATCCAAGTTCACTGGGCCTTTTTGCCAATAGCGACGCTTTGGCTCAAAGAATAGAACCGGGTCAGAACTCTTGATGGCCTGTTGAATCATCCAGTAGGCATCGTTCGGGTTCGAAGGTGAAATTACGCGCAAGCCAGGGGTGTGAGCAAAATATGCCTCCGGGCTTTCGCTGTGGTGCTCAACCGCACCGATGCCTCCACCGAAAGGCACTCGAATAACCACCGGCATGGTGGTGTAGCCCTCTGATCGGTTCTGCATCTTGGCAAGCTGCGAAGTGATCTGGTTGAAAGCCGGAAAAATGAATCCGTCGAACTGAATTTCGGCGACCGGTGAATAACCGCGCATGGCCAGACCGATTGCGGTTCCGATGATTCCAGATTCTGCAATTGGTGAGTTGAAAATTCGGTTAGGGCCAAATTCATCAAGGATGCCCTCGGTCACGCGGAATACGCCACCGAGTTGGGCAACGTCTTCACCGAAAACCAAAACCTTCGGGTTGTCAGCCATTGCTTTGCGGATACCCGCATTGATTGCTTTAGCAATCGACATTTCTACGACGTTAGCCATTAGTGAGCACCGCCTTCGCCAAATGACGCCTCATAGGCCTCTAACCAAGCTAGTTGCTCTTCAATTAGAGGGTGGGTTTCGCTATAAACGTGCTTAAACATGTTCTCGATTGGTGGTTCACCAAGAGCAAAGGTCTTCTCTCGAATTTCGGCTGAGAGCGCCTCACCCGCTGCTTCACACTCGGCGAAGAAATCATCGCCGATTCCTTGCCGACGCAAGAATTTCTCGAAACGAATCAGTGGGTCGCGGGCAGCCCAGTAATCAACTTCTGCCTGGTCGCGATATTTGCTCGGGTCATCAGAGCTGGTGTGAGCACCAATTCGATAGGTCAAAGCTTCAATCATGTAAGGGCCGGCTCCGTTGCGAGCGTCATCCATGTGCTTTTTGGTTACTGCGTAACTAGCCAAGATGTCGTTGCCGTCGATGCGGATTCCCGGAACACCAAAACCAGAACCGCGCTGATAAAGCGGAACAGTGGTCTGGCTGTTCACGGGGCTTGAAATTGCCCATTGGTTGTTCTGGCAGAAGAACACGATTGGTGCCTGAGTGGTGGCAGCAAACAGGAATGATTCTGAAATGTCGCCCTCGGCAGTTGCACCATCGCCGAAATATGAAATTACAGCGAGATCTTCGTCGTGGTTACCTGAACCGACCTTGCCGTCAAATTTCACGCCCATTGCATAACCAGTAGCGTGCAAAACCTGGGTGCCAAGCACGATGCCATAAAGGTGGAATCTGGTTTCGTCAGGGTTCCAACCACCGTGGTTTACACCGCGAAGCATTTTGAGAATCGACATCAGGTCGATGCCGTGGGTCAGAGCAACACCGTGCTCACGGTAGCTCGGAAAAATGTGGTCGTTGTGGCCAACACCGTGACCAGAACCGATTTGAGCAGCTTCTTGGCCGATTGCTGGGATCCAGAGGCCCAGCTGCCCCTGACGCTGAAGCGCGGTGGCCTCGTTGTCAAAGCGGCGAATTCGAGCCATGTCGCGATAGAACTTTAGAAAGTCTGCCTCGCCAAGCTGGTCAATGTATTTGCCATATTCTGCGTATTCCGCAGGCACGCTGTATTGGCCCTCTGGTGAAAGCAATTGCACCATAGGAACGCGCGAAGCATCTTGAGCACTCATCCCCTCTAATTTACTTGCTAGATGGCACAATCGAGTCATGATTCGTTTTCTGGTTGGAACCGTTATTAATGCGATAGGTGTCTGGGCGGTAACTTTGTGCATCCCAGCAATCAAGCTTCAGCCATATGGCGGCACTGATTTTTGGCAGGTAATCGGCTCATTTCTGCTGGTTGGAGCAGTCTTCAGCCTGGTCAATTCAACAATTGCCCCGGTGATCAAGGTTCTTGCTCTTCCGCTCTACATAATCACCTTTGGGTTGATTTCATTTTTGATAAATGGCGCAATGTTGCTTTTTGTCGCCTGGCTCTCAAGCCTGATCGGTAGCGAGATCTTCACGATTTATGGCTTCACCAGTGAGGGGCTCAATGTTGATTCCCTCGGATGGGCCATTCTCGGTGCGATTGTCATGAGCATTACCTCGTTCTTTGGGCGCTGGATTTTCAAAATGCTCAAGTTGCTCTAAGCAAAAAGGTCTCGGCTTTACCTTTGCCGTTGGCAAAATTTGTAATTATGTCGCGCAGACGCTGCAAGCCCGGGTTGGGGTTTTTGTCTGCAGCCTCTGTGAGGTCTCGATAACCCTCAAGTTCATGAGCCTGTACTAATGGCGAATCGGAACTCGCTGGATCGATAAGAGCCTCACTTTGCACCGTCACCCAATTGGATGCGTCAGGGTTTTGTTTTAAATCCAGTTTTGGCACTGAGTCGTTGGTGTGTTCTATCGAGAGAGTGGGCACCCTTAGGTGCGCCGCCTGCTGACTGACAGGTGCGCCAAAGGTTAGAACGCCGGCAACAGTGAATGGTTGTTTTCGTGAGGCAATATTGGCCGCAATAATTCCGCCTTGAGAATGACCAACCAGCACCACTTTTGCACCGGCAGCAACACCGGCTGAAATTAGCGCCGATTGCACCGCGCGTTCACTTGCCGCTAGCTCTGGTGCTGCCATTGCATAGAGATTCGAGCGCAGGTCTAGCGGATTCTCCCCCGGTATAAGACTCCAGTTTTGCGTTCCGGGGATGTAGACCAGAAATTTATTTCCCTCATAACGTTCGATTCGAACAGTTGACTTATCCGCTGCAGTGTTTTCGAGCCTGGACCTAATCGCCTCCAAGTTTGTTGGTGCATCAACGAGTATTTGTCTGCCTTGACTGATTGCCTGCACCTCGGGGTTTGCACTGAGGCCAAACAGAGCGCTGGTAGCCAGGGCCGCTGTGGCGAAAAGCGGTGAAGGTGAATTGAGTGCAATGCCGACCCCCACTTTCTCGATTCCGGAGGCAACCTGAATTTCGCCACCGAAATATTCGCTTGCCGCATGTTCGCAGGCAGTGATTAAAAATCTCAGACGTTCAGTCACCGGTGGTATTTCAATTGCCAAAGCAACTCGCTTTAGCGGGTGATTCAGAATTTCGAGCGGAAACAGTTGAGATTCGAGCAGGTCTAAAGCACTGGCAATGCTCGATTGCACACGTTCAATCTCAAGGCGGGTGGCAATTATTGTGGGCTGCCCGCCATAAATGATGAGTTCTGACACGTACTACATCACCCAAGACTCAAGCCGCACTCGCAAGTTTTGTAATTCACCTGCCAGTTTTTCGAGGCCTTGGGCCAAACTGCTTGAAGCCAACCCGCCCCACAGCGTTGGGTTTGGTGTTGCTGCCTGAAGTTGAGTCATGGCCAAAAGCAAACAATGATCGATTTCATCCATGAATTGATGTTTACGAATGTGGGCACGGATAACTGCCGAAACCCCTAATCTGTGCAGAACTTACGGCAATATAGAGGGGTGAGTAATCTTTCAATTCAGCCCCTTTCCCCACTAGATGGCCGTTACCGTGCCGCCGTTTCTGACCTGGGTTTTCACCTGTCAGAGGCCGGCCTAAACCGTGCCCGAATTGCCGTCGAAATCGAATGGTTGATTCATCTTGCTAACCGAGACCTACTTGGCACCTCAACCAACATCAGCGAGCAAGAGGCTGCCGCACTTCGTGCAATTGTGACCAACTTCTCTGATGCCGACGTAGCAACTTTGGCCGAGACTGAGGCAACCACAAAGCACGACGTCAAGGCGGTTGAGTACTTTATCCGTGGCAAGCTTTCTGAGCTTGGTCGCAACGACCTGCTTGAACTGACTCACTTTGCCTGCACCAGCGAAGACATCAACAACCTCAGCTATGCAATCACCGTGCGCGATTCAATCAAGGATGTTTGGTTGCCGCGCGTAGAGAAACTGATTGCTAAATTGCGTGAGCTTTCGGCGCAGTATGCCAACAACGCGATGCTTTCACACACTCACGGTCAGCCAGCAACGCCTTCGACCATGGGCAAAGAACTTGCAGTTTTTGTTCACCGACTTGAGCGCCAAATTAAGCGCATCGAGGCCAACGAGTACCTTGGTAAGTTCTCTGGTGCCACCGGAACCTTCTCGGCACACGTGGTTGCAGCACCATCGGTCAACTGGCCGTTAGAGTCTGAGGCATTTGTTACCGGCCTAGGTCTTACCTGGAACCCGCTTACCACTCAGATTGAATCGCACGACTGGCAGGCAGAGCTTTACACCGCGGTCTCACTATTCAACGGAATTTTGCACAACCTCTGCACCGATATATGGACCTACATTTCAATGGGTTACTTCAAGCAGATTCCGGTGGCAGGTGCAACCGGTTCGTCAACCATGCCTCACAAGATCAACCCGATTCGCTTCGAGAACGCAGAGTCAAACCTCGAGCTTTCTAACGCAATTTTGGGCAGCTTGGCTTCAACCCTGATTACCTCGCGTTTGCAGCGTGACTTGACCGACTCATCTTCACAGCGAAACATCGGTCTTGGTTTGGGCCACTCGCTCTTAGCAATTGATAACGTCACCCGCGGTTTGAATGAAATCGATCTTTCGACTGCGGTGCTTGATGCAGACCTAAGCGACAACTGGGAGATTCTGGGCGAAGCGATTCAGACTGTTATTCGCGCAGAAGTTGCCGCCGGCCGTTCAAGCATCAGCGACCCATACGCGCTTTTGAAAGAACTAACTCGAGGCAAGCGCCTAAGTGGCGATGACATGATTGCGTTTGTAAACGAACTTGAGATTGGTCAAGAAGCGAAAGACCGTCTGCTGACCCTTCGACCACACACCTATGTTGGTGTTGCGGCTGAACTAGCAGCTCGTATTCAAAAGTAGTCTCACCCATTCGGGTAATCAAAAAGGGCAGTCGATCGGCTGCCCTTTTTGTAGTTCTCTCGACAAATTGCAGAGAGTTCTAAAAATTACTTGAGTCTTGGCTCGTTTGGGTCGCCTGGGTTTTCTTTGACCGAAAGAGCCAAAGTTGCGATGGTTACCAACGAGACAATAAATGTGATTCCGGCCCAGATCAGGGTGCTCTCAAGGTTTCGAACGCCGCCCCAGACCAAAACGCCGACAAATGCTGCGGCAATGAATGCGAGGGTCAAATATGTGCGCAAGCTTCGCGCTTCAACGATTTTCTTTGGGGTTTTAGCCATGGGTTAAGCCTACGCCTTCGGAGTTGCGGCTGAGATTCCCAAGTGAACTGCGCTGAAGATCAAAAAGGTGTTGAAAAAGCCCAAGATAGAAACTTCGTCGATTTGACCTGAACCAAACATCAGAACTAATGAAAGCGCTGCAGCAAGAATTACAGCAATTAGATTCTCTCTGCGTTCGGCTTTATTGCTTCGTTCAATGATCAGCAGAGCAACACTCTGGCAGACCACGAGAGTGGCAAATAGGTGAGCAGCAAGTTCAAAGGCCTGATATTTAGCATCGAGATTTTGAACCGCAATCAAAACCACGAGTGCTAGGCCAGCAGAAATAACCAACAACCACCAAGATTGCTTCTTGTTGTTGGAGGTGAAAAAAGCCACGATGTTAGCCACTAACCAACCAAGGCCAACGATGATCAGGGCAATCAGGCCGATCCAATCGGTGCCAGTAATCTCACGGTTCGGTTGGTTGAAAGTGATAAATATGGCGCCGGCCAAGGCCGAGGCAGACTGTATGGCCCTAACGATTCGCATAAACCTAGTTTTTCATATCCATGAAGCGTGAATACTGACCCTGGAACGCAACGACTATGGTGCCGGTAGGGCCGTTTCTTTGCTTGGCAAGAATGAGGTCAGCCTCGCCTGCGCGCGGATGTTCACGCTCGCCAATAGCTTCACGGTGAAGCAAAATAACCACGTCGGCATCTTGCTCAAGTGAGCCAGACTCGCGCAATTGTGAGATTTCTGGCTTTTTGTCTTTGGTTTGCTCTGAATTTCGGTTTAGCTGTGAAATTGCAATTACCGGCACATTCAGTTCTTTTGCCAACAGCTTTAGCGCACGTGAGAACTCAGAAACCTCTTGCTGACGTGACTCAACCTTTTTGCCCGAGGTCATCAGCTGGATGTAGTCGATGACAATCATCTTCAACGGCACTCGCTGAGTTAGACGCCGGCATTTCGCGCGAATTTCTACCAGGGTCATGTTTGGGCTGTCATCGATATAAAGTGGAGCATCGTTGATTTGACCGCGAACTGCTGCAAGGCGAGTCCAGTCGCTGTCGGCAATTGAGCCTTTTCGCATGTTCTGAAGCGGAATTTGTGATTCAGCCGAGAGCATGCGCATTGCGATTTCGGCTCGGCCCATTTCGAGCGAGAAAAAGACTGTAGCGCGGTTGTGGCGAACTGCCGCGTTGCGGGCAAAGTCGAGAGCCAGGGTTGATTTACCAACTGCAGGGCGGGCAGCCAGAATAATCAGCTGACCTCCGTGAAGACCGTGGGTCATTTCATCAAGTTCGGCGAATCCGGTAGGCACACCAACCATGTCGCCACCGCGGCTCTGAGCTTGCTCGATTTCATGGATGGCGGCTTCGATCGAGGTGTTCAGGTCAACGATGTCTTCTTTGGTAGCACCGCGAGTTACTGCATAAACATCTGACTGGGCCTGGTTTACGAGGTCGATTACTTCACCCTCGTTGGCATAGCCCAATTGTGCGATTTTGGTGCCAACTTCTACAAGGCGGCGAAGAGTTGCTTTCTCAGCAACAATCTGCGCATAGAAACCAGCATTCGCTGCAGTTGGAACGATAGAAGTAAGTGTGTGAAGGTAGTCGGCGCCGCCGGCTTTGACCAGGTTGCCTGATTTGGTGAGTTCGTCGGTCACCGTAATAACGTCGGTTGGCTCGCCCTTGGCAAACAAAGCCAGAATCGCCGAGTAGATTACCTCGTGCTTTGGGGCATAGAAGTCTTGGCCGTTGACAACTTCTTGAACTTCGGCAACAGCCTCGCCTGAAAGCAGCATGCCGCCCAGTGCACTCTGTTCTGCCAACATGTCATTTGGCAACATGCGCTCATTGCCACGACTCGGATCAACCGGTGGCGGTGACAAAAGTGTCATTAAATACTCCTAATTGCTGGCCTTTTTCAGACCTTTACTTGTCTAGCATCGCCTACCGACAGCGAATCTAAAAACTGAGCTGTGAACAGTTTTGTGGATAACTGCCTCGCCACGCCCTAATAACTTTGGGGAAAGTGTTGATAACCCTGTGCATAATATGTGGAAATACCCTCGAAACCCAGTGAAACAAAGGGTTTTTTGCGTGTGGATAAGTATTCTGGTTAAACCCTAAACCATAACCTTAGGGTTGGGGATAACCGTAGGTAAACCTGCTAAACACGCCTGTGTTGGAGAGTTATCCACCGTTTATCCACAGGCTGTGTCCTGTTTTATGGCGTATCGCGAACATTCTATTTTTGACCACAAACCCAAAGGTGCAGGAACAAAAAAGGGCCGCCCGAAGGCGACCCTTTTTGATAGCTAGAAGTTACTTCTTGCCAACAACCTGAAGGGTGATGGTAGCTACTACGTCGCCGTGAAGACGAACGGTAGCTAGGTGCTCACCTGCGTTGCGGATCGGAGCAACGAATGCAACCTTGCGCTTGTCTAGTTCACCTAGGCCGGCAGCTGAAACAGCAGCTACGACATCAGAAACCTTGACAGAACCGAATAGACGGCCACCAACGCCAGCCTTGACAACCAGGCGAACAGCCTTGGCCTCAAGAGCAGCCTTTAGTGACTGTGCTTCTTCAACAGTTGCAATTGCGCGTGCGTCGCGAGCAGCCTTGATTGACTCAACCTGCTTCTCGCCACCCTTGGTCCATAGAACTGCGAAACCGCGTGGAAGAAGGTAGTTACGGGCGTAGCCGTTCTTAACCTCTACAACGTCGCCTGCAGAACCTAGACCTGAGACCTCATTGGTCAGAATTAGCTTTGACATTTGATTTCTCCTTAGCGGCCAGCACCGGCGTAAGGCATAAGAGCCATTTCGCGAGCGTTCTTTACGGCACGGGCAATTAGGCGCTGTTCCTGAACAGAAACACCGGTGATACGACGAGCGCGGATCTTGCCGC
>CAZIFS010000036.1:0-13491 GCA_964539165.1 uncultured Rhodoluna sp. | reverse complement strand
TCGCGCCATGCAGGGTTACCGACGAGCCAGTCAAAGCTCTCGGTCTGCAGGCTCAATAGATCTGGAAGTTCGATAGGTTCTGGTGACTTAGCAAAGCTAAGGCGTTTTGCCAGACGATCGTTCTTCATGGTTTTTGCGTTCTTCGCAGCCAATGTTCCTCCAAGGAATACTGCTATTCATCAATCGCGACTTGATAAATAGATGGGGTGAAAAATCGCAACCTAAAACCGGTGACGCCTCAATATGCGGTCACGCGCGCAGCCAAAATATGCATGCGGGGTGTTTGGGAGCAAAAAATCAGTCTATAACGATTACGCCACAGTTGTAAACAGAAAAGTTTTTAACACGCCACGATTGCGTCATTGATGCTATCGGCAACAGCTTGGGCGTTATCCGTGCTGATAACCAAGCGCTTATAGCGCTGACCGGGTGCAGTTGCGAGGGTGATAATCACTGCCTGACGCTTTGAGAACCAAGCTGCGAATGTCCAGCCAACCGGGCGCCAAAACCGGCCATAGGCCAAATATGTAGGTATGCCGGTGCCGATGCGCATTCCCAAGGTCTGCCAAACATCGTGACCAGCGACCTCAGCGCCTCGAACCAGAGCAGCTGGAATCTTGAGGTCATCGGCCTGCAAAGACATAAAACGCTCACCCTTGGTTAGTTTGACTACCAAGTGGGTTGGGGTTAGTTCGATTTGAGGCATGGATAAAGTGTATGGCCGGCCCGTTAAACACAAAAACCCGATTGCTCGGGAATCTGGTGGCGGTGACGGTGGGATTTGAACCCACGGTGGGCTTTCACCCACACAACTTTTCGAGAGTTGCACCTTCGGCCGCTCGGACACGTCACCGTGAAATAGGCTACTACACATGAGTACTGAAGGTTCTATGAAGGCAATCATCGCCGCCCTGCTTGCCAACATCGGCATTGCAATCACCAAATTTATCGCTGCAGCATTCTCGGGTTCTGCATCAATGTTTGCGGAGGGCATCCACTCGCTAGCCGACTCTGGAAACCAAGTTCTGCTCATCATTGGCGGCAAACGAGCCAAGCGCGAGGCAACTGCTTCTCACCCATTTGGTTATGGCCGAAGCCGATACATCTATGCCTTCATGGTTTCAATCGTGCTGTTCTCGATTGGTGGAATGTTCTCGATCAGCGAGGGTCTGTCAAAACTGGAACACCCGCACGAACTTGAGATGGCTTGGTTGCCGCTTGTGGTTTTGGGCGTGGCAATCATCCTTGAAAGCTTTAGCCTTCGCACAGCGCTGGGCGAGGCCAAGCACGCACGCGGCAAGCAGAGTTTGGTTCAGTTCATTCGTCACGCCAAGTCACCCGAGTTGCCGGTGGTAATTCTTGAAGACATTGCGGCCTTGGTCGGTTTGGTTCTCGCCTTCCTTGGCGTTGGCCTGACCGTTATTACACACAACCCAATCTGGGATGCAATCGGCACTCTGGCGATTGGCGCCTTGTTGGTAGCGGTAGCAATCATCCTGGGTCTTGAAACTTCATCACTTTTGGTGGGCGAAGGCGCAACTGCGGCTGACACTGGCAAGATTCGCGATGCACTCAAAGCAACCAAGGGAGTTCAGTCAGTGATTCACATGAAGACCCTTTATTTGGGCCCGGATGAATTGATGCTCGGTGCGAAGATTGCCGTTGACGGCTCAAGCTCGGCAGCTGATATTGCCAAGGTGATTGACGATGCAGAAGATGCAGTTCGTGCTGCCGTGCCTACTACTCGAGTGATTTACCTAGAGCCAGACATCGCTCGCTAGTTTGCAGGTTCTAACTCAGAGGCCAAGTAGTTCACGGAGTTCATCGGCGGTTTCTGCAACTGCGTCAGCCTGAGCCCATTCGGCCTCGTCGCCGTAACCCCACTTGACCAGAATCACTTCGATGCCGTGTTCACGCGCGCCTTCGATGTCGTGAATGCGGTCGCCAATCAACACAGTGCGACTTAGGTCTGCACCTTGAGCTGCCAATTCGGCGAGCGCATACTCAACCACAGCAGACTTGGTGCTTCGGCCCTTTTCAAGATCAGCTGCACCGAGCACATCGAATAGGTCTAGAAAATTGAAGTGCTCACCGACAATCTTGACGCCAGAGATGCCTTTTGAAGTTGCCAATGAATTTGGCAGACCGGCAGCTTTGCTCGCAGAAATCACATCCAGCACGCCATCAAAGATGTTGGCGTTGACTGCCTGACCGCCGTTTAGGTAAATCTCGCGATAAGTGGCCAGACACTTGCCTGCAACCTCTGCGTCATAGCCGAGAGTCTCGCCAAAGGTCACCTCGAGAGGCGGGCCCAGAAAGGTGCGCATTTGCTCAACCGGTGGCACCGGTAGGCCAAGTGTTTCAAAGGTGTGCACGAATGAGGCAAAAACTCCTGGGGCCGAATCAAGAATGGTGCCGTCTAGGTCCCACAGGACAGTCGTATATTTCAAAGTTTCCTCGTTGCGCCGGGCGCTTATCGTTTGTCGGTGAAAAAGTTTTTGAGTTGAGCAGACGCCTCGGCTTCAAGCACTCCCCCGATAACCTCAACCGGGTTTCCCAGGCGAGAGTCGCGCAAGAGGTCGTAAAGCGATCCGGCTGCGCCGACGCGGTCATCCCAGGCGCCAAAAATAACCTTAGGAATTCTCGCGGCAACAATTGCGCCGGCACACATCACGCAAGGCTCTAAGGTGACCACCAATGTGCAGTCGGTCAAGCGCCAATCAGCGAGCGCTGCAGTGGCTTCGCGAATAGCAATGATTTCGGCATGACCGGTTGGGTCATGGGTGACCTCGCGATTATTGTGTGCCGTGGCAATAATTTTCCCGTCACGATCAACGATGAGTGCGCCGACGGGAACATCCGTGCCTGATTTTTCAGCTTCGGTCAGGGCAAGCGCCATCAGTTCTTGGTTATTCACGGGCACCCCCTGGTTTGGCAGATTCGGATAGATTTAGCCTATGCGAGTTCACATTGCCGATCACCCACTGATCACCCACAAGCTCACCATTCTTCGCGATAAGAACACCCCATCACCGGTGTTCCGACAACTGGTTGAAGAGCTCGTGACTCTGCTGGCATACGAGGCAACCCGTGAGGTTCGCACCAAGAAGATTCAGGTCGAGACTCCGGTTGCGAGTTTTGATGGGCTGAACTTGGCAAAGCCGCGCCCAATCATCGTGCCGATTCTTCGTGCCGGCTTAGGCATGCTTGAGGGCATGGTCAAGTTGCTGCCAACCGCAGAGGTTGGCTTTTTGGGAATCAAGCGCGATGAAAAAACTTTGGTTCCGCACACCTACGCGAACCGCCTGCCTGATGACCTAACCGGCCGACAGGTTTATATCATCGACCCGATGCTGGCTACCGGCGGAACCCTAATTGACTCAATCGACTATGTGTTTGAACGAGGTGCCACCGACGTGACAGCCGTGTGCCTAGTGGGCGCACCCGAAGGCCTAGCTGCCCTTGAGGCTCACGTGCACGGCAAGGATGTAAAACTTGTGCTCGGTGCCCTTGATGAAAAATTGAACGAAGATGGCTACATTGTTCCGGGACTTGGCGACGCTGGCGATCGCCTCTATGGAACCGCTCAGTAACTAGCTGCCCAGCAGCATTTTTTTGAAAAGAGAGAACCAAATGACTGATACCAACACCGAGGCGCGGGGGTTCGCGCTTTACGTTGGCGTTGACGAGGCCACCGCTAAAGCGGCCGGAATTAGCCTGGCTGAATTGGTCGGCAAACTTCGTGAGACCGTTGCCGAACTTGTACCAGCAGCAGCTAACGAAACCTACGCTGCGGTTGCGCTTGCACCTAAGGGTGCTGGTGGCCGCCCAATTGATGTAGTTCGAACCGCACTTCGAGACCCACGCGCTATCGACAAGCTTGTTGAAGCCCAAGAACTTCAAGACGAAGAACAATCACAGGGCTTGGTAATCGACACCCTGCGTCACAAGGTCTTCGTTGACGGCGAAAATGCTGAACTTACCTATAAAGAATTTGCACTGATTAATTACCTAATCTCACGCGAAGGCTCGACCATCGCGCGCCAAGAGATTATCGATATTCTTTGGGCTGGCGACGAAGAGAATGCACCTAACCAAAGAACAATCGATGTGCACATTCGCCGCCTGCGCGCAAAAATAGCGGGCTATGAAGATATCATTCGCACGGTTCGCGGTGGCGGTTATCGATTCGACAATCACCCAGATGTGATCTACGAAATTTAGTTTTGACCGAGTTTTCTGACCTTGAGGCACTATCTGGCAAAATCGCTGACCAGGTGCTCGAACTTATCGACCTGGGCAATCAGACCCCAATTGTTCTGATTGATGGTCGCGCTGGCTCGGGCAAGTCGACTCTCGCAGATTTAGTTCAGCGCCAGCTGTTCAAAGACGGCGAATCACTGCCGCGGGTGATTCACATGGACGACCTTTATTTTGGCTGGGATGGCCTTCAGGCCGGCGTTGATTACCTTTTGCGATTCATTCTCGGCCCCATTTCGAAGCACACGGTGGCTGAGTGGCAAGAGTTTGACTGGGCAGCAGGCGAGCGCGTCAACTGGAGAGAATTTCGCGGCGGCACACCCTTGATTATTGAAGGTTGCGGTTCACTCAGTGCTCCGGCCAGCGAGGTTGCGAACATCCGTGTTTGGTTAGAAGTTAACGAGACTACGCGTCACGAACGCTGGCTAAAGCGCGAGGGCACGGATGAATTCTGGGCCAGATGGGCCGCCCAAGAAGTTGATTTTTATGCGCGCGAAAAATCTCACGAGCTTGCCGATTTGGTTGGCCCCTAAGCTAAGCGGTTCTTGCGCCAGGCTCTAAGGCCGGCAACCAGCGAAGCCAGGATGAAGAAAATTGCGATTGCGTATGAAGCATTTTTCACAGCAGGAATCGAAGCTGCGAAATAGCCGGTGACAGTTAGACCGGTTCCCCAAGCCAAAGCACCAACGGCATTTGCGCTGAAGAACTTGTAGTAATTCATCTTGGCGATGCCTGCGATTGCCGGAACAAAAACGCGAGCCCAAGGCATGAATCGCGAAATGACCACAGCCCACCAGCCCCAAGCTAGGTAGAACGCCTCAGATTTGGTAATGGCGTTACGCAACCACTGACCCTTGCGGCGGTCAAGATATGGGCGACCAAAGTGGCGGCCAAGCGTGTAGCCAACCTGGTCACCAAGCCAAGCCGAGACACCAACACCAATGGCCATTACCCAAATGTTGACTTCGTTTGCAGTTCCCACCGAACCGGCGGCAACTAACCCTGCTGCGAATACCAGCGAATCACCAGTTATAAACGGGATGAAGGCGCCAACGAATAGGCCGGTTCCGGCAAAAACCAAACCCCAGACCACTCCGTAGAAGAGCCAAGGACCAAGTTGGTCGAACCAACTACTAATCTCTTCAGAAATGGCGAGGTGAATTACTGGCTGCATACAACAAGCCTAAGGCTTGCCAACCAACACGATTTCGTCGAGATCCAGGCGGGTGCGTGGAGCAATTTCGCGCTCGTAAGCAGGGCCCTCAAGCTGCTCGGCTGGGGCAACCTTGCCGATGGTTAGAACCACTAGCAACTGCAGTTCTTCTGGCAGCTCCAGAGTTTCAGTCAAGGCAACGTGGTTGATGCCACCCATGGTGTGAACGTGCAGGCCAAGCTCGTGAGCCTGAATGGTTAGCTGAGAAACGGCTAGGCCCGCGTCATAGTGAGCGGTGCCAGAAGGTGAGCCATCCCGGTTGTTCTTAACCACTGAGACTGCAATGTATGCAGAGGCGGTTGGCGACCAGGCCGCATTGAAACCGTTTAGGCCAGGAACCATCTTGTTGAATAATTCGGTGCCGCGCTTGGCGATTGAGAAGCGCCATGGCTGAAGATTGTTTGCGCTCGGCGCCCAGCGAGCTGCCTCAAGAATTGATAGCAATTCGTGTTGAGTAACCTCGTAGTTTGAGTCGTATGAACGTGGGCTCCAGCGGTTAGCTAGCACTGGCATGATTGGGGCTGCGGTGATTGCGGTTTTAGACATATCTACAGTCAACAACATGAATCCAGAATTATTTCGTCAAGAGGGACTTTACTGAGATTAATTCTGAGATTTTTTGATTAATCGGGTCGATGAAAACCATTTTTGGGTCTTGGTCGTCAGCTATTAGAACATCGGCTGCATTGAAATATTCGTGCGCTGCTCGAAAAGGTTGCAAGCCAAGCGCCACCTCGTGAACGATTGCTCCTTGCTCTGAGGCGGCGTCAAGCACATCTTCATCTGGCGAAAGAACAATGACCAGATCAACACCATTGCCGTCAGGGTAGTTTTCTGCAAGTTGAATCGCTCGATCAAGCAACGTGATGCCAGAAGAATCTGCCTCAAGGATGTTTGGTTGCTCAGCCTGAGCGTGGCCAGCGTGTGGAATTATCGCGTATACAAAATCGCCCTTGATCAATTTCATCCCCTGCTGATGACTAAACGTCGCCCGAAGTTGCAACCGGAAGTTTGGCCTCAAACACAACCAAACCACTTGTTGGGTCAGTCTGCAATCTCCAATCAGCAGTTAACTCGTCGAAGATGCCCGAACCCATGCCCTTTCTGGGCAGGTTTTGGGGTGCCTGGCCGTTGTTGATAGCAACAACACGCAAAAGGTCTGAACTTTCACTTACGACTTGGATGTTGATGCTGTCTGCGAAACCGTGACGCACGGCATTCGAAACGCACTCTTTCAGAACTTCGTTGATGCAAGTAATCGCGTTCTGGTTGTGTTTTATGATTTTTCGAGTTTCAGGTTCAACACCTATTTGAACGTCACAAACACCTCGCCACGTTGCAATCAGGTTGTTGATCACGTTTCGCAGGTCTAGCCGATTTATGACCGGATTTTCAAGAGCTGACATCGCTCGTTCAAGATCTTGAGCTGCTAGGCGGAAACTTTTTTTGTCTACATTTGGGGAGCTAAACCGGGTGAGCGCAGCGGTGAGCGCTGATTGAACTGTGCCGTGTAAGGTCAGCGACCACGAGCGACGTGAAATCCAAAGCTTCTGCTCAAATAATCCAATTTCGCGGGTCAACTCTTGGTTATGTTGCTCGAGGAGTTCAACATATCTTGCGCGCTGAAACTCGAGCGATTTGAAAAATGCAAAGGCCCCAAAAGTAATCACTGACCAATATGAAAGTGCTGCAACATGAACCAAAGCCAATTGAATACTGGGGGCCAGTATCACCACGATGGCAAAGGATGGAATCAGGGCTATTTGCGAGACCAACACGAGAGCTGGATAACCTAGCCAACCTGAGACATAGTTGGTTGGACTAAGGCTTCGCTTGATCGAAACGAGAATCGCGAGGTATGAAACAGATGCAATCGCCATGAGCGGTGCCCACTGAACCCCAAGAGTCCAATACGGTGTAGCAACAAACACCAGCAGCATGTTCAAGTAGTTGGCAAGCGGAAAAATTGAGTTTGGAATGGCAAATTTGGCAGGCGGTAACCCCGCCATCATAAATGGCTTTGGCGCCGGCCTTCGGGAATTAACTAGTTGCCGGGCTGACTGCCTTAGATCAGCGCTAAGTGGCCTCACCTGGTTATTGATCATGGCCTTTAGTTCTTGAACCGTAGTAATTCGAATAGCCATTGAGTCAGGCGTGTCAGCCATTATTTTCTCAATCTTCTGAATCTGTGGCGCAATAGCTTCGTAGGCAGTCTGCTGCATAAGCTGACTCTCATCCGTGAGAATTTCTTCAGCATTTTCGCGGTACCCCAATATTGCCTCTCGCGTTTTCTGCACTTCAGCAACCAACTTTTTGTGGTCTTGATAAGGCACTGCAACGTTGGCCCAAAAGAGGCTGCCAACAAGTTCAAACGCGATGCTGGTGGCGACAAAAAACCAAATGTCACCCGGATTTTCAAGACCAAATAAGTGCACCAATAGTTGCGCCACGGTCGCGCGAACAATTCCTAATATTGAAAACACGCCCACGAGCCACCACTGTCTATTGGCTTGGGTGAATCTGTTTACCAGGTAATTCAGACCCGCGAAAATAGCCACCAATATGGCATGTTCTATAACCAAAATGTAAAGCCACGCAAGTGCAAAATCATTATTCGCCAACATGTTGAGAAAGAGTCTCACCATTTGCATTGAGAACATGTGAAAAAGCAAAAAGCCCAAGTTCCAGAAGTTTGCTCGCGCAAAACGGTCGAGATAAATCAAAAGTCAACCACCGAAAATTGCGAGAGCGGAAGGCTTGCCCTGAAAACTACTCCAGAGCCCGCTCGATTTTGAATACTCCAGTCAAGAGTCAATTCATTGAGCATTTGGCTGCCAACACCCTCGGGAGCTTCAGTTGGCACAGGGTTGCCGTCATTTACGGCAGTGAGCTCAATTAGCTCGTCTTCGGAGCGGTCGATGGTGAATCGAACAGTTTTGGCCGAACCGTGACGCACGGCATTTGAAACAACCTCTTTGGCAATTTCATTTATGCACTGCCTAACACCAAGGTCACGTTCAATAGCTCTGCTAGCACGTGCCGAAAAAACAAATTCAACATTGCAAACACCACGCCAGGTATCAACAATTTGAGCCGTTGCACTCTGAATTGAAATGTCTAATTGAGTGGGCGAAATTAGCGCACCCCGAGCACGCTCTATGTCTTGCTTGACCAACTCAAGTTGATAGGGCTCGGCTTCTTGGCCTGCCGATACCAGTCGAGTTACCGCGGCGGTGAGTGCCGACTGAACTGTTCCATGGATGATGAAATTCCAGTTTCTTCTTGCCACCCAAAGTTTTTGGTCAAATAGTGCCAGCTCGCGTTGCAAGATTTCGTTGTCTTTGGCTAGCTGGGCCTCGGCCTTTTGGCGTTCAATGTCGCGAGATTTAGAAGTTGCAAAACCAGTCAGTGCGGCCACGGTTCCAAAAATCTCCATGAATCCCAAATTCACTTGCGTTGGCGTTTGGGCCAGGCTGAGAAAACCAAGATAAACCGGCATTGAGGACACGATTCCGATTGAAATCAGCAAGAACCATGAGGTGTTTCGATTTGTCTTGAATCGCACCGGCAAGGCGAGTCGACTCAGATGCATTAGCAGCCAGACAGCCGGAATGTATGGGGTGATTTTTAACGCAGCCTCGAAGCTGATGATCATGTCGATGGTTAGCCAATAGCTCGGAGCGCTGATCAAAAAAACGATGTTGGGTGCAATAAGTTGACGCAGCGAAACAGCGTTCTCAAAAAGCTTTGGCGGTCGGGTAGTGATCTCAACGGTTGTCGCGAAGGCTGGTCGCTCGCTGAACTCACCTAGCCTTTGACTAATTGGTCTGATTTGATCTGAAATTAGTGACCTTAGCTGGGCGGCCGATTCAGATAACCCAGTTCCCGCAACCAACATGGTTTGAATCTTCTGCAGCTTGGGAAGGATTTCATCCTGGGTTTCTTTGAGTAATTTGGCGTTTTCGGCAGCAATAACTGATTTTGATTGAGCCTTGAATGCCAAAAGATCATTTTGGGTGCGGGTGAGTTTTGCCATGGCAGCTCGGTGTTCGACTCGGGTGCCGAGCACCAAGACATAACAGGCAAAAATTGGAATTGCCAGACCCGCGCCACCGATGAACCTGAAAGCCCAGTCAACGTCTTGTTGAAGACCCAAAGCAATCGAGAGGGCAGCAACCGTTGAATTTTTGACTGCACCTAGAACGGCAGCTAAAGCGATAGAAGCCCAACCAGAGCCTGTTCGATCGAGCAGGGCATCCATGAAGAATTTTTTGCACAGAACCGCAACTAGAACCATGGCTGCGGTTGAGCCGACAAAAATCAGCAGCCAAAGCAAGCTGGCGTTGTTCAGCAGAACAACGTCAAATAGCAGCGAGGCAGTTGCATAAAACGGCAGCGCGAACCAAAAGAGCTGCCAACCCCAGACTTCTTTGCGCCCAAAGGCGCGAAGAGTTCTAGAGCGAGACTTCATTTTTATTTGCCGAAAGGCAGACCGGCGAGCTTGATGTATTCGCGAGCTGCAGTAACGCGTGGGTTATTGTCGCTCTCGAGATCGATTCCGGCTGCCTCGAAAGCTCTACGAACCAAGTTTTCTACCGCTCGGATTGTTGTGCCTCGATCTGCTGCAATCTGCTGATTACTCATGCCGAGCGCCACCATTTGAAGCACTGCCAACTGGTTTCGACTAACTTCGCTAAAGCGGTGCTCAATGTTTTTGTCATCACGAAAGCTCTTGCCAACTCGATCACGCAAGGCCGCCTCAATTGCAGCGCGCAAAATGCCAGGATCAGCAATACGGTCTTTCACCAGATAAGCGGCGTTTTTTGGAATCGAACGGTTCTCGATTCCTACAATTCGAGGTTCAGGAATGTGAGTCAGAAACACCAGGGCAATCTCGAGGTGCTGGCGACGCAGAATCATTGCTAGGTCGATTCCGGTTGGGCCATCGCCAAGCTCGATGTCTAGCACCGCAATATCGGGGTCAAAATCTTCAGCAACTTTGCGGGCCTCGGCAGCGCTTGAAGCCACAGCTACCGTAAAACCTTCGGCAGTTAAATTGGCAGCAATCAAACCACGGATGAGTGGCTCATCTTCAACGATGAGTACTTTGCGTTCAAATATGGCCATGGTTCAAGTTTGTCATTAGGTTAACCCGCCATGTTGATTAAGTTCGCTCCAGCGAATAGGAGCGCATATTTATCTTTTTTGCGATGTTTTATTCGCTTAAGCGAACAACCACATGACCGGCAGTGACACCATTGCCACGGTGGCAAGCCCCAGCAATATTTGTGACCACAAAGGTGAAGCCCAGCGCCCCAGCAGGTTTTTATCCCTGGCTAACCAGAACACAATGAACATCAAGATTGGGGCGGTGAGGCCATTGAGAACCGCAGCCAGAATCAAGAAATTAATTGGCTGAATGTGCAGCAGGTTCAAGCCGAGGGCAATCGCCATCGAAATCACAATCACGCCATAAAACGCCTTGGCCTGAAGTGGCTTTAGCTCGAGAGATTCTCGCCAGCCGAAAGTTTCGGCGATCGCGTAGGCAGTAGAACCGGCCAGCACCGGAATCGATAGCAAGCCCACGCCGAGGATTCCCAATAGGAATAGGAGCCCTGCATACTTGCCTGCAATTGGTTCAAGAGCCTTTGCAGCCTCGGCTGCTGTCTCAATTTGAGTAATGCCCTGCAAGTGCAGAGTTGACGCCGATGTGGCCATGATTGCAAACATGATGAAAACGCCGGTGAACATTCCCGAGAACACATCGCCGCGCATAGCCTGAATGTGCTTGAGCGAGACGGTCTTTCCGTCGATCTCGTGACGCTCTTCAACCTCTTCGGCTGCTTGCCAGAAGAATAGGTATGGGCTGATTGTGGTGCCGGCCAGCGCTAACAGCATCTCGAGTGAGGCTTTGGTGAAATCAAACTGCGGAAACACAGTTGAAGTGGCAACAGCCACCCAATCAACCTTGGCAACAAATAGAACCGCAACATAGGCGAGCAAACTAAGGGTTAGCCACCTAAGTGCCTTGGCATAACGGTGATACGGAATCGCTATTTCGGTAACGGCCAGCAACACCGCAAACAAAACCACACCCACAAGCTGATCAATCGGAATCAAGAGGCCGAGCGCTGCAGACATAACCGAGAGGTCTGCCGCGATGTTCACGGTGTTAGCAATTGCCACCAGCAGCACTGCGAGAATGAGCACCCAGCGGGGCATCCGAGCCTTAATAATCGAGGCCAAGCCCTGGCCGGTCACGAGGGCTAATCGGGCACATGCCTCTTGAACTGCAAAGGCCAGCGGCAATAACCAGATTGTGCTCCACAAAAATCCGTAGCCAGCACCGGCACCAGCCTGCGAATATGTTCCAATGCCAGATGGGTCGTCATCGGCGGCACCCGTGACAATGCCAGGGCCAAGGCGATTAAAGTACCCCTTTGAGCGAATCGTATTTTTGCGCGGATGGTGTTTGCTCGACATCAGAACAACCTTGGAACCGAATCTTCAATGCCGCGCATTGAGTCGTAATCGAGAACCAAACATTCGATGCCGCGGTCTTCGGCAAGTTTGCGAGCCTGTGGCTTAATTTCTTGTGCGGCAAAGATTCCGCGAACTGGCGCAAGCAGTGGGTCACGATTGAGCAGTTCGAGATAGCGAGTGAGCTGCTCGACGCCGTCGATGTCACCGCGGCGCTTGAGTTCGATTGCGATGGTTGCACCGCTAGCATCACGCATCAAAATGTCGACCGGTCCAATCGCGGTGAAATACTCGCGACGAATAATTGATGAGCCCTCTTCAACCAGGTGAAGCTGGTCGGCAAGCAGTTCTTGCAGGTGCTTTTCAACACCATCTTTGATTAGGCCTGGGTCTTCACCAAGTTCGTGCTCGAACTCGCTTAGCACTTCAAAGATCGAGATCATTAAGAGATCGTCTGTCTTGGTCTGCTGAACCTTCCAAACCTGAGTGACCCCAACCAGCGCCTGGTCTTCAGTCGGGTCAACCATAGAGACTGTGCAAGGCGGGTTCATCCAGTTGAGTGGTTTATAGCTGCCGCTATCACTGTGAACCAAAACCGAACCGTCAGCTTTCATAACCAAGAGACGTTTGGCTCTAGGCAGGTGAGCACTTAGCCGGCCAGCGTAGTCAACCGAGCATTCGGCAATAATCAGGCGCATTTACTTTAGGTTCGCAATCTGGTTGCGCAACGCGGTAATCTCTTGGTCTTGTTGAACCAGGTGCAATTGCAACTGCTTCACCTCGTGCAACAACGCAGTTGCATCTTTATAAGTTGCCTCGGCGCGAATCTCAGCCTGAGCTGTCTGCTGATTTTGCCCAACGATGATCACTGATACCAGCACAAGTTGTAGCAAGGTCTGAGCTACCCAGTCAACAATTACTCGGATGTCGCCACTGGCCAAAACCGACGGCAGGCTAATCAGAGCTAAACCGGCAAAAAGATAGGCGGCCCACATGGTGCCGACTTTCTTGGTGATCCATAACCCGATTCGATTGTTTAACCCTGTTACCTGAGCATGGGTTGGTTGATGCTTACGCTCGGATGAGTGCGGGTGTTGTTGGTATTCAAACTTGCTCATGATTCAAACCTATCGGCAATAGAAAACCCCCGATGCCAGGCACCGGGGGTTTTCACCTTTAGCAATTTAACTTGCTTGGTTTTGTTACTTCTTTACTACAATGCGAGTGTTTAGAACGCTCTTGCCTGAAACAACAACCTTCACGGTGTGCTTGCCAGCGGTTAGGCGAGAAACAGTGATTGCGTAGTTGTTTGAGGTTGCAACCTTGGTTGACTTTAGAACACCGTCAACATAGACCTTTACGGTCTCGCCGATTGAGTTCTTTGCACGAACAGTGATCTTCTTTGAACCTGCAGAAGCAGATGCGGTTGAAGACTTGTTGATAATCACAGTCTTTGATGCAGAGATCTCAGCTGACGCAGTTCCAGTGTTGTCAGCGTCATACTTGACGGTTACAACAGCGGTACCTGACTGGTTAGC
>CAZIFS010000035.1:2637-13821 GCA_964539165.1 uncultured Rhodoluna sp. | reverse complement strand
TCCTAAACCGTGTTGATGAGACCATCGTGTTCCCTCAGCTAACCAAGCCTGAACTTGTTCAGATCGTTGACCTGTTCATCAAGCGATTGGGTGACCGTCTTGAAGACCGCGACATGACTATCAAGGTTGGTCAGGCTGCCAAGGATCGCCTAATTGAGATTGGCTTTGACCCAGCGCTAGGTGCACGACCACTACGCCGTGCAGTGCAGCGCGAGATCGAAGACAAGCTGAGCGAGAAGATCATGCACGGCGAGCTAAAGAATGCCTCGGATGTAACCGTTAACTTCGTCGAAGGTGAATTCGTGTTCACCATGCACGTGCGCGAAACCGCTAGCGTATAAGTTATTCAAACCAAAAGAACCCCTCGAGAAATCGAGGGGTTCTTTTTGGCTAGAAATCTAGTCGCTATTTGTACTGCGAATAGCGGCTAATCATTGAAACGGCATATTCAAAAGCCGGGCGCATCTCAAATTTAGGGTCAAGCAACCACTGGGTCTGAAGTCCATCCCAAATGGCAACCATGATTGCAGCCTGAAGCTCGTCTTCTTGGTTCGGCTTAGTTCTTCCGTGGTCTTTTGCGATGTCGTCAGCGAAGGTCTTGCGAGTGTTTCGATAGCGGTCAAGAAAGTAGTCATGAATCGGAAAGCTCGGGTCGGTGGCTTCACCTACCAGGTTTGCCCAAAGGCGGGTCAAATCAGCTTCTTCTTCGTTGATCTTTTGGCCACCGAGCGAAGTCTCTTGCCAGCTAAGCTCACCCTCTTTGCGCAGTTGAACGGTTCTTTCGGTCTGACGCTTCTCACGCATGTCTACTAACGCGAACAAAATTGCTTCTTTATTTGGAAAGTGGTGGAGTAATCCTGCCTGGCTCAGGTCGCAGGCTGCCGCGATTTCACGCATTGAGGTGGCGTGATATCCAGTCTTACCGAACGCTTCAATGGTTTTAGCCAAAATCTCTTCTCGCTTGGCATTTCCTTTTGAATACGGGCCTCTAGGCTGTTTTGCGGCCATTATTTATACTCCTGTAATCACTTGGTTATGAAACCGTTATCGCTAAAACTTGCTATGTGAATGGTTTTCACAATAACTTCAATCTTGCAAGGTTAAATACCTCGTAAGACAAGACTATTTCCACTATGGAGGAAACATGAAGAAAGCAACAAAGGCGTCGATCGCATCTGTTCTCCTGCTTGCGATGACCGCTGTTGGCCTATCAGGCTGTTCTGCAGCTCCGGCTGAAGAAGAGAACATCACCCTCACCTTTGGTGACTGGGGCGACATGGGCTTCAAAGAGCTATTCACCGAGTACCACAACCTACACCCGAACATCACCATCGTTGAGAAATCAAGCGAGTACAACAAGCACCACGAAGGCCTATTGACCGCTCTAGCTTCTGGCAAGGGTAACGACATCAACGGTGTCGAAGGTTCATGGATGCCTTACTTCGTTCAGTACCCAGACAAGTTCCTTGACTTCGGTACCGAGAAGCAGGCTGACTACCTTGACTGGCGCTGGAACCCAGCTGTTGCAACTGACGGCACCGTTCTAGGTCTACCTACCGACGTTGGTGGCATGGCTGTTGCTTACCGCACCGACCTATTCGAAGCTGCTGGCCTACCATCAGACCCTGAGTCAGTTTCTGCTCTTTGGGCAAGCGGCTGGGACGGCTACCTAGCAACCGCTAAGAAGTACACCGACGCGACCGGCAAGAAGTTTGCTGACTCAACTCAGAGCGTGTTCTCTGGCATCGTAGCTCAGACCCCTGAGCAGTTCTACTCAGCTTCAGGCGACTACGTTTACGAGACCAACCCATCAGTTAAGGCTGCATGGAAGACCGCAACCGACATCGCTCCATACGCAGGTTCAGCAGCTGTATTCAGCACCGAGTGGAACGCAGCGATTGCCGATGGCAATGCAGCAGCAGTTCTTGCTCCAGCCTGGATGCTAACCATGATCAAGGGAATTGCTCCTAAGACCGAGGGTAAGTGGAACGTAGCTTCAGTACCTGGTGGCGGCGGCAACTGGGGTGGCTCATGGGTCACCGTTTCAAAGTCATCAGCTCACCCAGAAGAAGCAAAGGCTTTTGTTGAGTGGCTATTGGCTCCAGAACAGCAGAAGACTATCTTCCTAACCAAGGGAAACTTCCCTTCAGCTGTTGCAGCTCTAAACGACGAGGCAGTTACCTCTTACAAGGACCCGTTCTACATGAACGCTCCTGTAGGTCAGATCTACTCATCAGCTGTTGCAACTCTTAAGCCAGCCATCCTTGGCCCTAAGAGCGCAAGCATCGCGACCTCTTTCCAGAACGCAACCACCACCGTTGCTCAGGGCAAGAAGACCGCAGATGAGGCATGGGCTGATGCTCTAGCCGAGATCGCAAAGAACACCAAGTAACAACAGATTGATTGGGGTGGGGTGCGCAATGGCGCACCCCACCCACTCAAATCAACAGGCCCCCTCAAACGAAAGCCACAACCGTGAGCAAAGCTATTCACATCTCTAGAAAAGAAGAATCAAGAGCTGGTTATCTCTTCTTGTCACCGTTCTTTCTTCTGTTCGGCATCTTCGGCCTACTGCCGATCATCTTCACGTTCTATGTCTCATTCTTTAAATGGGACCTTCTAGGCACCCAAGAGTGGGTTGGTCTAGGTAATTACATTGAACTTATTGCTGATGAGCGCTTCTATTCATCCTTGGGCAACACCATCAGCATTTTCTTGCTTTCATCAGCGCCTCAGCTTGTAGCAGCGTTGCTTCTAGCCCTCGTGTTGAATAACAAAAAGCTTCGCTTCCGCACTTTCTGGCGTTCAGTGATCTTGTTCCCATTCATCACCTCAACTGTTGCGGTTGCAGTTGTGTTCGGTGCGATGTTTGCCGACAACGGCGGAATGGTCAACTGGGCCCTCGGCTTTCTAGGCGTAGGGCCTGTTCCATGGCACGCAGATGGCCTAGCCGGGCAGTTCGTAATCGCCATGATGGTCAACTGGCGCTGGACTGGCTATAACACCCTGATTTTCTTGGCAGCGTTGCAGGCTATTCCAGCCGAGCTTTACGAAGCAGCCGAGGTTGATGGAGCATCTAAGTTGTCGCAGTTCTTCAACATCACAATTCCTCAGATTCGCCCAACCATCTTTTTCACCGTGGTCACCTCGACCATCGGTGGTCTGCAGATCTTCGCCGAACCATACATGTTCAGCGGAACTGGCTATGCAGGTGGTTCAGACGGTCAATTTAGAACCATGACCCTGTTCTTGTTCGACCAGGCGTTCGCCCAATTGAGACTCGGATACTCATCAGCAATTGCAGTTGGCCTGTTCTTGATCATCGCGATCATTGCCGGGGCCAACTTCTTCATCAGCAGCAAGCTAGTAAAGGCAGACAAATAATCATGAAGATCTCATTCAGCTGGCTCAAGCAGCCTTCGCTATACGGAATGCTTATCATCGTTGCCTTGCTAAGCCTGTTCCCGTTCTACTGGATGTACGTAATCGGTTCATCTGACAACTCGGCCATCGCGACAATTCCGCCAACAATTGTTCCTGGCAACAACTGGCCGGCAAACTTTGCTCAGATTACCGAGATGTTCAACATCTGGACTGTCTACCGCAACTCATTCATTGTTGCGGCTGTTACCGCCCTTCTTCAGGTTTTCACCTCGACCCTGGCCGGCTTTGCATTTGCAAAACTTCGCTTCCGCGGCAACCAGGCGCTTTTTGGCGTGGTCATGGTGTTCTTGATGATTCCACTTCAGTTGGGCATCATTCCGCTTTACCTATTGATGTCAAAACTTGGCTTGGTCGACACCTTGGCCGCGCTGATTTTGCCATACGTGGTTTCAGTGTTTGGTGTGTTCTGGATGCGTCAGGCGATGCTTTCAAACGTACCGAGCGAGCTTATCGACTCAGGTGCAGTCGATGGCGCCGGCTTCTTCAGAATCTATTGGAGCTTGGCTCTTCCTCTGGTTCGCTCGAGCGCATTCGTGTTGCTGTTGTTCACGTTCCTTACCGCTTGGAATGACTTCGCTTGGCCGTTGATCATCACGCAGACTCCAGATAACTTCACCGCACAGGTTGCAGTTTCTCAGCTGAACTCGGCTAATAACCCAAGCTACCCTTCTATCCTTGGTGGTTCGCTTTTGATGGCCTTGCCACTGATTGCAATGTTCATTGTCACGGCCAAGCAATTTGTTGCCGGTGTCATGGATGGTGCCGTCAAGGGCTAGCCACTACCGGCTGGTAGTAAATAGTCGTTTTAGAATCATCACTCCAACGAGAAAGTAATACAAATGTCAAAGCAACAACCATCAGTGCAGCTCTACACCCTGAGAGACGCTATCGCTGATGATCTACAGAGCGCACTCGACCGAGTTGCAGCCATCGGATTCACCCAGGTGGAGCCATATGGTTTTGTCGACCGAGTAGAAGAGTTCTCAGAAGCGCTTTCTCGAAACAATTTGAAGGCCCCAACCGCCCACGCGATGATGGTTGACCAAGACTGGAAGCCAATGCTTGCTGCAGCACAAAAGCTAGGCGTTGAAACCTTGATTGACCCATTCACCGTGCCTGAGCGATGGACCAACAAAGATGACGTGCTTGTAATTGCCAAGGCTTTGAACGAGATTGCTGTTGCGGCTCCTGACTTTGGTCTGCAGATCGCGTATCACAACCACAACTGGGAGTTCTCGAACCACATTGATGGCGCTCCAGCTCTCTACACGTTCATCGATGCATTGAGTGATGACATCGTTCTAGAGATCGACACTTTCTGGGTTGAAGCCGGCGGCCAAAGCGCCCCTGAGGTTCTCAAGAAGCTGGGCGAGCGTGTTGTTGCTATCCACGTTAAAGATGGCAACAAGAATGGTGATGTCAACCTTCAGGTTCCTGCAGGACAAGGCCAGATTCCGGTTCGTGAAATCTTGGCGGCAGCGCCAAACGCGCTTCCTGTGGTTGAGTTCGATTTTTACACCGGTGGCGATATCTTTGATGGCATCGCGCAGTCGCTAGCTTTTGTGAATGAGGTTCGCTAATGTCTAACGCTTCAACCGGAAAGACCGGTCCAGTCGGCGTAGGCTTCATCGGCGCTGGCGTAATCAGCGACCAATACCTTGAAAACTTGGTCAAGTTTCCTGACGTCAAGGTGGTATTCATCGCTGACCTAGACCTCGCTCGCGCAAAGTCACAGGCTGACAAATATTCAGTTGCCCTGAGTGGCACCGTTGACGAGTTGCTCGCCAACCCAGACGTTGAAATTGTTGTGAACCTGACCATCCCTGCTGCTCACGCTGAAGTTGACCTAAAGTGCATCGCAGCGGGCAAGCATGTTTGGAGCGAAAAGCCTTACGCACTCAGCCGTGAAAGTGCTCGTGAGGTAGCCGTTGCTGCCGACAAAGCTGGTGTTTTAGTTTGTGTTGCGCCTGACACCATCATGGGTGGTGGCATTCAGACAGGCTTGCGCGCTATCCAGGATGGAAAAATCGGTACTCCGCTAACCGCGATGACCATGTTCCAGGTCGGTGGCCCAGAGTCATGGCACCCGAGCCCAGAGTTCTTGTTCGCAAAGGGCGCAGGCCCATTGATGGACATGGGCCCTTACTACTTGAGCACCCTGGTTTCGATTTTCGGCCCAGCTGCACGAGTTACCGGAACCGGCTCCAAGGCCCGCGCAACACGCGTCATTGCAACCGGACCAAAGGCCGGAACCGAGTTTCCGGTTGAGGTTCCGACACATGTTGGCGCCATGATTGAATTCGAGTCTGGTGCGAGCGCACAGTGCATCTTCAGCTTTGAATCATCGCTGTTCCGCATGGGTTTCGTTGAGATCAACGGAACCGAGGGCACCATATCGCTTCCAGACCCAAACATGTTCGATGGCGACAGTGAATTGCACCTTGGCCCAGAGCCAGAGCAGATCACCAAGGTTGAGCTGACCGGCCCAACTCACGGTCGCGGAACCGGTGTTCTTGAAATGGCGCAGGCTATTCGCGAGGGCCGCAAGGTTCGAATCCCTGGTGAAATTGCACTTCACGTTCTAGACATCATGATTTCGATTTCTGAGGCAATTGATAGTAAGACTTGGGTAGAGGTTAAATCGACCTTGGCGCCAATTGAAGCACTGCCAGTTAGCTGGGACCCAGCTGACGCAACCCTCAGCTAAGCGAGTATTTATGTCAAAGCGATCACCAATCGGCGTCGGAATCATCGGCGGCGGTTTCATGGGACGAGTTCACACTGCAGCCGCACGATCTGCTGGCGCCAATGTGATTGCGATTTCTTCATCGAGCCTGGCTCGCGCCGAGTCAGCCGCCGATGAGCTTGGAATCGAAAAAGCCTATGGTTCGGTAGAGCAGTTGCTCAACGACCCAGCGATTTCGCTGGTTCACATTTGCACGCCAAATTCTAGCCACGCTTCGATTGCAAAGGCTGCCCTGGCTGCTGGCAAGCATGTGGTTTGCGAAAAGCCGCTGGCAACCTCGGTCGAAGAGGCTACAGAGTTGGTCGAATTGGCAAACAATTCTGGGCTGGTAGCCAGTGTTCCGTTCATTTATCGCTATCACCCACTAGTGCGCGAGGCACGCGCCCGAATTTCTGAGGGGGAGGTCGGGCGCGTGCTGAGTGTTCGCGGCTCTTACCTTCAAGACTGGTTGCTTGACCCAACTGACGACAACTGGAGGGTCAGCACCGATGAAGGCGGCGCTTCAAGGGCCTTTGCCGACATCGGCAGTCACTTGGTTGACCTGATGGAATTTATCCTGGGCGATCGAATCTCGATGATGGCATCGGTGGCAAAAACCGTTCACCCCGTTCGCGGCGGAAAACCCGTAAACACCGAGGATGAAGCTGCCGTTCTATTTCAGACCCCGGGCGGCGTAATCGGAACTCTTTTTGTTTCGCAGGTAGCTCCGGGCCGCAAAAACCGATTGATGCTAGACATCAGCGGAACCACCGAAAGCATCGAGTTCAACCAAGAGTCTCCAGAGGTGCTTTGGATTGGTCGCCGTGAAGGTAGCGTCTTGATGCCTCGTGACGATGCTCAAATGCACGAGGATGCAGCGCGCCTGTCTGTTGTTCCAGCTGGCCATCCGATGGGTTACGTTGATGCATTCGCTGGCTATGTGCGCGATGTTTATTCTGCCGTTCGCGGTGAAAAGCCAAATGGCCTGCCTACTTTTGCCGACGGTCTTCGTGCGAATAAGGTAACCGAAGGTGTACTAAAAGCTTCAAATTCACAATTCTGGGTAGAAATCTAGTTAGGACAAAAGATGTCAAAGTCGTCGCACCCGGTCACGCTATTCACCGGTCAATGGGCAGATCTGCCTTTCGAAGAAGTTGCAAAACTTGCGGCGTCTTGGGGTTATGACGGTCTAGAAATCGCCGCCTCTGGTGATCACCTTGATTTGCAACGAGCTGATGAAGACGAGGCTTATGTTCAGTCGCGGCTAGACATCCTTGATAAATACGGCCTAAAGACTTTTGCGATTTCTAATCACTTGGCTGGCCAGGCTGTTTGCGATGACCCGATTGACTTTAGACACCAAGCAATTTTGCGCCCTTACGTTTGGGGTGATGGTGATGCCGAAGGTGTTCGTCAGCGTGCTGCCGAAGACATGAAGCGTGCAGCTCGAGTTGCACGCAAGCTAGGCGTTGACACGGTGGTTGGTTTCACCGGTTCAAACATCTGGTCTTATGTGGCAATGTTCCCGCCGGTGCCTGCATCTCGAATCGAAGAAGGTTTTCAAGATTTCGCTGATCGCTGGAACCCAATTCTTGACGTCTTTGACGCCGAGGGTGTTCGTTTTGCCCATGAAGTTCACCCGGGCGAGATTGCCTATGACTACTGGTCAAGCGTTCGCACGCTCGAGGCAATAAACCACCGCGAGGCATTTGGTTTTAACTGGGACCCATCTCACATGATGTGGCAGAACATCGACCCGGTGGGTTTCATCGTGGATTTCAAAGACCGCATCTATCACGTTGACTGCAAAGACACCCGCTTGCGCCCTCAAAATGGCCGTGCTGGCGTTATGGGTTCGCACCTGCCTTGGGGTGACCCTCGACGCGGATGGGACTTCGTCTCAACTGGTCACGGTGATGTTCCTTGGGAAGACTCGTTCCGTGCGCTGAATTCAATCGGTTATAAGGGTCCGATTTCTATTGAGTGGGAAGACGCAGGAATGGATCGCCTTCACGGCGCTAAAGAAGCTGTCGGCTATATTCGCTCATTGCTTTGGAACTTGCCTTCTGCATCATTCGACGCTGCATTCAGCAACCAGTAGACTCCCGGATGCAGCAAGCAGAGAAGTCTCTTCGGCTAAAAACCATTTTTCTCATCGGCGGTTTGTCGATGCTGCAGCCACTCATCACCGACCCTTATTTGCCATCGTTGCCAGCGGTTGCGAAGGATCTTTCCGCTGACCTCTCAGTGATTCAACTTTCACTAAGCATTTTGACGCTCGGATTTGCTCTCGGTCAGCTATTTGCTGGTCCGTTGAGCGATTCTGTCGGTCGAAAAAAGCCAATGTATGCCGCGATCTTCATCTATGTGACCTCTGCGGTTATTTGCGCTTGGTCACCTTCTGTAGAGGTGTTCTTCGCTGGCCGAATTCTTCAAGGCCTTAGCGCATCTGCTCTGACCGTGATTGGTGTCTCGGTGATGCGAGATCTCTACAGCGGATTACCCCTGCTGAAACTGATGGGCCGCGTGATGTTGGTTGGTGCATCGGCATGGTTTATTGCTCCATTTGCTGGCTCGGCACTATTGCAATTCACCGATTGGCGAGGAATCAGTTTGATTGTTGGAGCATTCGGGCTATTGGTTGGCATTGCGGCAATTAGGTTCATGCCTGAGACTTTGCATCTTGATAACCGCAATAGCCAGGTGTTTGCCGGCATGGGCAAGCGCTTCATCAAGGTTCTGAAGGATCGCACTTTTTTTGGTCTGATGCTAATTCAAATGGCAATTGGTTTCAGCATGTTCGCCTATCTAGGCGTGCTGCCGATTGTCTTTAGTCAAGGTTTCGATGTGCCGGCAACCTCAGTGGGCATGTTTATAGCGGTCAATTCGGTCGGTGCTTACTCAGGCATTCAAGTCGCAGGATTCTTGGCCAAGCGCATCGGTGTGCAGTGGGTTGCCACCGGCGCTCTTGCGCTGTGGTTGCTTGCCGGAGTTGGCATAATCTTCAACTCGCTGACCTCACCAAATCTTTGGTTCGTAGCTGCCATGTCATTCCTTTTCGTTTTTGCGTTCGGAAACACCGCAACCACTATCAATGCAATCGCACTCTCTCACCATGGTTCTGAGGCTGGCACCGCGGCGGCGGTGTTGGGCACCATGGGCTTCTTAGCTTCTACCGTTGGCGGCCCGCTCTACACAATGCTTGATAAACAGTCGGCTATCGGCGTTGGCTCGGCAATCGCTGTTGCAATGACCCTTGCGCTGACCATAATGCTGGTTGTGGTTCGCCCACACCGCATGAAATCTATGAGCTAGTTCTGATTACATGGATACCAGAGCAACCGTTCGCGAGTTTTTAGTGGCGTGCCGATCTCGGCTCACTCCTGAAGACGCCGGACTGCAGGTTTTTGGTGGTAATCGTCGAGTTGCCGGGCTTCGCCGTGAAGAAGTAGCAATGCTAGCTGGCGTTAGCAATGACTATTACGTTCGACTAGAGCGTGGTCACCTCGAAGGTGCCTCTGACTCGGTTTTGAATGCATTAGCTCGCGCGCTGCAACTAGATGCCACAGAGACTGGCTATTTATTTGATTTAGCCCGCGCTGCACGAATTGCGCTGCCGGCAAAGGGCCCGAGCGTCACGCGAGGCTTGAGGCCAAACGTTGCCCGCATTCTCGATGCTATTCATGACGTTCCAGTTTTTGTCACAAGTACTCGACTAGAACTACTCGGTGCAAACAAACTTGGCCAGGCCCTTTACTCTCCAATTTTTGAGAGTGGCATTGCTCAGATGAACATCGCCCGCTGGATTTTTCTCGATGAAAATGCAAAAAGTTTTTATGTCGACTACGCAAAAATCGCCGAGAGTGCAGTGGGAACTTTGCGACTCGAGGCGCTGCGATCTGCCGATGACCCTAAGTTCACCAGCCTGATCGGTGAACTTTCATCTAAGTCGGAGTTGTTCAGAAACCTCTGGGCAAAGCACCGGGTTTTCAAGCACCCGGGTGGGATCAAATCATTCAATCACCCACTGGTTGGCCTGGTCACACTCACTTATGAACCATTTCAGGTGATAGCTGACAGCGGCATCGGTATGAACATTTACACCGCCGAACCTGGCAGCGAGACTGAAGAAAAACTCAAAATTATCGGAGCTTGGGCCGCTGAAAACCCAGCTGGTGCGCCTGCCGCTTCGCCGATTGAGGCCTAGTTTCGGTTAGCCTTAAGGCATGACACACAGCCGTATTCGAGTTCTCCCAGCGCGCACCAGCGATGTTCGCTCGATTCAGGCTATTCGCCAGCCACTTGAGGGCTCTCGCGTGCTACTAGGGCATGAACTGGTTGGCCTATATGAGGCTGTTCCCGAATTTTTAGTTGCCTTGGATGAAAACGATTTTGTTGTTGGCGCTGGCGCTCTTCACATAATGTGGGAAGACCTCGCTGAGGTTCGTTCGATGGTGGTTGCCGAACACATGCGTGGCCACGGTGTGGGCCGGGCCCTTCTCGAGGCTCTCATTGCGCGCGCGGCTGAACTGGGCATAGCCCGAGTCTTCTGTCTAACCTTTGAGGTTGAGTTTTTTGCCAAGAGCGGTTTCGTTGAGATCTCGGATGTTCCGGTTGACCCTGAAACCTATGCGCAAATGGTTCGCTCGCACGATGATGGTGTGGCTGAGTTTCTTGACCTTGCCCGCGTAAAACAGAACACCCTGGGCAATACTCGAATGCTCAAGACTCTGTAGATTGAACCGCTATGGCTGCACCTAGAAAACCACGCCCTGCCTCGAACGCTAAGAAGCCTAATTTTGCCGTTCGTCGCATCGTTGCCTTAGTTCTAGTGGTTGCGATTGTTGCAGTGGTCTGGTCATTACTTAGCGGTCTTATTGGCTTGGTGAACGGCATGTTTGCAGGGGGTCCGGCGGTTTCTCCTGCCCCTAGCGCATCTGCATCTGCATCAGCATCTGCAGGTGCCACTGCGACTCCATCAGCATCCTCGGCGGCTAACCCAATTTGTGAACGAA
>CAZIFS010000035.1:0-2537 GCA_964539165.1 uncultured Rhodoluna sp. | reverse complement strand
GGTGCCACTGCGACTCCATCAGCATCCTCGGCGGCTAACCCAATTTGTGAACGAAAATCGATATCAATTGAGGCGCTGGTGGCTGACCAGAACGGTGCATCCAAAGATGTTTTCACCAAGGGTGAGAACCCATTCTTTGGATATCGAATCACCAATAATTCGACCGAAACCTGCTTTTATGAGGTTGGCACCGCGCAGACCTTCTTTGTGGTTTCAACTGATGGTCAAGTCATCTGGGATAGTCACGATTGCGACCGCACGGCCGTGACGAGTGTGCTGATGCAATTCAAGCCAGGTGAATCGAGAACCAGCGCATTTAGTGACTGGGCTCGAGTTTTCTCTTCAGCAGCTGGTTGTGGCGCTGATCAAACCCCAGCAACCAACGGCACCGTCTATGGTCTTTCGGCAATCGTAAATGGCGCAACCTCGAGCTCAAAGGCCATGTTCTCGCTCGAATAATTTCGGGAACTTTGGCTAAATCACGCCCTGCTGTCGAGCCAACTTAGTGGCCTGATATCGAGTCTTAGCCCCCAAAATCTTGAAAATCTTGCTCGATTCTTGCTTGATCGAAGACTCGCTGAGGTTGAGCAAGACACCAATTTCTCGGTTAGTCATGCCCTTTCCAATAGCGACCAAAATCTTGAGTTGGCGGTCGGTCAGCTGATCCATGGTTGCAAAATTAGGGTTGCTTTCTTGCCACCTTGATTCGCTCTCTTCTAGGTATCTGCGGCCGCCATAAAAATCTGCAGCAATCTCAGCAGCCAGTTGCAATAGCTCGAATTCAGTTTGACCGATTTTTGTTAGATTCAGGGGCGTGCCAAAAACCAAACCAATGGCGCCAACGTGTTTTGAGTTTGCCGAGAACGGAATTGCCAAGAAGCTTTCACCCAATGTGTCATTAAAAACGCTGGCATTAGTGTTTTGCGGATTAGCGCTGCGTTCACTGCTTTGTGGTTTACCTGAGACTATGGCAGTGGTCAAAAGCGAGTGATCCCAAACGTTCAATACTTGCCCGCGAGTGTTCTGTGCGAATATCCCATAACAGCCGGTCCAGTTGAGAATCGCATTTTCGCTAACGGTGCAAATTAGCGCGCCAATTACTCCAACAGCCTGCAAAGCCTTGTGCACTATGTGCTTGCAGAAGCTGTCGCCATTTTTAGACACAGCAAACGCCTGCAGCAATGACTTGCCGAGGTTAGTGTCGAGAGACTCGCTTTTGATGCCCAAAACGACCAACTTATTAACGCCCCCTCGATTTGAAATGCTAATAAAGTTCGAGACTAGCCCCTCGGTCTGACTTTGATTTTGATTCAGGATTGTCCGATTTTGACCGGTCAATGTACGACTTTGACCATTGTCTGACCGCCTAGCCCTAACCCTCATAATGCCCTTCATGTTGCGATTGAAGGGCATAAGAATTCGACCGTAATCCTTAACCAACGGTCGGGGGATAGGAATAATCATGAAGAAATCATCAAAGGCAATGCTGGTGGCCCTTGCCACTGCATCGCTTGCAATTGGCGGTCTTGTTCCAGCTCAGGCTGCAACCGGCTCTATCAAAATCTGCCAAAACGAAACTTCAGGCTGGATCATGCTGCGTGCTGATTGTGCTGCTAATGAGACCCGCATCAAGTACACAAGTGCGCTCGTTGGTGCTACTGGCGCTACCGGTGCAACTGGTGCGACTGGTGCCACTGGTCCTGCTGGCGCCACCGGTCTAACTGGCGCTGATGGTGTAAGTGCATTTGAAACTGCCGTCGAGTATGGATTCGAAGGCACTGCAGTTGAATGGCTTGCTAGCTTGGTTGGTCCTCAAGGACTAGCTGGGGCAAACGGTCTAGACGGCCAGGATGGTATTGATGGCCTGAACGGTCTAGACGGCGCCCAGGGTATCCAAGGTTTCGCAGGTGAAGTTGGTCCACAGGGTCCGATTGGCTTGACTGGCCCACAGGGTATTCAGGGTATTCAGGGGGAGCAGGGCATCCAGGGCATCCCTGGAGTTTCCAACGTAGCTGGCCCAACAGGGCCAACAGGTGAACAGGGTCAGAGTGCATACGACGTTGCTATTGAGTATGGTTTCGTCGGCACACACCAGGAATGGTTGGCAAGCCTAGTCGGCCCTCAGGGAGAGGCAGGCATTTCAAACGTTGCCGGCCCAGCTGGACCTACTGGTGAGCAGGGTATTCAGGGTGAGCAGGGCATCCAGGGCGAGCAGGGCATCCAGGGCGAGCAGGGCATTCAGGGCGAGCAGGGTATTCCGGGCGCACAGGGTGAGCAGGGTATTCAGGGCATAACCGGTTCACAGGGCCCAGCTGGTAACGACGGCGCTGACGGCATTGGTCTTGATGACGCATCTGTTGGTCAGCCTTGTACCGTAACTGTCGGACAAAACGACCCACAAAACGGCACCTTCCGTTGGGTTGAAATTCTGGCGGGCAGCCACCTCTACACCATGGCTTGTGACACCACCCCAGTTGTTGGTTAGTCACTAAAAAGCTGAATCGCTAGCCGGTCTTGTTCCCCCTGACCGGCTAGCG
>CAZIFS010000034.1:0-14510 GCA_964539165.1 uncultured Rhodoluna sp. | reverse complement strand
ACTACGAGACTGCAACCTTGGTTAAGTCAATCCTTCAGAAGAACAAAGAGCTTCAAGAAATCATCGCGATTCTTGGTGTTGAAGAGCTTTCTGAAGAAGACAAGATCACCGTTTCACGTGCGCGTCGTATTCAGCGATTCCTATCGCAGAACACCTACATGGCAACCAAGTTCACTGGTGTTGCTGGTTCAACCGTTCCGCTCAAGGACACCATCGAGGGCTTCTCGGCCATCGCACGCGGTGACTTTGACCACGTTGGTGAGCAGGCGTTCTTCAACCTTGGTGACATCAACGATGTTCTAAAGGAATGGGACCGCATCCAGAAGGAATCTAAGTAATCATGGCGACTTTGCGCGTTGAACTCGTAGCAGCTGAACAGGCCGTTTGGTCTGGTGAAGCCAAGATGGTTGTAGCTAAGACCGTCGAAGGTGAAATTGGTTTGCTTCCTGGTCACGAGCCAATGCTTGCCATCCTTGCTTCAGGTGAAGTACGCATCACTCTCGAAAGCGGAGAGCAGATCAAGGCTTCGGCCGAGGATGGTTTTCTGTCAGTTGAGAACAACGTTGTGTCTGTAGTGGCACGACAGGCTGCACTCATCTAAATCAAACTAAAAAGAAAACCCCCGCAAATTGCGGGGGTTTTCTTTTTATACTTTGCCTGCTACTGGCTTTTGCCGATCGGTCGGGTTCGACGGTTAGCCGCCGGAACCCACTTGACATCACCACCGTGCTTCACGTTAGCGTAGCGCGCCAAAACGAATAGCAGGTCGCTCAAGCGGTTTAGGTACTTAGCGGCAAGAACACTCACGCCACCATTAGAGTGGCCCTTCTTGCCCGGCTCAGTGCCGTGTGCCTCTATGGCATGCCAGGTTGCTCGCTCTGCACGACGCACCACTGTTCTGGCCAGATGAAGGCCGGCTGCTAGTCCAGATCCGCCCGGCAAAATAAACGAATCAAGTTTGCCTAATTCTTTGTTGTAGTGATCGATGGCATCTTCTAGAGCATCAATCCAAATAGCGTCCACGCGAAGGGGCTCGTATTCGTAGTGCTCATTTAGCGGGTTTGAGAGGTCGGCGCCCAGGTCAAAAAGATCATTTTGAATTTGTGACAGCAACGCGAGGGTTTCAGCATCGAACTCGTTTTGGGCCAGTGCAACAGCTACGCCGATTGCCGAGTTTGCCTCGTCAACATCTGCGTAGGCTTCGATACGAGGATCGGTCTTGCGCGTGCGCGAAAAGTTGCTCAGGCCTGTCATGCCTTCGTCGCCGGTGCGGGTATAAATTTTCGTTAGATTGACCATGCCTCAAGTTTAGGCTCACCTGAAATAGGGTTGGAACATGTTGTTCTTGCTGCCACCTTCAGAAACTAAAGCTGTTGGCGGTGTGGACATCAATATTGCCAATGCTGCTGTGACCTTTGGGGTGTTGAATTCGGCACGAGACAAAATGTTAGAGGCCGTTGCCGATCCGAGCCTGCTAGTGGCGCCCACCATGCGCGCAATCGATCGTTACACCGGCACCCTATATTCGGCCATCCACGGTCGCGGACTCAAGGGAAGCCCAACATCAAACAACACACTTTCAGCTGTTGAATATCAACGTGCCAAAGAAATGGTGCTTATTCAGTCAGCGCTTTTTGGGCTTATTTCAGCTACCGACCTAATTCCTAGTTACAAAATCAATCCCTCAAAAATCGTTAATGGAATTAGCCCTAAAAGACTCTGGCCAGAAGCTCATGCATCAGTGTGGACAAGGCTCGCAACTGCGCCGATCATAGATTTGAGATCAAAGGCCTACGCTGAACTCGCTCCGGTTCCTGATTCGCTCGAGGTGTATCAGGCGAGTGTATTTGTGGTTCGTCCAGACGGGTCTCGAGAACAACTTAACCATTTCAACAAGAAGGCCAAAGGTCAGTTGGTGAGGGCAGCCCTAACTGCAAAGCAGGCTCCGCAAACGCTAAAGGAACTGGCCGCAGCTGCCAAACGAGCTGGGCTCGAAATTGAGTTGAATGGCAGAGATTTGCTGGTCTTGACTAAGCAAGAAAACTGATTCTGCCCCAAACCTATATTTTGTACTCGATTTTTTCGTGATTGAGCAGCCACATCTTTGTTGGTAATCCGTCGCCACCCGAAAAACCCCTAATTTTGGTAGCGGCTCCGAGCACCCGGTGGCAGCCAATTAGGAGCGGAAGGGGATTGGCACCTACAGCGCCACCTACAGCGCGCGAAGCTTTTGGATTGCCAATGCTGGAGGCAATCTCAGCATAATTAGTTGTTTCGCCAGGGCCAAGCTTGGCAATCTCTTGCCAGACCGATTTCTGGAATTCCGTGCCAGACAAGTCAAAAGCAAAGTCAGGTTTTACATATTTGCCTTCAAAGTAGCGCGTTAGGTATTTTTCAACTTTCGCAAGAGTTTTAGATTTGCCCATAGCCTCAACCGGCACCTGTCCGGTCGGCAATATTTGCATACCCACCAGTTTGTCGTTCAGGCTAAACAGTTCGACTATGCCAATCGGAGTGCGCATAGATGCACAGGCATCAAATTTTTTTGGTTTCATGTGCTCAAACTAGTCTTTGTGATTTCATCCAAGGTGGTTGGGTGCTAAGTCTGAGGATAAGTCATTCATCGAACCCTATGTGAATCGTTGATTAGACTCGATTTGAGACCTAAATCGTAGGAGTAGAAGTTGTCTAACCAGCTGTTGCGCAATTTCATCAACGGAAAATTTGTTGATGGAGGTTTGGGTCAAACCAGCACGGTCATCAACCCCTCCACCGAGGCTGCGTATGCCACCGCACCGATTTCTGACGAGCAGGATGTTGCTATCGCCTACCAGGCGGCCAGTGAGGCCTTTGACGGCTGGTCAAGCACAACTCCTGCCGAGCGCCAGTTAGCTCTGCTAAAGATTGCCGATGCGCTGGAGGCACGCGCTGAAGAATTTGCCGATGCCGAATCTCTAAATACTGGCAAACCAAGAACCCATCTCGTTGAAACTGAGATTGCGCCTTCTATTGACCAAATTCGTTTTTTCGCCGGAGCAGCTAGAAATCTTGAGGGGCGATCGGCGGGCGAATATCTGCAAAACCACACTTCTTGGATTCGCCGTGAACCTATCGGTGTTATCGGTCAGGTCACACCCTGGAACTATCCATTGAATATGGCCGTTTGGAAGTTCGCTCCAGCCCTGGCAGCGGGTAACACCATTGTGCTAAAGCCATCAGAAACCACCCCAATAACCACTTTGATAATGGCTGAGTTGGCAGCTGAGTTTTTGCCAAAAGGCGTTTTCAACGTAGTTACCGGCGACCGAAAAACCGGCAGGGCAATGATTCAAAGCGCGATTCCGCAAATGGTTTCGCTTACCGGTTCAGTTGAAGCTGGCATGGATGTTGCCGGAACCGCAGCGGTTGACCTCAAACGTGTGCATTTGGAGTTAGGTGGCAAGGCTCCGGTAATTGTGTTTGCCGATGCAGATCTGGTCGCGGCAGCGCGTCAAATCGTGCAAGCTGGTTATTTCAATGCCGGGCAAGACTGCACCGCAGCCACGCGAATATTGGTTCAGGCCTCCATCCATGACGAATTTTTGGCTATTTTGGCTGCCGAAGTAAAGTCCTCGGCAATCGTTGGAGCGCCAGATCAAGCGAATGCACTCTTCGGCCCAGTAAATAACGCCAATCAACTTGAGCGAGTTCAGGGTTTCATCGAAAACCTTCCTAGCCATGCCGAGGTTGCGGTTGGAGGCAGTCGCGTTGGCGGCAAGGGTTATTTCTTAGAAGCCACAGTGCTTACCGGCCTCAAGCAGGCAGACGAGCAAATTCAAAATGAAATTTTTGGTCCTGTGATTACGGTTCAAAAATTCACCGATGACGCTGAAGCCCTAAAACTTGCCAATGACGTTCGATATGGCTTGGCTTCGTCAGTTTGGACGCAAAACCACTCGCGAGCACTTCGATTCTCTAAGGCGCTCAATTTTGGCACAGTGTGGATCAACACCCATCTGCCAATCGTTGCCGAGATGCCTCACGGTGGCTTTGGTCACTCGGGTTACGGCAAAGACTTATCGCAGTATGGATTTGACGACTACACCCGCATCAAGCACGTGATGAGCTACATTGGCCACTAGTGCCAGTTATGAACAATTTCAGAAGTAACCGCTAAATTTGCGGGTTGCCTGGGCAGCCTTGATTTATGCAAGTGCTCTGGTTCATTCCATCGTTAATTTTTGGTTCAATCATGGCCATCACAACTGGTTCATGGCTGATGGTGGCTTTCGCTGGCAGTACATTGGCCATCATGCCGCTGCTGACATGGCAGCGCCACCGCAAAGCTGTTGACCTAAAGGCCGACATCGAAATTTTGGAAGACGAAATTTACATCGGCAGTTATCGCCTTCCTCAATCCGGAATGCTCTGGCGTCAGGAGTGGCACGACTTGTTGTTTCAGAAAATATCTGCAGAAATTACCGCTAAAACGCTGCAACAGAATCTAGTCACTGGAATTCGAGAACAGCAAAGTCGCTCGGGAGATTTTATTTTGGGGCGCCACGATTCTGGGCCGGTTGAATTGTCGCTTTCTAATGAAGCCGCACATCTTTTGATAGTTGGGGCAACCGGTAGCGGAAAAAGCCAATTACTTATCGCGATGCTGAATTCTCACTTAACGCTCAAAGGTCCGAGTGTTGCTGATTTCTATCTATTAGATTTCAAGGGCGGAGCCACACTTAGACAGTTTGCAAATCATCCCCGGGCTCTAAAATTTGCAACCGATTTAGGTTCGGTCGAGTCGAATTCAATCTGGTCAGTCATTTATCGTGAACTGGAAGCCCGAGAAGAATTATTCGCCGAACACCTTGTGAGTCGAATCGAAGATTTTGCACCGTTGGCAATCCGACCAAATCGGTTATTTATTGTGGTTGATGAGCTAGCGGCGGCAATTGCCTCCAACTCGATTGCGCTTGGAGCTTTGAGTGCGGTTTTGAGTCGTGGGCGTTCGCTTGGTATGCATTTGATTGCAACCAGTCAGTCTTCACAGGGCTTGCCAAGGTCTGCGCTCATCAACTTTGGTGCTCGCATTTATGTAGGTGGGGTTGATCAGATTGAGGCCGCACAGCTTGGCATTCGAGCCCAAAACAAGTTTTTTGCTGAACCCGCACTTTCGGCAAGTCTTCATTTGCGTGACCGACCAGCCGTGAATTTTGCCTTTATAAACGCAACTCTTGCAAGGGGAATTGCGTTGCTCAACGATTAGTAATTCGCAGGCAATTCTGAAGTTTCCGGTGCCAAAATTACAAAAGCGTCAGTGCTTACGTAGTCGATTTGGTCTCCATTTTCGGCCACGATCGATTCATGGTCTGCGGGATAAATCAGAAGTTCAACCAGAACGGCTTGGTCGCCGAGGTCAACCTGGATGAACTTCGGTTTGTTTGAATCACAGGTGACGTTTAATTCAAAAAGAGATTTGCCGCTATCGATGGGGTGGCCGAGGATAGTGAAATCCTGATCATTCACATGACGGCAAGCCCAGGTGAGTCGATAGTTCAAAGTTGGGTCTGAACGGAGGCCCGACGGAGTTTGATGTGTGCCGGCAGCCAACGTTTCTTCGTTAACGTCCCAGGTACCCCGTGCTAATTCCTCAGCCAATTTTGGTGGGTAGAAACTATTCGGAGAATTGGCTTCGTAGACCGGCGAGTAGTCATCAAATCTAGGTACTGCTAACGCGATCATCATCAACACCAATAAGGCTGAGGCTAGCGCGAGCATAGTTTTGCGTGCTCTCAGGAAGCTTGGATAAATTGCCCGGCCCAAGAACGCTGTTACTCCGGCAACTGGCGCTGCAACACTGAGGGCGGTCCATAAGTAGCTATAACTAGTAAATTCTGGTTGTGGTCCAGCGAAAACCGTTCGGACAAAGCCAACCACAAGGGAAAGCGCCGTTATTGCGCCAAAGACAATCAAATACTTTGTGCTAGCTACCCAGCGATTGTGTTCGGGCTTCACAATCCAGCGCTCTACCGGAAACGCGAATACAAAAATCGAGATGAAAATTATCGCCAGGCACCAGCCCACTGAGTCTAATGATCGAGCAAGTGCGGCCAGCGGATGCACATCACGTGAGCTTGGGTTAAGCCCTCCAACAGCAGCAATTACAAAACCTGGGATGAATGCGGCGCTCGCAGCAACAAAGGCAGTCGCGACTCGATCAATAAACTTTGGCATACCCCTCAATTCCAAGTTGCCTCGAGCCTATCAAAGAGAAAATCCCCTCATCCGCAGGGGGAGAAGGGGATTTTCTTGAGATTTCGTGAAATCTATAGTGCAGCTAGACCAGCTTCTAGAACATCCAAGGCGTCGTTTAGGAGCGCATCGGTGATTGCTAGTGGCGGCAAGAAACGAATGACGTTGTAGAAGGTGCCGGCATTTAGAACGAGCACGCCATTGCTGTGACAGTGCTTTACCAACTTGTCTACGGCATCTTTGTTTGGGTTCAAGGTGCCAGGCTCGATGACCTCGATTGCCATCATTGCGCCATGGCCACGAACATCGCCGATCACCGGGTATTTTGCCTTCATTGCCTCTAGGCGAGGGCGCAGAATTGCTTCAATCGCTTTTGCACGCTCAATAACGCCGCCGGCTTCAATTTGCTTGAGCACAGCAACGGCAGCAGCTGCAGCAACTGGGTTGCCACCGAAAGTGCCACCTAGGCCACCTGGGTGAGATGCATCCATGATTTCTGCGCGACCGGTAACTGCCGAAATTGGCATACCGCCAGCTATACCCTTTGCGATGGTGAACAAGTCTGGCTCAAAGCCTTCTTCCCATTCACTAGCGAACCACTTGCCGGTTCTGGCCACGCCTGATTGAACTTCGTCGGCAACCATAACCACGCCATTTGCTCGCGCCCACTGGCTTAGTGTGCGCAAGAAACCAGGTGCTGGAATGATAAAGCCACCCTCGCCCTGAATTGGCTCAATAACGATTGCTGCCAGGTCTTCAACGCCCACACGCTTCTCGATGTATGAGATGGCGCGTTGCGCGGCTTCTTCACCGGTCATGCCCTGAGGGTCGCGATATGGGTAAGACATTGGAACGTGCTGAATGCTTGCCGCAGTTGGGCCAAAGCCGTTACCGTATGGCGCTGACTTGAAGTTCATCGAGAAAGTCAAGTTGGTGCGACCGTGATAAGCGTGGTCGAAGACAACGATTCCGTTCTTGCGGGTAGCCTTTCGGGCGATTTTCACCGCATTTTCGACAGCCTCGGCACCTGAATTGAATAACACAGACTTCTTTTTGAAGTTGCCAGGGGTGTGCTTGTTCAACAGCTCACAGACTTCAACGTAGTTTTCATACGGAGTCAAAGTGAAAAGCGTGTGGGTTAGCTTGGCTACCTGGGCAGAAACTGCCTCTACAACTGCCGCATTGGTGTGACCAATAGTGGTTACACCGATTCCTGAACCAAGATCGATGATCTGGTTGCCATCGGCGTCTACAAGAATCGCGCCATGTGCAGATTCAATGTAGACCGGTAGTGCTGCACCAGCGCCCGCAGAAACAGCATCCATGCGGCGTGCATGAAGTGCTTGAGATTTTGGGCCTGGGATGGAAGTGACAACTTTGCGCTCTTGCGCGACGGTGAACTCGCTCATAAATAAAAGTCTAAGCCCCTTGATTTGCTTGGGGAGCCCCAAACCCAAATCTGTGAGAGATGGCAAGATAAAGACATGCGTCGCGTAATTATTCTTGGGTCTACCGGTTCTATCGGCACCCAAGCCCTAGAGGTAATTTCAGCAAATCCTGAGCGTTTCGAAGTGGTTGGCCTTGCTGCCGGTTCGAATGCTGAACTTATGAACGCGCAGGCAGCACAATTTGGCGTCAAACATGCCGTTCTCGGCGCCGAAGCTGCAACCCGCTTGGTCGAAGACTTAGAAGCCGATGTAGTGATCAATGGCATCACTGGCTCAATCGGGCTGGCTCCGACCCTCGCAACGCTAAAATCTGGCAAGACTCTTGCGCTGGCAAATAAAGAGTCGTTGATAGTCGGTGGTCGATTGGTTACATCCGCGGCTGCATCGGGTCAGATTGTGCCAGTTGACAGCGAACACTCAGCCCTTGCCCAGTGTTTGCTGGGTGGCAGCAAAGATGAAGTTCGCAAACTGATCCTCACGGCTTCAGGCGGCCCATTCCGCGGCTGGACTCGTGAAGCGCTTGATGAGGTGACTCCTGAGCAGGCTCTGGCTCACCCAACCTGGGTCATGGGCAAAGTGGTTACCACTAACTCGGCGACTCTGGTAAATAAAGGCCTTGAGTTGATTGAGGCGCACCTGCTTTTCGATATTCCGTTTGACCGAATTGACGTGACCGTGCACCCGCAATCGGTTGTGCACTCGATGGTTGAGTTCGTCGATGGTTCAGTGCTTGCCCAATGTTCACCGCCAGACATGAGATTGCCTATTGCACTTGGAATGTCATGGCCTGAGCGAGTGCCAAACGTGGCAAAGGCTTGCGACTGGACTCAAGCTGCGACTTGGAATTTTGAGCCACTTAATGAGTCAGTCTTCGGAGCAGTCAAACTTGCGCGCCAAGTGGGGCAAGCGGGGTTAACCTACCCGGCTGTCTATAACGCTGCTAACGAAGAGGCTGTTGAAGCATTCCACCAGCGTCGAATTGGTTTTAACCAGATCGTCGATTTGATTCAGCGTGTGGTTGATGCCCACGAGCCAGAAAAAGAACTTTCCTTGGATGGAGTGCTCGCGGCCGAGAAGTGGGCTCGCGATCGCGCACAGGCATCCATGGTTACCGCTTGTTAGTTGTCAGCCGATTGTCAGGCACCCAAGATAGGTTTTAGATGTGACTGACATTCTTTGGTACATCGGCGGGGTAGCTTTCATTGCACTGGGTATTGGATTTTCCATTGGCCTGCACGAGCTAGGGCACCTTTACCCAGCTAAGAAATTCGGTGTCAAAGTTCCGCACTATGCGATTGGTTTTGGTCCGACGCTCTTCAAATTCACTCGTGGCGAAACCACGTATGCCCTAAAGCTCATTCCGCTCGGAGGTTACATCACCATGCTCGGAATGTACCCACCTGAAAAAGCCGGAGCTAAGCCGAGAACCGGATTCTTCGGGCGCATGATCACCTCAGCACGCGAAGCTCATTCTGAATTCGAAACTCGGGCTGATGCCAATCGAAAGTTCTATCAACTGCCAGTACTTAAGCGCATGGTCATCATGTTCGGCGGCCCATTCATGAACCTGGTGCTCGGTACCGCGCTGCTAGCAGTGGTGTTCACCGGCATCGGAGTAAATCAACCTTCGACTTTGGTTCAGCAAGTTTCTGCTTGCGTGCCGGCAACACCAACTGAAGTTTGCAATGAAGCATCACCTGCATCTCCGGCGCTCGCAGCAGGTATCAAAGCTGGTGACCGAATCCTGTCAATTAATGGTTCAGCTGCTCAAGATCTTTACGCACAGATTCAGTCACTACCAGCGAATCAATCGGTTGCAGTTGAGGTTCAGCGCGCCGGTGAAAAATTGTCCCTAAATGTTGTTCCTACCAGCGCGCTCCGTCAGGTTATCGATGAGAGCACTGGTGCAATCAAGGTTGATGCAAAGGGTGAGCCAGTTCTAGAGGCCCGAACCGTTTTCGGCATCGTCTTTGGAAACGAACGGGTGGCACAACCAATCGGAACGGCTTTTGAGCAGGCAGGCCTAAACGTCTCGCAGGTGGCCGTAATGATTTCGACTCTCCCAAATCAGCTGGCTGATGCTGCGTCGGCTACCTTCGGCGGGGGAGAGCGAAACCCAAACGGGGCAATCTCGGTGGTTGGCATTGGTCAAATAGCTGGCACTGTTGCTGCAGCAGATCAGGTTGACTTAGTCGACAAGTTATCTACGGGTTTGTTGATTCTTGCATCACTCAACTTCGCCTTGTTCACCTTCAACATGATTCCGCTTCTGCCGCTAGATGGTGGTCATATCGCCGGTGGTGTGTATGAATCAATGAAGCGCGGATTATTCAGACTGCGCGGCAAAAAAGACCCTGGCCCAGCAGACACTGCACTCTTAACTCCCGCGACTTGGATGGTTTTCATGCTTCTTTTAGGTATGAGCGTGTTGCTGATACTTGCCGACCTGATAAACCCCATAGCGCTCTAAGCCTGTTTATGATTAGAGCAAACTGAAAGCGAGTTAGCTTGTGGCTGCTGTAAACCTTGGTCTTCCAAAGACCCCACCGCCGACGATTGCACCGCGTCGCAAGACCCGCCAAATCATGGTGGGCAAAGTAGCAGTTGGTGGCGATGCTCCAATTTCAGTGCAATCGATGTGCACTACTCCAACCACCGATGTGAACGCTACTCTTCAGCAAATTGCTGAACTCACTGCTTCTGGTTGTGACATTGTTCGAGTGGCTGTGCCAAGCCAAGATGATGCCGAGCGCCTTCCGCTCATCGCCCGCAAGTCACAAATTCCAGTAATTGCCGATATTCACTTTCAGCCAAAATACGTTTTTGCAGCGATCGATGCTGGTTGTGGAGCTGTTCGAGTTAACCCGGGAAACATCCGTCAGTTTGACGACAAGGTCGGCGAGATTGCTAAGGCAGCTAAAGATGCCGGCGTATCAATTCGAATTGGCGTTAATGCCGGTTCGCTAGACCCGAGGCTGCTCGAAAAATATGGCAAAGCAACAGCCGAAGCCTTAGTCGAATCGGCGATGTGGGAGGCCAGCCTGTTTGAAGAGCACGACTTTCACGATTTCAAAATCTCGGTAAAACACAACGACCCAGTGGTTATGGTGAAGGCCTACGAGATGCTTTCAGAGCGTGGCGACTGGCCGCTTCACCTAGGTGTGACCGAAGCCGGCCCTGCTTTCCAAGGAACAATCAAGTCATCGGTTGCCTTTGGAGCACTGCTGTCTCGAGGAATCGGTGACACCATCCGCGTTTCGCTATCTGCACCCCCGGTTGAAGAAATCAAAGTCGGATCACAAATTCTTGAATCGCTCAACTTGCGCCCACGCAAGCTAGAGATCGTGAGCTGCCCAAGTTGTGGCCGTGCTCAGGTTGATGTCTACACCTTGGCAAATGATGTTTCAAAAGGGCTCGAAAAACTAACTGTTCCGCTTCGCGTTGCAGTTATGGGTTGTGTGGTCAATGGTCCTGGTGAAGCTCGCGAAGCTGACCTCGGAGTAGCCTCTGGAAACGGCAAGGGTCAAATCTTTGTCAAGGGCGAGGTTATAAAGACTGTGCCTGAGAGCGAGATTGTTGCCACGCTGATTGAAGAAGCCAACCGTTTGGCTGCTGAAATGGACCCAACCCTGGTCGGTCGACCACAGGTTGTTGTCAAGCAAGACAACTAGAGCCTGCCAATGTAACATTGAGGGATGCCTACGCGTCTATCTCAACTTTTCCTGCGCACTTTGCGTGAAGACCCATCTGAAGCCGATGTAACTGGTCACAAGCTTTTGCTTCGTGCTGGTTACATTCGTCGCGCTGGTTCTGGTCTTTACACCTGGTTGCCGCTGGGTCTAGCTGTAAAAGCCAAGATTGAGCAGGTAGTGCGTGAAGAGATGGCTACTGCTGGTGCTCAAGAAGTATTCTTTCCAGCGCTTTTGCCACGTGAACCTTTTGAAGCCACCGGTCGCTGGACCGAATACGGCGATAACCTATTCCGCCTTCAAGACCGTAAAAAGGCTGATTACCTGCTTGCACCTACGCATGAAGAGATGTTCACCCTGTTGGTGAAAGACCTTTACTCAAGCTACAAAGATTTGCCAGTTTGCCTTTACCAGGTTCAAAACAAATACCGCGACGAAGCCCGACCACGTGCCGGCCTCCTTCGCGGACGTGAATTTGTGATGAAAGATGCCTACAGCTTTGACATCGATGATGAGGGCTTGAAAAAGGCATATCAGGCACAACGCGATGCCTACGAACGTATTTTCACTCGCCTAGGTGTTGAATACGTGATCGTGAAGGCTGATGCCGGTGCGATGGGTGGCTCGGCATCCGAGGAGTTCTTATCGCCTAGCCCGATTGGTGAAGATACTTTTGTTCGCTCACCTGGTGGCTACGCTGCAAACGTTGAAGCTGTTGCGACTGTGGCCCCTGAGGCAATTGAAATTGCTAGCCAACCAGAATCAGTGCAGTTAGAAACCCCAGCGGCTTCGAACATCAAACGTGTGGTTGCTTTTGCCAACGAAAACGTCAAGCGCGCCGATGGCCAAGAGTGGAGCGCCGCTCACACCTTGAAAAACAACGTCATGGCCTTGGTTTCACCTGAGGGCAAGCGTGAACTTGTGATTGTTGGTTTGCCTGGCGACCGCGAGGTTGACGCCAAGCGCGCTGAAGCTGCATTCTCACCAAACGAGGTCGAACAGGCCACGGATGAAGACTTTGCCAAGCACCCAGAACTTATCAAGGGGTACATCGGCCCTGTATCTCGCAAGGCTGACGGATCATTCGAGGCTGTTCTTGGTCTTGAAGGTAAAACCAAGATTCGCTACTTGCTTGATCCTCGAGTGGTTGACGGAAGCGCCTGGATCTCAGGTGCCAACCAGAAAGAGCAGCACCTGTTTGACCTGGTCAAAGGTCGTGACTTTAGTGCTGATGGTGTCATCGACATTGCTGAGGTGCGCGCCGGCGACCCAGCTCCTGATGGCTCAGGTCCACTCGAGCTTGCTCGTGGCATTGAAATTGGCCACGTGTTCCAACTTGGCCGCAAGTATGCCGAGGCTCTAGACCTCAAGGTTCTAGATGAGAATGGCAAACTGGTCACCGTAACCATGGGTTCATATGGCATTGGTATCACCCGAATGATTGCTGTTTTGGCCGAAGCTAACAACGACGAAAAGGGCCTAATCTGGCCGGCTGCTGTATCTCCGGCAGATATCTATGTCGTCGCTGCAGGCAAAGATGAAGCTGTTTACGAAGCTGCTGAAAAACTTGCTGCTGAGCTTGAGGCTGCTGGCAAATCAGTCATCTTGGACGACCGTCAAAAGGTAAGCCCTGGCGTAAAGTTCGGCGACGCCGAATTGGTTGGCGTTCCTCAGATTGTGATTGTCGGCAAAGGTCTTGAAAATGGCGAGGTTGACCTATGGGATCGACGATCAGGCGAGCGTCGCCCAGTCAAGGTAGAATTGGCAGTAGCAGAACTTATTTAGTCGCCTTTTTGGTGATTTAAGTTCAAGATTTAATAACTAACTAGCGGCCGGGAGGCATCTCATGGACATTGATTTGAGAGTATTGAAAACCCTCGAGCGAGAAGCCGAGATTCCTTTCGCAGAGCTAGTTACAATCATCGAAGCCGCAGTTCTTGCCGCTTATCACAAGCATGTTGGTAACAGCGATAGTGCTCGTGCCGAGCTAAATCGCACCACTGGCGCTGTGCACATTTTTGCCCCAGAGCTTGATGAAGAGGGCAATTCAACCGGCGAAACTGAAGTCACCCCAGAGAACTTTGGTCGCGTAGCGGCATATGCTGCCAAGCAGGTAATTGCCAACCGTTTGCGTGACATCAACGACGAAAACCTCCTGGGCGAATTCAAGGGCAAAGAGGGCGACATCGTTGCCGGTGTTATTCAGCAGGGTCAGAAGCCATACATGGTTTACGTTGACCTGGGTAGCATCGAAGCAATCATGCCTCCTGAAGAGCAGGTTCCAGGCGAGGATTACTCTCACGGCAAGCGCATTCGTGTGTATGTCACAGCTGTTAACAAGGGCACTCGCGGTGGGCCGATGGTTACTGTTTCGCGCACTCACCCGAGCTTGGTTCGCAAATTGTTTGCGCTCGAGGTTCCTGAAATTGCCAGCGGTGTTGTTGAAATCGTTTCGCTCGCTCGTGAAGCTGGTCACCGCACAAAGATCGCTGTTCGCGCACACGAAGCCGGCGTAAATGCCAAGGGTTCTTGCATCGGCGAGCTCGGCCAGCGCGTTCGCGCAGTTCAGGCTGAACTAAACGAAGAAAAGATCGACATCGTTGACTTCAGCGATGACTTGCCAGCTTTCGTTGCCCAAGCGTTGTCTCCTGCCAAGGTCACTAGCTCATACATGCTTGATGCTGCTACTAAATCAGTTCGCGTGCTTGTTCCTGACTTTCAGTTGTCACTGGCAATTGGCAAAGAGGGCCAGAATGCCCGCCTTGCAGCGAAATTGACCGGCGCCAAGATCGATATTCAGCCAGATAGCATTCTCGACGGCGAGTAGACCTAGCCTGATTGCCATGCCAGGGGTTAGAATGGAACGAACCTGCGTTGGTTGTCGTCAACGTTCTTCGCGAGCAGAGCTCATCCGAGTTGTTCAAAAAGCTAAGTTCTTAGTTTTTGATTCAACCAAGAGTTTGCCCGGCAGAGGAGCATGGCTTCACCCGGTAACGAATTGTTTAGAGTTAGCAATTTCACGAAATGCGTTTAACCGCGCATTGAAATTGACTGGACAGATCGATACATCAGGTCTGATTTTCACTACAGAACAGGCAGAAACGATGTTGGCAAACAAATGAGTAACTCGAAATGAGTACCC
>CAZIFS010000033.1:0-15176 GCA_964539165.1 uncultured Rhodoluna sp. | reverse complement strand
TCTTGAGGTGAAAGGCCAGAGCTTGAAGTTACTGCTAGGCCGGTGGCAATACGTCGCTTGAGGCCAGCAACTCGAACCATGAAGAATTCATCAAGGTTTGAGGCGAAAATTGCCAGAAAGTTGACTCGCTCAAGCAAGTAGAGATTCGGGTCTTCGGCTAGTTCTAAAACTCGCTGATTAAAGGCAAGCCAGCTCAGCTCGCGGTCAAGGTAGCGGTCGGCATCAAACTCGGTGCCAAAATTTGGCAAAGAGATAGCCATAGTTTCTTCAGAAGACATACATGCAATCTTGCCACGCATGGGTGACGCGGGAGTAAAAACTTATTGAACAGTTGAGCTGAGGGCGTCTACATCATCAGCGTTATTAAAGCGGTAACCAACGTTTCGAACGGTGCCAATCAGTGCCTCGAGATCGCCGAGTTTGGCACGCAGGCGGCGAATGTGAACGTCTACTGTTCTTGTGCCGCCAAAGTAGTCATAACCCCAAACTTCACTCAAAAGTTGCTCGCGCGTGAAAACTCGACCAGGGTGCTGAGCCAAGAAGCGCAACAATTCGAACTCTTTATAGGTGAGGTCGAGCGGGCGCCCGTGCACCTTTGCCGAATAATTGGCCTCGTCGATTACTACTCCCGATGCGTGAATCTTGTCATCTTGCTCGGCTGCACGTTGACGGCCAACGGCAAGACGAATTCGAGCATCGATTTCACCTGGGCCTGCGCCTTCAAGAATGATGTCGTCAGCACCCCACTCGTTTGAGATAGCGGCTAGGCCGCCCTCAGAAACTACCAGGATGAGTGGCGCACTTGTGCCGGTGGTGACCAGAATTTTTGCGAGTGATTTTGCTTGGGCTAGATCGCGACGGGCATCCAAGAAAATTAGGTCGTGACCGGGGGCGTTTACGAGGTTGGCAGGTTCTGCCGGAATTTGGCGAACGCGGTGACTTAGAAACCCGAGCGCAGGAAGAACTTCGGTGTCAGCTGATGCTGACAAAACCAAAAGTTGAGCCATGTCTCTCTCCATTTCCCGTAACTAAGTCTAGCCCCGATTAACTGGCGGGTTAAGGCATGATTAAGTTGTGAAATCAACTTGGATAGAAATCATTGCGATATGGATTGGTGTGGCTGCCCTGACTCTGGTTTCTGTTCTGCTTTCTGAACCAGGTAACCCTCAGGTAGAGGCCTGGTTTGGCGCTATCCTTGCCGGTTCGATTGCAACCGTTTCGTTGATTCAGCTTTTCAAATCTCAGGTTGAGGGGTTTGTTCGTCGCCTGGTGTATGTAGGCGGCGGAAGCTACTTGATTCTTGCAACTGCAACTTTGTATATCTGGCTGAGAGGTTAGACTTTTACCATGATTCTTGCTCTAGAAATCTTCTTCACCGGACTATTGGTTCTGGCTTCACTTGCGATTGGCGCTGTATCAGTGCTAGTTCTTTACAAGCTGTTCAAGGGTCAGAAATAGTTGTTCGTTTTTCCTGAGGGGCTCCCACTCGAGCTCACTCCTTTTGCCTTTCTAGTTGGCAAATGGGAGGGCACCGGCATCATCAGTTATCGAGTTAACGAAGATGACGAAGCACCTGTCGAATACGAGTTCAAACAGCGCGTTGAGTTTGCCCACGACGGTTCAAACGCGCTCACCTACGTTTCTTCAGCAGAACTTATCGACGAAGCCGGAACCATCTTGCCTAGCGAGCTTGGATACTGGCGCATTTCGCGCCCTGCAGAGAGCGCCGACCACGGGCCAGGCTTCATCATTGGCCAGGGTGAAAAGAGCCTCAAGTCTCATGAAGATCTAGAGACGCTCCGCAATAAAGAGGGTGGCTTCGACATCATGGTTTCGATGCTGCACCCAGGCGGCATGGCAGAACTTTATAACGGCAAAATCAAGGGTGCGCGAGTAGATCTAGCATCTGCACACGGTGTTGCATTCGAAGGCGCAAAAACCTACCGCCACTCAACACGCCTGTATGGCTTGGTTGAGAACGCCTTGCTCTGGGTGTGGGAGATCGCGCTTCCGGGTGCTGACCTGAAGCCTCACGCTTCAGCTCGCCTCGAAAAAGTCGAATAATTCATGACTGACTCAGCGCTGCATTTCTCAAACCCGCTGATCGAACAGCGAAATTTGGCCAACGGAACTGCCGTGGTGAATCTTGGCGCTCGCGGAATAATTACTGTTTCAGGTGTCGACCGACTTGACTGGCTGCATTCACTTCTCAGTCAAAATCTCAAAAATCTGAATCCCGGGCAATCGGCTGAGGCTCTTTTGCTTGACCCGCATGGGCACATCGAACAGGCCATTCACTTTCTTGACGATGGCGAAGCATCCTGGTTGATTGTTGAAGCCGAGAGCCGTGAACCGCTGCTAGCTTGGCTGCGCAAAATGGTCTTTCGCATGAAGGTTGAAATTCAAGACCGCTCAGATGACTTCGTCGTGATTGGCCGTCTTGGTGAAGGTCTCGCCAAGGCAGCAAAGTCAAATGGCCTCTCGTTGATTTGGAATGACCCGTGGCCTGGTGTTGTCACTGGTGGCGTTCGATACTCGAGAGCCTGGCCTGCAAAATGGCCTTGGTCTGAATCGCTGGTTCTTAGTGAAGAACTCGCCGCGGCCACCGAAGGTTTTGAATCAGCCGGAACCATGGCCTATGACGCTTTGAGAATTGCTGCACACCGACCTCGACAACAGTCTGAGGTAGACGAGAAATCACTTCCGCACGAGCTCGACTGGATGTCAACAGCAGTTCACATGTCAAAGGGCTGTTATCGGGGCCAAGAGACAGTAGCCAAAGTGCACAATCTTGGTCACCCACCGCGTCGCCTAACTTTTCTTCACTTGGATGGTTCAGAGCATTCGCTACCCGAGGCTGGCGACGAGATTTTTGTTGCGGGTGTTGAGGGCGCTATTGCCAAGGGCAAAGTCACCCTCGCAGCAAACCACTATGAGATGGGGCCAATCGCGCTCGCCCTGGTTAGTCGTTCGGTTCCAGAAGATGCAGATTTGATTGTGCGCTCTCAGCACGGTGACATCGCCGCCAATCAAGAAGTAATCGTTCCGGCATCTGCGGGTAAGGCGGCAAACCTGCCAAAGCGAAACCTTTTGATGGGCGGCAAGCACTAAATGGCTATTCAAACGCCTAAGATCAACTGGACTTTTCGCGCTTCGATTCAGCGAGTGCGAGAATCGCTTCCTCCGATTTTGCAGATTGTAATTGCAGCCAGTGTTGCGTTCTCGGTGGCCTACTACCTGCTGGGTCACCAACACCCAATCTTTGCGGTCACTGTTACCATCGCGTCACTTGGTTTCACTCGTGATGCACGAATTCGACGAGTAACAGAAACTGCCTTCGGCATGACTGCGGGCATCGCGCTTAGTGAAGTCATGCTCAACACCATTGGCCAAGGTGTTTGGCAGATGGGCCTTGTGCTATTGATTGCTCTAACCACCGCAAGATTTCTTTCAGGCACTGCGGCCTTTTCGCTGACGGTTGGCATCCAGGCAATGTTGGTATACATCATGCCGGCGCCCGACGGTGGGGTGTTCATCCGCAGTTTTGATGCTCTTATCGGTGGCGCGGTTGCTCTGATTTTCACCGCATTCATTCCGCGCGACCCAATCGGCATGGCTACGCGAGATGCAGACAAACTCTTTGCAGTTTTCTTGGATGCCGTTGATGCACTCAAAATTGCGGTTCGCAGCCTAGACGTCAAGGTCGTCGACGCAGCGCTGGTTCGCGTTCGAGCTTCACAGCCATTGGTTGATAACTGGCGCATGTCTCTAGACAGTGCAATTTCGGTTTCTCGAATATCTCCATTTTTGCGTCGTCATCGCAAAGAGCTTTCGAGCCAGGTTCGCTTGATGCGCGGCATGGATCTAGCAACTCGAAATCTGCGCGTTGTGGTTCGTCGAGTTGATTTCTTGATTCGAGATGGCCAGTCTCGCGCTTATCTGGCTGACCTATTCGAGCAAATCGCCGCTGCAACAGCTTTGCTGGCTAAGGGTCTTGAAAGCACCGATGCACTCAAAGATGCTCGCGAGCAATTTGTGGTGATCACGCATCAACTCGACCCAAAGAAATTCGGCATCGCAGATGATGTTCGAGAGGCAAGCGTTTTGCTATTACTTCGACCGTTGCTAATTGACCTACTGTGTGCCAGCGGAATGACCGAAGAGCAAGCGCGCAACGAACTGCCTGAAATTTAGCCTCAGATTAGTCGGGCGCAACTGCCGACCACTCGACTGAAATTTCTCCCAAGCGCCAACGTTTTTTGTCGCCGATAAGCGGCCAACCAGCCTCAGCAATCTGCTGACACGCGGCAACCCAACGTTGTGAGGCACCAAAAGCTCCAAGGCCAGCATTGGTCTGCCAGGCCAAATCAAGAGCCTTCAAGAAATCGTGAATTTTTTCTCCTGGCAAATTATGGTGAATCAAAGCCTTCGGAAGGCGTTCGGCAACCTTGCTCGGTAAATCTAATTCGTTGAGTCGAAGTGAAACCGTGAGGCTTAGTGGGTGGTGTCTGTCTAGGGTCACCCAACTGGCGAGTCGACCAATTTCATCGCAGGTTCCTTCAATTAGAAGCCCTTGTGGTGAAAGCCGAGCCTGCATGGTTGACCAAGCTGCAGCAACCTCGCTCTCGTCATATTGACGCAAGACATTGAACGCGCGAATGATGTCGGCATGTGTGGCAAGGCCGCTAGGCAGAGGCACTTCAAAACCGCCATGGGTGAAGTGCAGGTGATCGGTAGCCACGGCTAAACCCCGCTCGACGCGCTCGCGATCAATCTCGATTCCGATGACATGAACATCCGAGTTGATTTTTGAAAGACGCTCGCGAAGCTCAACCGCAGTGGTTGGGCTGGCACCAAAACCTAGGTCAACAACAATCGGTGACTCAAGGCGGCGAAGTAGTGGTTGTGCTGCGATAAACCGGTCGATACGACGAAGTCGATTGGGGTTGGTAGTGCCCCTGGTGATTGTGCCGAACGGCTTCTTGATTGCCACGGATACCAACCTACCTGAACGCTAAACTTGGCATTATGACTGCGAAATACACATTGATTCTTCTTCGTCACGGAAACAGTGACTGGAACCAAAAAAACCTATTCACCGGTTGGGTAGACGTTGACCTCAGCGACCAGGGTCGCGAAGAGGCTAAGCGTGCTGGCGAATTGCTAGCCGAGTCAGGCTTGAAGCCAGACTTGCTTTACACCTCACGCCTAAAGCGTGCCATCAACACCGCGCACATTGCACTAAATGCTGCTGACCGCAGCTGGATCGACGTTCAGCGTGACTGGCGCCTAAACGAGCGTCACTACGGTGCACTTCAGGGCAAAGACAAGGCTCAGACCTTGGCAGAGTATGGCCCAGAAATGTTCCAAACCTGGCGTCGCAGCTTTGATGTTCCACCACCGCCGATCGATGACAACGACCAATACTCACAGGCTCACGATGAGCGCTACGCAGATCTTGGCGACAACATCCCAAAGACTGAGTGCCTCAAAGATGTTCTAGAGCGCATGTTGCCATTCTGGCTATCAGACATCCAGCCTTCGCTAAAGTCTGGCAAGACCGTTTTAGTTACCGCACACGGAAACTCACTTCGCGCTTTGGTAAAGCACCTAGACAACGTGTCTGACGAAGACATCGCAGAATTGAACATTCCAACCGGTATTCCGTTGGTTTACCACCTGGATGAAAACTTCAAACCAGTTGTTGCTGGCGGAGAGTACCTTGACCCGGAGGCTGCCGCAGCCGGTGCAGCTGCGGTTGCAGCTCAGGGTGCAAAGAAGTAATAGCAACAAAATAAAAAAGAAGGCCTCCCGCGAATGGAGGCCTTCTTTTTATTCTGCTATTCGCCTTCGTGCCACTCTCCGGTGGTCAAGTATGAAACCTTGCTTGAGATGTCGACCACGTGGTCGGCAAAGCGCTCGTGATAGCGGCTGGCCAATGTCACGTCAACGGTGAACATGGCATTTTCTTTCCAGTCATCAGCAAGCACGACATCAAATACGTGACGGTGAAGTTCGTCGATGCGTTCATCCTGGGCCTGAATTTCTCGGGCCTGGTCGACGTTAGTGTTGCGAAGCAGTTCGGTAACTTTTGACGCCAGCTCGACATCAAGTCGACCCATCTCTTCAAAAGTGCCAACGAGTGATGCAGGAATCGCTGATCCAGGAAAACGGTATCGGGCAATTGCTGCGATGTGCCCGGCCAGGGCACCCATGCGCTCGAGTGAAGCCGAGATTCTCAGTGCAGAAACCAAAATTCTGAGGTCGCGAGCTACCGGAGACTGGGTGGCCAATATTCGAATCACAAGCTCGTCTAAGGCCAGCGCTTTGCTCTCATTGCTCTCGGCCATACCAATGGCACGATCTGCTTGGTGCGAGTTAGATGATGTGAAAGACTCGGTGGCATCCTTGATGATATGAGTTACAGACTCGGCAATTTCAACCAAACGACCCTGTACTTCAGCTAGTTCTTTTTGGAACACTTCACGCATGGTGCTTCTCCTTTTTACAGTTATCTGAAGCGAGGTTGCCAGCACAAGGTGAACAGACGTAAAACACCTTGTGAATAGCCATCGAATTCTGCCCAATAACGCGTTCACTCGCTTAACTGGGTCGATGCCATCGCCTACTCTTAAAACATGATCACCTTCACTGAGTTGTGGACTTCGGCATTACTTGCCTTTGTCACCGGTGGAGTAGCCGTTGGCGTAATTGGTTGGACAACCATCAAGACCAACCAGGCTCAGAAGAAATCAAAGGCAATCCCAGATGGCATTGCTAGCGCACTGCACGCATTGGCTTCAGCAGGCCTAGTTCTAGATTTTGACAACCGAATCGTTCGAGCGACCCAAAGCGCGTTTGCTTTGGGTTTGGTCAAGGGGCAAACCTTGGTGCACCCAAAGTTGGTTGCCTTGGTCGACAAAGCTCGCGGTGTAAAGAAACCAACCAAAGCGCGCGGTAGAGACTTGCAACTGATCACTGAAATTGGCCAAACCACCCTTTGGGTAAACGCTCGAGCGCTTCACCTTGGTGAGGGTTATGTGTTGCTACTGGTTGAAGATAGAACCGAATCGCACAACCTTGAAGAAACCCGTCGCGACTTTGTAGCCAACATCTCGCACGAGCTCAAGACTCCAATCGGTGCAATCAGCTTGCTGGCTGAGGCGATTCAATCTGCTGTAGATGACCCTGAGCAGGTGGCTCACTTTGCAGCGAGCATGTCTACCGAATCGCAACGTTTGGCCGAACTAGTTCAAGATATTATTCAGCTCTCACGAGTGCAATCAACTGAAGTAGCTGGCCAAACCAAGACTGTAAATCTAGTAGATGTCATCGCCGAGGCGGCTGACCGAAACCGAGTTGCCGCCCGCAAAAAGAAAATTGACATTGATGTCATCGTGCCTGAGGCCCTGACTGTATTCGGCGATGAGGAGCTTCTAAAGACTGCGGTTAAAAACCTCATCGAGAATGCCATCGTCTATTCAGAGGGCGAAAGTCTTGTTTCAGTGAAGTTGCGCAAGCACAAGGGTGTAGCTGAAATCTCAGTGAAAGATGCTGGCCCAGGAATTTCAGAAGAAGACCAAGAGCGAATCTTTGAGCGCTTTTATCGCGTTGACCCAAGCCGTTCTCGTCAAACCGGTGGAACCGGCCTGGGTTTGAGCATTGTCAAACACATTGCTCAAAAGCACTTGGGCGAGATAACCATCAAATCAAAACTCGGCAAGGGTGCAACGTTCACCCTTCGCCTTCCGATGTCAACCACGGCAATTGAAGCAACAGGGAGCAAGAAATGACTCGAGTACTAGTCGTTGAAGACGAGCAGTCTCTCCGCGAGCCACTGGTCTACCTGCTAAAGAAAGAAGGCTTCGACGTAATCGAAGCTGAAGATGGCACTAAGGCTGTAGAAGCGTTCGAGCAGGGCAGTGTTGATTTGATTCTGCTGGATCTCATGCTTCCTGGCATGAGCGGCAATGAAGTTTGCCGAACAATTCGCCAGACATCTCAGGTGCCAATTATCATGCTGACTGCGAAAGACAGCGAGATCGACAAAGTAGTGGGCCTCGAAATTGGGGCAGATGACTACGTGACCAAGCCTTACTCGAGCCGTGAGCTACTTGCACGCATGAAGGCTGTGCTTCGCCGCCGCGGTGAGGCTCCGAGCCTCGAGTCTCAGGCAGCCGGTGTGCTAGAGGCGGGTGCAGTTCGCATGGATGTTGATCGCCACCAGGTTTTTGTGAACAACGAGAAGATTCAGTTGCCGCTAAAGGAGTTCGAACTTCTTGAGCTTCTTTTAGAAAATGCCAACCGAGTTCTAACTCGCGGCCAAATCATTGATCGTGTGTGGGGTGCGAATTACTTTGGTGATACAAAGACCTTGGATGTTCACATCAAGCGCCTTCGCTCAAAAATTGAAGAAGACCCTGCTCGCCCAGTGCACTTGCTTACCGTTCGTGGGTTGGGTTATAAATACGAGGTTTAGAGCCAAGTTTCTATAAATCAAAAAAGCCCCACCGAAAATCGGCGGGGCTTTTTTGATGGAAAAACTATTCGGTGGTGTCTGCCGCAGCGCCTTCGCCGGCAAGTTCGATGCCAGCAAGCTCAAGGTCAAAAGCGTTGAGTGCGGCGAACAGGTCAGCATAATCCGGCTGGTTTGGGTTTAGCGATGGAATGTTGATGGCAACTCCGTTTTCGCCACCCTCAACCAAGAAGATCTGTGAAACTGCGCCAGGTGCGGCACCAAGTTCAGCGAACACTGGTGCTGAGCCGTTGTAACCAAGGTCTAGCTTCTGGCCAGGTAGAAGAACGAATGAAACTTCTTTTTTCTCAGCCAAAACAGCGTCGGTGAATTGAATGGTCACCTCGTGTGACTTGAGGTCGGTGTTTACCAGCGAGCCGAAAATAGCTGAACCATTTTCGCTTTCTAGGTAAAGAAAGTTGAGAGCCTTGACGTTGCCAAGATTTGCCTGTGAACCTTCGCTAGGAGCGTAGTCGGTTTTTGAAGCAATTGGGGTCATGAAAGTGCAACCTGCGGTGCCAAGCATCAATGATGCTGAAAGAGCAACTGCTGCAAACTTGCGGATAGACAATTTTCCTCCTGAGAAACGCTGAATAGCCCTTCCAGTTTACTCCTATCTAACGGGGCATCCCTGTGGTAAAATTGTGGTTTCTGAAGGGAATCAGCCACATGAAGTACAAAGTCGGCGAAACTGTCGTTTACCCTCACCACGGAGCAGCTCTAATCGTTGAGGTTGCTGAGCGCACCATCCGTAACGAAAACAAGCTTTACCTACAGTTGAAGGTTGCACAGGGCGATCTAACCATCTGGGTGCCAGCTGAGAACGTCGACATGGTCGGTGTTCGTGACGTTATTGACAAAAAAGGTGTTCAGACTGTTTACGGCGTTTTGCGCGCTGAGTTCACCGAAGAGCCAACCAACTGGTCGCGTCGATACAAGGCCAACCTTGAGAAGCTTGCTTCAGGTGATGTCGTAAAGGTCTCTGAGGTTGTTCGCGACCTTTGGCGCCGCGACCAAGACCGTGGCCTTTCAGCTGGCGAAAAGCGCATGCTTGCCAAGGCTCGCCAGATTCTAGTTTCAGAGCTTGCTCTGGCTCACAAGACCAACGAAGAAAAAGCGTCGGCCGAGCTAGACACCGTTCTGGCATCTCCAGGAGCTTAATTACAAAATGACCAGTCGCGATCTTGCGGTGGTCGTAGTTGCTGCGGGGTTGGGCACACGACTGGGTGCCGATAAACCTAAAGCCTTTGTAAACCTGGCCGAAAAGCCACTGCTGCAGCACACCCTAGAGAACGTTGCCGAGGTTGTTGCTCTAAGCCAAGTCATCATCGCTGTTCCTGCCGGCCACGAAGAGCAGACCGCTCTCCTAGCCGACGAAGCGCTGGCAGGTAAAGAAGTTCGCTTCGACGTGGTTGTAGGTGGCGAATCACGTCAACAATCAATCGCCAACGCACTAGCTGCGCTCGACGAAACCGCGCAGGTGGTTTTGGTTCACGATGCCGCTCGAGCACTCACTCCATCCGAGTTATTTGAAAGAGTCGCAGCAGAAGTGCGCCGCTCAGGTGTTGCAGCTTTGCCAGTGATGCGAGTGGTTGACACCATCAAACGCGTGGATGACGAAATTGTGCGCGAGACTATCGACCGCGAGAGCCTTCGTGCAGCGCAAACCCCTCAGGGCTTCGTAGCTCAAGACCTGATCGAGGCCTATGCCCTTGCCCAGTATGAATACACCGACGACGCTGCGCTGGTCCAGGCTCACGGAATACAGGTAAATGCTGTTGTCGGCGATGCTCGAGCATTCAAAATTACAACGGCTGAAGATTTGGCTGCAGCTGAACTTCGATTCGGTGGTGGCATGCGCACCGGAATCGGCACCGATGTTCACCGATTCACCGAAGACAACTCAAAGCCGCTGTTTCTGGGTACTGTAATTTGGCCGGGGGAGCGAGGTCTCGACGGGCACAGTGATGGAGATGCCGTTAGTCATGCCATTGTTGACGCTCTGCTTTCGGCTGCCGGACTCGGAGACATTGGCTCAAACTTTGGCGTAGACCGGCCAGAATTCGCCGGTGCCAATGGCGAGGTGTTTATCCGTGGCGCACTTGAACTGCTCGATTCAAAGGGCTATCAGGTTGAAAACGTTGCAGTGCAAATTATCGGAAACCGTCCTAAGGTTTCGCCGAACCGCGAAAAAGTCGAATCAACACTGACTTCGCTAATTGGCGCACCGGTAACTCTCGGCGCAACCACCACCGACGGCCTTGGTTTTCTTGGCAATTCAGAGGGCGTAGCTGCAGTGGCTACAGCACTGATTTCGATCGCAAAGGTAGGCTGACACCGTGACCTTTAGCCTTTTCGATTCGCGCACCCAGAGCCTTCGCGCCTTCGTTCCATTGAACGAGGGGCAGGTCGGAATCTACCTTTGTGGCCCAACCGTTCAGGGTCTACCTCACGTTGGCCACCTTCGATCAGCGCTGGTTTATGACCAACTTCGTCGCTGGTTAGAAGTCAAAGGCTTCGACGTAACCCTCGTGCGCAACGTCACCGACATCGACGACAAAGTGCTTGAAAACGCAGAAAATACTGGCGAAGAATGGTGGGCTCTGGCTTACCGTTTCGAAGTCGAGTTCAACAAGGCATACTCGCTTTTGGGGATCAAGCCGCCAACTTATGAACCGCGAGCAACTGGTGCTATTCCTGAGATGATCACCCTGATCGAACGTTTGATTGAGGCAGGTTATGCCTATCGAGCCGAAGATGATTCAGCGAACGTATATTTTGCGGCCGACAAATGGGCTGATTATGGCGAACTAACCAATCAGCGAATTCACGACATGGATGCTGATGCTGAAGCAGACCTACGCGGAAAACGCAGCCCTCACGACTTTGCCCTCTGGAAAGCTCAAAAATTAGGCGAGCCTGAATCTGCAGCTTGGTCTACCCCATTTGGTGAAGGCCGCCCGGGTTGGCACATTGAGTGTTCAGCCATGGCCACAAAATATCTCGGCAGCAACTTCGACATCCATGGTGGCGGTCTTGACCTTAGGTTCCCGCACCACGAAAACGAGCTTGCCCAAAGCCGTGCAGCCGGAGACAAGTTTGCAAACTATTGGCTTCACAACGGGCTAGTGAACGTTCAGGGCCAAAAGATGTCAAAGTCGCTTGGCAACTCAATCTTCGCCGCCGACCTGCTTGGTCAGGCAAAGCCGGCAGTAGTGCGTTATTACCTTGGCTCGGCACACTATCGTTCGGTGCTCGATTACCACGATGGCGTTTTGACCGAGGCCGAGACCGCGTTTGGTCGAATTCAAAATTTTGTGTCGCGAGCACAGCGCAGCCTTGGCGAAATTCACCTGGGTGCTCAGGTCATCGACTACCTTCCTGAAGCTTTTATTACCGCCATGGATGAAGACCTTGCCATTCCGGCCGCACTAGCTTCGCTTCACGACACTGTTCGCGAGGGCAACACCGCCCTAGACTCAAATGATCAGGCTGCGCTTCTAAAGGCTGCCCAGTCGGTTATTTCGATGCTTGATGTTCTTGGCCTTGACCACTCAGATGCAAATTCTGGTGACAACGGTGAATCAAGGGTGCTCGACGCACTCATCGAAGGCTTGATTGCCGAAAGAAATGCGGCTCGTGCTGCAAAAGACTTTGCGCGTTCAGACGCGATTAGAGATCAACTAAAGGCAGCAGGTGTCTCAATTGAAGATGCTGCCGACGGAACCCATTGGAGTGTAATTTAAATGGCTGGAAAACCAGGTCGCCCAGGCGCCGCTAAGGGCAAAAAGGGTATGCGCGTTGGTACCGGAGGTCACGGAAAGCAGGCTCTAGAGGGCCGCGGACCAACACCAAAGGCTGAAGATCGCCCTTATCACAAGGCTTATAAAGCGAAGGCTGCAGCTGAAAAACACCGTGCAGCAACTGGTGCAACCCCGATTCGTCGCGGTGAGTTTCTAGCTCCTGCAGCACGCACCGCAGGTTCTGCCGGAGCAGCTGCACGCAGCGGCCAGCGAGTTGCAAAGGCTGCCGACGCATCTGAGGTGCTGTCAGGTCGCAACTCGGTAGTTGAGGCATTGCGTTCAAAGGTTCCTGCAACCGCACTATTCATCGCCGCTCGAATTGAGATGGACGATCGAGTCAAGGAATCTATCAAGATTGCCGCCTCGCGCGGTATCGCGGTGAACGAAATCACCCGACCTGAGATGGATCGCATGACTGGTTTCGACTCGGTTCACCAGGGCATCGCGCTTCAGGTTCCGCCATACAAGTACCAGCACCCAATGGAGCTTCTCGACCTGGTGCTTTCACGCGGCCAGAAGCCTCTTTTTGTTGCCTTGGATGGAATCACTGACCCTCGCAACCTTGGTGCCATCATCCGTTCGGTCGCCGCTTTTGGTGGCCAGGGAGTCATCTTGCCTCAACGCCGTTCAACCGGTGTTACAGCCTCTGCTTGGAAGACCTCGGCTGGTGCCGCGGCTCGAGTGCCAGTTGCATTGGCTGCAAACCTGAACAGCACTTTGAAAGAGTTCAAGAAGCGCGGTGTGTTTGTGGTTGGTCTAGACGGAGACGGCGACATGAGCTTGCCGAACTTTGACCTAGCGACCGAGCCAGTGCTTCTTGTGGTTGGTTCTGAAGGCAAGGGCCTTTCGCGCCTAGTTACCGAGAACTGTGACGCAGTGCTGTCGATTCCTATCGCCCGCGACACTGAGTCGCTGAACGCGGGTATTGCAGCGTCGGTGACCCTGTATGAAATCTCAAAGCGCAGAGCTGCTCTGAAGCGATAAGTGCTTAATAAGTAATCCCCTGAGCCTTTCGGTTCAGGGGATTACTTCTTTAGGTTTAGACCAGATCTCTCCAGTCAACTTCGTCATCATCTTCAGCAACCACGATGGTTCCACGAGGAATGGCATCTGGCAAAGTGATTAACTCGGTTGATGTTCCAAGATACGACTCTTCTTCACGTCGATAACGCAATACGTTGTCCACATAACTAGAGACTGCATCCTGAAGTGAAACATCCTTGGATTCTTTTTCAGACATGTACCAGCGGTGTTCGAGAACCTGGTGATAAATTTCAGCTGGTTCAAGCTTGCCGGCAAGTTCTTTTGGAATCGAAGTGATGACCGGTTCAAAGGCGTTACTCAACCACTCGTGGGCAAGCACCTCTTCGTCGGCACCTGGTCGCGGGTGATCAATGCGGTATTGGTCAAGGTCGTTGAGCAGGCGACGAGCCTGGTTCTCTTCAACATCCAGGCCAGTTAGGCGAATCAATCTGCGCTGGTGGTGGCCGGCGTCTACGACCTTTGGCTGAATTTTGACGGTCGACCCTTCACTATCGGTCTTGATAGCAAGTTCTTCGATGTCAAAGCCCAGTTCATTCAGCTTTGAAACACGACGGTTGATCTTCCAGCGGTCATCTGATTTGAAGGTCTCAACACCGGTCAAGGCCTCCCACAGTTCGCGATACTTGGCAACGATGCGCTCGCTGGTGGCCAACGCGTCAACTCCAGGCGCTGCGTGACCACTGGCGATTAGATCCATCAATTCGCCGGCAATGTTGATGCGGGCAATTTCTAGATCGTTCTCGCGCTGACCGTTTGAAAGACCAGAGTCATACAGGTGCCCAGTTTCGGCGTCTACCAAATAAGCCGCGAATGCACCGGCATCGCGACGGAACAGGGTATTTGAAAGCGATACATCGCCCCAGAAGAAGCCGGCAATGTGCAGGCGAACCAGCAACAGAGCCAAGGCGTCAACTAATCGGGTTGCGGTGTCAGGTCTTAAACCCTGTGACCACATGGCGCGATAAGGCAATGAAAACTTCAAGTGGCGTGTAATCAACACGGCTAGCAGTGGCTCGCCATCCGTGGTTTCACGATTGTTGATGATTGCGAATGGCTCAACGCAAGGTACGTCTAGCTTGAGCAGCAATTTCAACATGTCGTATTCGCGTTTAGCTAGCTCGGGGAGCGTCTCTTTGATAGCGATTACGTGGTCGTTTAGGTGGGCGAAACGAACAGTGTGGCGGCTCAAACCCTTAGGTAAAGCTGCGATGTTCTCTTTCGGCCATTCCTCCAATGGCAAATGCCACGGTAGATCCAGCATTGCTGGTTCTACCGTGGCAGCCGTGATGTCTAGTGAACTCACTTATTAGTTAAGGCGCTCGCCAGTTTCAACATCGAAGATGTGAACGATGCCACCGTCAGCCTTCAAGAAGACCTTGTCGCCAGCGTGTGGGTGAACACGACCGTCAACACGTGCAACAACGTCTGCTTCTGCACCGTCGATTGAGGTGTGACCGTATAGGTAACCATCTGCACCGAGTTCTTCAACAACGTCAACCTCAACGGCAATGCCCTCTGACTTGGTAACGGTGATGTTCTCTGGGCGGATACCAACGGTAACCAACTTAGCCTTGGTCTTTGCTAGTACAGACTTTTCAACCTTTAGAACGGTGGTGCCGAACTGCACGCCACCCTCAACGATTGGAAGCTGAAGTAGGTTCATGGCTGGTGAGCCGATGAAGCCTGCAACGAAAACGTTTGCTGGCTGGTCGTAAAGCTCCTGAGGGGTAGCAACCTGCTGAAGGATGCCATCTTTCATTACTGCAACGCGGTCACCCATGGTCATAGCTTCAACCTGGTCGTGGGTCACGTAA
>CAZIFS010000032.1:0-15477 GCA_964539165.1 uncultured Rhodoluna sp. | reverse complement strand
CGATTCACCGACCTACCAGGTGTGCAGCAGCACTTCAACCTTCCAGCAGCAATGATCGATGAGCAGTTCTTCATCGACGGTCAGCTGTTCGATGGTTCATCTATCCGTGGCTTCGCATCAATCAACGAATCAGACATGCAGTTGATTCCAGATGTAACCACCGCTTACCTGGACGCATTCCGCGCTCAGAAGACTCTTGTTATGATCTTCGACGTTTACAACCCACGTAACGGCGAGATCTACGGTCGCGACCCACGTCAGACCGCCAAGAAGGCACAGGCTTACCTAGCCACCACTGGCATTGCAGACACCGCATTCTTCGCTCCAGAAGCAGAGTTCTTCATCTTTGATGACGTTCGCTACGAATACAAGCAGAATGGCTCAATGCACTTCATCGACTCAGATGAGGCTGCTTGGAACTCAGGTCGCGAAGAGGCTGGCGGCAACCTAGCCAACAAGACCCCTTACAAGGGCGGTTACTTCCCGGTAACCCCAACCGACAAGCACGCAGACATGCGCGATGACATCGTGTCAGAGCTGCTTGCTGTTGGCCTAGAGGTTGAGCGCAGCCACCACGAAGTTGGTACTGCTGGTCAGGGCGAGATCAACTACAAGTTTGACACCCTACTTTCTTCAGCTGACGACATCTTGAAGTTCAAGTACATCGTCAAGAACGTTGCTGAGCGTTGGGGAAAGACCGCAACCTTCATGCCAAAGCCACTATTTGGTGACAACGGTTCAGGTATGCACGTTCACATGTCATTGTGGAAGGAAGGCAAGCCTTTGTTCTACGACGAGTCAGGTTACGGCGGCCTTTCAGACCTAGCACGTTGGTACATCGGCGGTATCTTGAAGCACGCTCCATCGCTTCTGGCTTTCACCAACCCAACCGTGAACAGCTACCACCGCCTAGTTCCAGGCTTCGAAGCCCCAGTAAACCTTGTTTACTCAGCAGGTAACCGTTCGGCTGCTATCCGCATCCCGATGACCGGTACCAACCCGAAGGCAAAGCGCATCGAGTTCCGTGCTCCTGACGCCTCGTCGAACCCTTACCTAGCGTTCGCAGCAATGCTTATGGCAGGTATCGATGGCATCAAGAACCGCATCGAGCCACACGAGCCAGTTGACAAAGACCTTTACGAATTGCCTGCTGAAGAAGCAGCGCTAATTCCACAGGTTCCAGGAAACCTTGAGGATGTACTCAAGGCCCTTGAGGCAGACCACGACTACCTTCTAGAGGGTGGCGTGTTCACTAAGGACCTAATCGAGAACTGGATCAACTACAAGCGCGAGCACGAGATCAAGCCACTTGCTCTTCGTCCTCACCCTTACGAGTTCGAGCTTTACTTCGGTTGCTAATTTCCGAATTGAAAAGACCCCGTCGAAAGGCGGGGTCTTTTTTTTATGGTCAAGAACTTTGTTAGTCGGAATCAGATACGAAACCATAGAAGATACGTTCGAAAACGGTGCGTGCCCGGCGAGTGTGCGAAAGGTAATCCTGCTCAAGTTGAGCAGCAGAGCCTCGTGGATACTCCAGAATCCGAGCAATACCGTCAAGCTGTTTTCGATCAACTGGCAGTACATCCGTGCGCTTATTGGCCCACAGAACACTGGCCGAGCGCACTCTAGAAGCCAGAATCCAAGCTTCTTCAAGAACTCGGGCGTCGTGGTCAGCAATTACGCCCACCTCTACACAGGCCTTTAGTGCAGCGAGAGTCTGTGGGGTTCGAATACTCGGATGCTCGTTGCCATACTGCATCTGTAGCAGCTGAACCAACCACTCAACATCACTCAGTGAACCGCGGCCGAGCTTCAGATGCCTCTTAGGGTCAGCGCCCTGCGGCAAACGCTCGGTTTCGACTCTTGCCTTGATTCGGCGAATCTCGATGACTGCCTGGTCTGGCAATTCTTTTGGATATCGGTACTCATTTATTAGCGCCACGAACTCTTCACGAAGCTCATCGCTGCCGGCAATCACTCGAGCTCTAAGCAAAGCTTGAGCCTCCCAGGTGTTAGCCCAGCGCTTGTAATACGCCGCGTAGGACTCCAAAGAGCGCACCGATGGACCGTTTTTGCCCTCGGGGCGAAGGTCAAGGTCTAGTTCAAACTCTAAAAGAGAATCTTTCACCAATAGCTTTAGTTCGTTAATTGCACGTTCAGCAACTCTTTGGGCGGTGTCGACGGCAACGCCAACCTTGGCCTTATAGACAAACATGACATCGGCGTCAGAGCCGAAACCGATTTCTTCTCCCCCAAAACGACCCATGGCAACGATTCCCAGATCGAGCACCGCGTTGAGGTCATCCGTAGAAATGTCTAGGCCCTCAAGCTGGAGCGCAGCGTCCAACATGGCCTTCAAATAGGCATCAGTCAAATCACTTAGCCCCGTAGAGACCTGATCAATGGTCAAATCGCCCAATACCGCCCCCATAGCCAATCGAAGCGTCTCGCGGCGTCTAATTCCACGGATAGCCTTGGCAGCGGGCTCTAAGAGGCGCTGACGCGAAACAATTGCCTCGAACTCAACAGTTAGTGCACTCTTGGTAATTGGAAGCAGGTCTTCAGACTTCTCAAACCAAGCTGCGGCCTCCGGTATGCGCTCGAACAAGTTGGTGGCGAGGCGACTATTAGACAGCACTTGCGTCATGCGCTCTGCAGCACCCGTGCTGTCGCGCAACATCTTTAGGTACCAGGGGGAATCTCCAAGGTCTTCGCTCAATCGCCTGAAGGCTAGTAAAGCGGCATCAGGGTCTGAGCCCTCAGAGAACCACTGAATCAACACAGGCAAAAGTTGCTTCTGAATCGCTGCACGACGAGACAATCCAGCTGTCAGAGCTGCGATTTGCTCTAGAGCGCCCTTCGTGTCTGAGAATCCAATCGCGTGCAGGCGATCCTGAACCTGGGCATCTGAAAGCGAAAGACTTTGGTTATCGAGTTTTGAAACCGCTGAAAGCAATGGTCGGTAAAAAATGCTCTGATGAAGCGCTCTAACTTCAAGCTTTACTGTCTCCCACTTTTGAATGAGATCTGCGGCATGAAACTTAAGATTCAAGGCACGGGCCAAAGCGCGTCGTTTAGCTTCAGAAGTTGGCATTAAGTGGGTTCGCCGCATTTCAGATAGTTGAATGCGATGCTCAATTAACCTCAAGAACTTATAGTGCGTGGCGAATTGTTGAGCGTCTGAACGACTCACATAGCCGCCATTAGCCAAGGCAATGATTGCCGAGATTGTGTCTCGCTGACGCACTGACTCATCTGTGCGGCCGTGCACCAATTGCAATAGCTGCACCGTAAATTCGATGTCGCGAAGCCCTCCGGGCCCAAGTTTGATTTGCAGATCAATTTCATTCGCCGGAATGTAATCAGTGACGCGCTCACGCATTTTTTGAACTGATTCGACGAAATTCTCACGCATGGCCGAAGCCCAAACCTTCGGGCTCAAAGCTTCTACGTATGCCTCACCTAATTCGAGGTCACCGGCTAAAGGCCTGGCCTTGAGAAGAGCTTGAAACTCCCAAGACTGTGCCCACCGGTCGTAATAGGCTACGTGAGATTCAAGCGTGCGCACGAGTGCGCCAGATTTTCCCTCAGGTCGCAGATTTGGGTCGACTTGCCAAAGCATAGGCTCGGTCGCGGTTCCATCCATGGCTCGCATCATGCGTGTGGCCAGTTTGGTAGCTACTTCTACCGCTCGGTGAGATTCCAAGTCTTCAGCTTTAGTGTTGGCTACGTAAATAACGTCTACGTCGCTGATGTAGTTCAGTTCTCGAGCACCACATTTGCCCATAGCAATTACTGCGAAAGCAGTGTTGTCAACCTCAAACTCGCTGAATAAGCCAAACTCGCTTGAAGACTTCAATTCGTGTCGGGCAACTATGATTCCGGCTTCAATAGCGGCGGCGGCTATGTCAGCAAGTGCGGCGGCGACAGACGGTAATCCTGCTTCAACATCGGTTTGGCAAAGGTCAAAAATCGCTATCTTCAACAATTCGCGACGATAAGCAATTCGAAGCGCGTTCCAAATTGACTGGGTGTCGGCACCACCCGCAATTGATGACTTGACGGCGGCACACACCGAATCGAGCATTTGTGTAGCAGTTGCCAGCGAAGGTGACGGCTTTTCAAATACATCAAGTTGACTTGGATGCCGCATCAGAAAATCGGTGAATGCCGAGGATGCACCTAGGAGAAGACAAAGTCTCCTGGCTGAATCATCCTTTTTCAGCAAAGCTTTAATCTTTGCCTTATTCGACTCCGCGAGAAAAAGCAGCGCGTTCAAAGCTTGATCTGGGTCGGCGGTTGCACCAAGCGCGGCTAACGCAGAGCGACCAGGGTCACCAACCAAAATAACCAGTTGGTCTAACTTGGCCATAGTTGAACCAAGATCGACAAAGCCGAATCTGGCTAACTCAGATAGCCCCAGTTCGCGATTGGCCACGATGGCTTTTCCTAAAGTGTTTCTAGGTTTTGCTTCAATTCGTATGGAGTGACCTGAGCACGGTAAGCACTCCACTCACGACGCTTATTGGCAAGAACGTAGCTGAACACTTCTTCTCCCAAAGTCTCGGCAACAAGTTCTGACTCTTCAAGTTTGCGAATGGCGTGATCTAGCGACTGAGGAAGAGGCTGGATACCCATCGCCCTGCGCTCTGCGTCATTCAGACCCCAAACGTTGTCTTCAGTCTCTGACGGAAGTGCGTATTCTTCTTCGATACCCTTTAGGCCCGCATTTAGCAGTAGAGCGTACGCCAAGTATGGGTTCGCCGCCGAATCAATGGCACGATACTCGATTCTTGAGCTATTGCCCTTGTTTGGCTTATAGAGTGGCACTCGAATCAGTGCTGAACGGTTATTGTGACCCCAGCAAACGAAGCTAGGAGCCTCACCGCCGCCCCATAGGCGTTTGTATGAATTCACGTACTGGTTAGTAACCGCAGTGATCTCAGGCGCATGACGCAACAGACCGGCGATGAAGTGCTTTGCGGTCTTCGAGAGGTGATATTGAGCGCTCGGGTCGAAGAAGGCGTTTGTATCACCTTCAAATAGAGACATGTGAGTGTGCATGCCTGAGCCTGGGTGTTGAGTGAAGGGCTTTGGCATAAAGGTCGCGTAGACACCTTGTTCGATGGCGACTTCTTTGATGACGGTTCTAAATGTCATGATGTTGTCGGCCATAGTTAGGGCATCGGCATAGCGAAGGTCAATTTCATTTTGACCTGGCCCGCCTTCGTGGTGGCTGAATTCAACAGAGATGCCAAGCTGCTCAAGCATTGAAACAGCACGACGACGGAAATCATGCGCTGTGCCACCAGGTACGTTGTCGAAGTAGCCCGCGTTATCAACCGGAACCGGCTCACCATTGGCATCAAGCTGAGTTGACTTTAGAAGGTAAAACTCAATCTCTGGGTGAATGTAGAACGAAAATCCGAGGTCTGAGGCTTTCGCGAGTGCTCGTCTCAGCACGTTTCGCGGATCAGCTGCAGCGGGTTTTCCATCTGGGGTCTGAATATCGCAGAACATGCGAGCGGTCGGATCAATCTCGCCACGCCAAGGGAGAATCTGAAAAGTGCTCGGGTCAGGTTGAGCCAACATGTCAGCTTCATAGGTACGAGCGAGGCCCTCAATAGCAGAGCCATCAAAGCCAAGGCCTTCAGCAAAAGCGCCTTCGACCTCAGCAGGTGCGATTGCAACGGACTTCAACGTTCCGGCTACATCGGTGAACCATAGTCGAATGAATTTGACTCCACGCTCTTCAATCGTGCGGAGGACAAAATCACGTTGCTTATCCATCGGGTTTTCCTATCTCTACCTGCTACTAGGCTAATGGTTATGCCCAAAGTTCGCTTAGCTATGGCGCAGACAAATCCAACTGTCGGCGACATTCACAACAACATTTCCAACTGCCTCCAGGTTGTCAAAACTGCAGCTGCCAATGGCGCGCAAATAGTGGTTTTTGCAGAAATGAGCGCAACCGGTTACCCGATCGAAGATCTAGCCAGCCGACGCTCTTTCATCGAGTCTGCGGAAGCTGCTATCGAAAGCTTCGCGAGCCAGCTTTCTATGGATGGCTTAGGCCATGTTGCTGTCGTAATCGGCCACCCTCGACTAGCCAAGAATTCACGCTGGGCTATAGCTCACAACAGCGCATCGGTCATCCGCGATGGCAAAATCATCGGAACCTACGACAAACACCACCTTCCAAACTATTCAGTTTTTGACGAATACCGAGTTTTCGTTCCCGGAAACGACCTGCTCACCTTTGATCACGCTGGGCTTAAATTCTCAACGCTGATCTGCGAAGACATTTGGCAATCTGGTGGGCCCGTTGCACAACTCTCAACTAACGCAACTGATGTGACACTCGTTTTGAACGGTTCACCCTTCGAAGTGCATAAGGATGACCGACGCCTTGAACTGGTTCAGAATTTAGCGGGCAGCAGCAAGAGCGCAGTTGCCTATGTAAATCTGGTTGGCGGCCAAGACGACTTAGTGTTCGATGGCGACAGCCTATTTGTCACCAGTGATGGAAACCTCATTACTCGCACGGCAAAATTCGAAGAATCACTTACATTCATCGATATCCAGTCGCGCAAGCAGGTAACCGAGGTGAATGCTGCACCAGTGATTTCTGAGATTGAATCGTCAGATGAAGGTCAGATTTGGAAGGCCTTGGTACTTGGACTTCGCGACTATGTGAAAAAAAATGGATTCAAGTCAGTGGTGCTCGGCCTTAGTGGCGGAATCGACTCAGCTGTCTGCGCTGTAATTGCCGCCGATGCAATTGGCGCCAACAACGTGTTCGGTGTCTCAATGCCATCAATGTATTCGTCTGATCATTCAAAGTCAGACGCTCAAGACCTAGCCGAACGAATCGGCTGCCACTATCGCACAGAAACGATCGAGACCATGGTTGAAGCCTTTGAGGGCCAACTCAACCTTGACGGCTTGGCTAGCGAGAACCTTCAGGCGCGCATGCGTGGTGTCATTCTTATGGCGCTATCAAACGCTGAGGGCCACCTAACCCTCACCACTGGCAACAAGACAGAACTTGCCGTTGGCTATTCAACTATCTACGGAGATTCAGTCGGTGGTTTTGCACCGATCAAGGATGTAGAAAAAACTCGGGTTTGGCGACTCGCTGAATGGCGAAACAATTTCGCTTCGGCAAACGGTCAGACTCCCCCGATCCCATCAAATTCGATTTCAAAACCTCCGTCGGCTGAGCTTCGGCCTGGTCAAGTAGATCAAGACAGTCTGCCTGATTATGCAGACTTGGATGCCCTGCTCGAACTTTATGTTGAACAAGGCGCCGGGCGCGATGAAATTATTCGTGCTGGCTTCGACGAAGTTACCGTTGACCGCATTATTGGCCTTGTTGACAGGGCAGAATGGAAGCGTCGCCAAGGCGCCATCGGACCTAAGATTTCTCCAATGGCATTTGGTCGTGACCGAAGACTTCCAATTACAAACCGATTCAAAGAAGGAGCCAAATAATGGCAGCAGACAAGTTGATTTCAAGTGGCGGTCCGTGGGAAGCGGTTTTGGGATACTCACGCGCAGTAGTCGCCGGTGACTACGTTCACGTATCTGGCACCACAGCTACTGTTGACGGCGAATTACAGCACGAAGGCGATGCTTACGGTCAAACAAAGGTAGCCCTTGAGGTGATTGCAAAGGCACTAGCTCAGGTTGGTTACGGCGTTGAAGACGTTGTTCGCTCACGTGTTTATTTGGCTCACGGTACCGACATGGATGCAGCCGGTAAGGCGCACGGTGAAGTTTTTGGTGAGATCAAGCCAGCTCTGACCATGCTTGCCGGAATTCAGTTCATCAACCCAAACATGCTGGTTGAAATTGAAGTGGACGCCTGGAAGCGTAGTTGATGGAATTCACTCCAAAGAAGATTCGCACCTCGCACCTTAAGGAATTCAAGGATGTCGGGCGAAAATTTTCTTGCCTGACAAGTTATGACCACCTAACCGCGGCTATCTTCGACCAGTCAGGAATAGACGTACTGCTTGTGGGAGACTCAGCGGCTGATAATTCACTTGGCTACGCATCCACCTTGCCAATCACCGTTGACGAGATGGCAGCTTTTGGACGAGCGGTAGCTCACGCAGCTAAACGCAGTCTCGTCGTTATTGATCTGCCATTCGGCAGCTATGAAACCGGCCCAGATGATGCACTGCGCAACGCAATCAAACTCATGAAGCCAACCGGTGCTGCGGCCGTGAAATTAGAGGGTGGTGAACGCAGCGCAACACAGATTCAAGCCATTGTGTCAGCGGGTATTCCTGTAATGGGGCACATCGGTTTCACCCCGCAGAGCGTAAATTCACTCGGCGGTTTTAAGGTTCAGGGTCGGGGTGCCGCCGCCGAACAACTCATGCGCGATGCACTTGCAGTTGAATCGGCTGGAGCCTTTGCAGTGGTTCTAGAGATGGTTCCAGCAGCTTTGGCAAAAGAAGTTTCGGGAAAGCTATCAATTCCAACAATAGGTATAGGCGCTGGCGCAGGAACTGACGGACAGATTCTGGTTTGGACTGACTTTGCTGGCTTGTCAGATCGCAAGCCGAGCAAGTTTGTAAAACAGTATGCAAATCTGAATCAGATTCTTACTAGCGCTGCTAAGCAGTACCGCGAAGAAGTCGAATCAGGTGCGTTTCCGGCCGATTCAAATTCATTCACTGACTAGTCCTTATCCTCTGAATTCCATTTTTCTGTTCGTGCGCGGATTGTCTGCAGGGCTTGCTCAGCCTCTGCTCTAGAAGTAAACGGGCCTAATCGATTAGGCGCAGGCGATTTCTTTCCGACTTCAACGGTGAGCGACTTTAGGTTGAACCAGAATTCAGGGGTCTCGTCTTTTTCTGAGTAAACAGTTTCTCGTGCCAACTTGGCCTCCTCTCGATGAGCATAGCTTGCGTGAAATAGACTTGTCCTATGCCACGCGACCCAAAAACCGGTTACTTACTTCCTGGTGAAATATCACCAGCCAGAGCTGTTCCCAACAACATTTCACGACCAAGCTACGTGGGTAAGTCGGCTCCAGCAAAGTGGACTGGCGGCGATGTGCGGACCCCGGATGAAATCGAAAAAATTCGAGCGGCCGGAAAAATCGCTGCCCAAGCGATTGAACTCGTCGGCGAACACGCAAGACCCGGCGTCACAACTGATGAGCTTGATCGAATCGGACACGAATTTTTGCTTAAAAACGGGGCGTACCCTTCGACACTCGGTTATCGCGGCTACCCGAAATCGCTCTGCTCTTCGGTAAATGAGGTCATTTGCCACGGAATACCCGATAACACCGTTTTGCAGGATGGCGACATCGTCAACATCGACATCACAGCATTCAAAAACGGTTTTCATGGTGATAGCAACAAGACTTTCTTAGTTGGCGATGTCGCTGACGAAGTCAAACTTTTGGTCGAGCGGACCCACGAAGCCATGATGCGCGGTGCGGCTGCTGCGCTGCCAGGCCGAGAGATAAACATCATCGGCCGCGCCATTGAAACTTATGCCAAGCGGTTCGGATACGGAGTCGTACGTGACTTCACCGGACACGGAATCGGCGAAGCTTTTCACTCTGGCTTGATAATCCCCCACTACGATTCGGCACCGCTCTACAGCGAAGAGATCAAGGTCGGAATGGTCTTTACGATTGAGCCAATGCTCACACTAGGCACTCACCAGTGGGACATGTGGCCCGACAATTGGACAGTCACCACCAAAGACAAGAGCATTACAGCTCAATTCGAGCACACCTTCGCCGTAACCGAAAATGGCCTAGACATTCTCACCCTCCCCTAGTTAGGTACCTCCATGAGTAAAAAAGCAATCGGAATCGACATCGGTGGCACCGGCATCAAAGGGGCCGTGGTTAATGTAAAAACCGGCGAGCTGGTTGGCGATCGAGTGAGGTATGAGACCCCAGAGGGTGGAAGACCGCAGGACATTGCAGAGGTTGTGCAAAAGCTCATCGGCGAGCTCAAGAACGCGAAACCTCATCACACTGTGGGAATCTGCTTTCCTGCAGTGGTTCAGCACGGTCGCACCATGTCGGCAGCCAATGTATCCAAGGAATGGATTGGCCTTGATGCCGATGCACTTTTCACACAGGAACTAGGCCGCTCGGTTCACGTCGTAAACGATGCTGATGCTGCTGGATACGCCGAAATCAAATTTGGAGCTGGCAGAAGCAAGCCGGGGCTAGTGATCATGACCACTTTGGGCACTGGCATTGGGACAGCTTTATTCATGGATGGAAAGCTAGTTCCAAACGCTGAATTGGGTCACCTCGAGATTGACGGTGTCGACTACGAGACAAAGGCATCATTTGCCGCCAAAGAGCGCGAGAATCTGGACTGGCCGGCTTGGATTGAGCGCTTGCACAAGTACTACTCAACTCTCGAAAGATTATTTAGCCCTGACCTGATCATCGTCGGTGGAGGCGTTTCAAAGGAACACGAGAATTTCTTACCGCACTTGGGTTTGAAAGCAACTGTTTTGCCAGCTCTAAAGCGCAACAATGCTGGAATCCTAGGCGCCGCCGCGCTTGCTAAAAAGGAATACAAGGCTTAGTGGATGGGCCGGCTGTTACGCCGGGTTCTGTGCCTATTTCTAGGTGACGATCATCTATCTAGTGACACCGTTACCGATGCCCTCAAGCGGTCTACCCGAAATCCAGAGCGAGCAGCTCTAAAGATTTCTATCTGACCTTGCTCCAGACGAGGTTTACATAGCCGCAAGACTCACATCCTGCGCTGGTGGTCTCTTACACCACCGTTTCACCCTTACCGCAAAGCGGCGGTTTACTTTCTGTTGCACTATCTCGCGGGTTGCCCCGGGTGGCCGTTAGCCACCGTCATGCTCTTTGGAGCCCGGACGTTCCTCGACATTGCTGTCGCGATCGTCTTGCCGACCCATCCAAGATAAGAGCCTAGTTGCAAATGACCTCAGGCGAAAGCGCGGGAGGTTTAGAGATGCGCAGTCGAGTTGACGGTGGTTATTTCAGCAGCCTGTCGCCCCCAGAAGCGCAGAATAGTCACAGAACAAGGCGAAATCTGAGGTCGCCAATAGGCCGAAACACCAGCATCCATGGCTGCACGAACTAAACCACGGATGGGCATCACATGGCTAACAACGGCTACAGTCTTGCCAGCATGCATAGCGAGTATCTCGTCTAGACCTGCCTGAACACGGGCATCAAAGTCAGCGAGTGACTCACCATTCGGCGGAGCATCAGACCAAGAACCCCTCCATCGGTCGAATTCTGCCGGCCATTTGGCTTCAGCCTCTTCGTTGGTGTGGCCGTCCCAGTCACCAAATGAAATTTCAGCAATTTGGTCAACTATGTCAACACCGAGACCAAGTTCATTAGCCAAGATGTTTGCTGTATCACGTGTGCGCTGAATTGGTGAGGCGACAATTGCCGAAACAGGCGAGATGTGTGCCCATTGGCCAGTGGAACCAATTGAAGCCACGGCCTTAGCAGCCGCGTGGGCGTCACTGCGACCTAGCTCAGAAAGGCCTGGATTCTCTCCGCCGCTCCCCGAAATGCGCTTCGATTCAGTCAAGTGGGTACGGCCGTGGCGAATAAGCACGAGCGTGGTTAGAGGCTCGGTCACCTCACCGGGCGCGCGAACCGAACTTGGAAGTTCCTGGTTGAACTCGGCAACACCCGAACGTGGGGCATCTTGTTCAGACTTCGAAACCGAATCTGCTCGATCATCCATGGCTTTATTGGCCAGCGCATCAGCTCTCGAATTCTCTTCTCTCGGAATCCACATCCAGCGAATATCTACGTTCGCAACAAGTTTCTGAATTTGACTTCCGATTTGAATCATGTCTGGATGCTTAATTTTCCAACGGCCAGCCATCTGTTCAATTACGAGCTTGGAGTCCATTCGCACCAAAATTTGCGCCTCGCTATTGAGAGCGAGGGCACCCTCAATACCAGCTTTTAACGCCAAGTACTCGGCCACATTATTTGTAGCTATGCCAATGTATTTGGCGATCTCTAGAATTACCTCGCCTGAATCAGCATCGATAACAACCGCGCCAGAACCGGCTGAGCCGGGGTTGCCACGCGAACCGCCGTCAGCCTCAATGATTAGCTTGGAAGGTTTGGTCATCGAACAAGCAACGCCTGACACTCAGGGCAGCTTACGATTTCATCAGCTGGTTTAGCATGAATCTCAGCCAACGCGGTTGCGCCCAATCCAATTCGACAGGCACCGCACTCGTTCACGTTTAGTTTGGCTACCGCAGTGCCGCGAGCTAGTTTCTTTTCATAAAGCGAGAGAAGTTCGGGGTCGGTTTTAGCAGCCTGCTGGGCACGTTTGTTGACAAGCAAATCTAGGCCAGAGCGAAGTTTAAGCACAGCTGCCTCGTTACTTGATTCAAGCTCAGCAAGTTCGGCATCGTGAGTGTTCTTCGTAACAAGAACATCGTCGAAATTGGCCTGGGCGAGTTCTTTCTTTTCAAGAATTGCTATTTCGGCATCCTCAAGATCCGATTTACGACGCTGCAAGGATTCCAACTCGCTCTGGATTCCCTGGGCGTCCTTGGCTGAATTGGTCGAATTGAGTCGAATTCGATCCTTTTCAATGCGCTGTTCGACCAGCTCAAGGTCAGCCTCGGCACGAGTTAGTTCGAGAGAAACCGAATCGAGGGCGTTGCGTGCAGCAATTAAATCGGCCGCCATTTCTCGCTGGCGCGAACGCAATTCAACGAAAGTAGCGCCGTTCGTCAAGGCCGCTAGGGCTGATTTTGAACGACTAATCTCAATATCAATATCGCCTAGACCCAGAAGGTCTTGCTGTTGTTGCACTGAAGCTTTCATGTCTTTGCTCTCTTTAGTTTGAAACTATTGTGTGACTACGAAGTCCCAAGGATCTGTGCGAATCTGGCTGACTACGAATTGAATGCTCGGATGACGCGAAGTCAGTTGTTGCGCAGCAACATCGAGCCACAACCATTCGCTTGCCCAATGCGAAACATCAATAAATGCAACAGGCTTTTGATTGAGTCCAGTCTCTCGTGCTTCTTGCACTGGGTGGTGACGAAGATCTGAGGTTACGTAAACATCAGCATCTGATCTCAACACCACCGGAATAAATGAGTCACCCGCTCCACCACACAACGCAACCTTCGAAATTTCTGAGTCGTAGTCGCCCGAAACACGAATGCCACTCGCGGTAGACGGCAAAATTCTAGAAATAGCTCGGGCGAAGTCGCCGAGTTTGATTGATGAGGGTAGGCGCCCCAAGCGACCGTGACCAACCGAGTCAGACTCGCCTGCAACCAACGGCACTAGATCAACTAGACCGAAGGCACGGGCGAGAGTGTCAGAAACCCCATTTTGAACAATGTCGGCATTTGTGTGAGCAGCGTAAATCGCGATGTTGGAACGAATTGCTGACGCCAAGAGAGCGCCTTTTGAGGTTGCTTCATCGAGGCTGGTGACACCCTTTAAGATCAATGGGTGATGCGCCAAAATTAGGTCAAAGCCGCCATCTCGGGCTTCATCGACAATTTCTTTTGTCACATCAACGGTAAGAAGAACGCGAGACACCAACTGCGAGGTTGAACCTGCTAGTAAACCGGGTGTGTCCCAAGACTCAGCGCCAGCCAGAGGCCACAGTTGTTCAAAATCAGAGGTGAGAAGTGAAAGTTGTGTTGACATTAATCCATCGCCTCAAACATGTTCTTGAGCTCGTCGCGCCTAGCTTCGATAGCCAAAACTTCAGCTTCCTGTCGCTTAATTCGAGGAATCCCTAGAGCGACCGGCAATAGCAGACCGAGGGCGAGGGCGATGATGATTCCAAAATTGGTTGCCGACCAAAAACCAGCGCTTGGCAATTGAGCAGTCAGATAGCCGAGCCAAGTTAGGCCCGGTTGGTTTGATGAAATAAGCCCCCAACCGACTGCAACTGCCAAGGCCCACCCGATTAAGTTTGCAAGGTTGACGGCTTTGTAGAAACCGTAGCCGCGTGTCAGTGAAATCTCGTGATAAGCGATGCGACGAATTAGAACATCCGAGGTATAAATGCCAATCCAGGCCGAAACGGGAATTGCTAAGGCAAGCGCGTAATCAATAAGAATTTTCAGTGCGCTCTCTGATGCAACAAACAAACCGAATGAAAAAGCTCCACCTACGACAAGAACAGCAATAACTATCTGCCCCAAAAGTGGCTTCATTTTTATGCTCAGCGCGTGCAGAACAAGATTTAAAGAATAGTTAGACATCGCCAACATAACCACGCTAGAAATAACAGCGCTTGCCAGCAAGAAGATTGCAACGAACACGTTCGAATTAGTAGCGAGAGCTGAAACAAAGTTGGCCGCGAACTGCTCATCGAAAGTTGGCCCGAAGCCGCGCATGCCTCGGATCAGCGCATAACCATAAATTCCAATTGCTGCCGGAACAATCGCCAAACTCAGAAGCGCCCAACCAACCACTTTGAAGCCAAGTGAACTCGACGAGAGTTTGCGGGCGAAATCTGCGCCAGAACCCGACCAGGCAACACCGAAAACGCTGAACACGACACCCATCGCTGCAAAAGTCGATACCCAACTTCCAGACACCTCGAGAAGCAGATCATTCCAGGCTATTCCCGAGGCAGTGAATCCGACAATTGTTGCACCGGCAACCAAACCAACGAGCCCTGAGATTTGCTGAATCTTGAATAGTACTTTTCCGCCGAAGAATGCCAGAATCGCCGCCAAAATGCTTATAGCAACGGGGGCGATGAATGCGCTTGGCTCAATGACTTTTTGGTCGGATGAAACTACACGAGTAGAAACCTGAAGTACAAACCAAACAATTGCCACTGACCAGAAAATTCTGGTCAGCAACAAGAACGCAGCCGGGGCAATGTTTCCGAAGACACCGAAAGGAGCTCTTGAAAGGAACGCAGTTGCAAGCCCACTTCTCTTTCCCGAAAGCGCAGCGATTGCAATGGCCAAGGCCGAAGCAGCTGTTCCAGCGGCGATGGCAAAGGCACCCTGCAGGAATGAGATGTCGAACTGGCTGATAGCAACTGCAAGACCCAGTGGAAGAATTGAGCCGCCAAGACCCAACCAAGCCCAAAATTGTGAAATTGGCAAGCTTCTGCGACTGGCTCGTGGCTCAGAATGCAACGAAACAGGCTCTGCAAGCTCCAACGGCTGAGCAACTTTATTTAGTTCTATGCTCTCGTCGGTTGCTTCGCTGTCAAGAAAAGACTCAACTTCTAACGCGGTTGGCGCTTTAGCTGCAGGAGAAACCTCAGCTGCTCCGGCGAGCAAGGTGTCAAAATCTTGTGATTGAAGTTGAGCGCGAAGGTTTTCGTCAAAAGCCGCTTGTTCAGAATATTCGACCAACGGCTCACGCTCTATTACAGCTTCGGTAACCGGAAGAGCTTCAGGCTCTACCTCATGCTCTACCTCAGGCTCTACCTCAGGCTGAATTTCAACTTCGAGTTGTGGTTGCAA
>CAZIFS010000031.1:0-15685 GCA_964539165.1 uncultured Rhodoluna sp. | reverse complement strand
CCTGCGCGGACTACTGCGTAAACCACAGATCTACCCTTTGTTCGAAAGTCTTATTGTGTTGCAATTGCGAATACTCAACAGGCAACGAGAATTCAGTCTACATTGCCATTGGGCTACGGTCAAACCTATTTAGCCCTCATTTTGAGTATTGCTTGAATCAATTGGCGTTGGGGCGCTGCCACCGCTGGTTGCACGGCGCGGCTTGCGGCGGCCCTGACCGGGTGCCTTTGGCTCTGGAAGAGCTTCTAGCACTGCTTCAAGCATTTTTTCGGCCTCTACCGAGGTGTCAGCGACAACCTTGGCCTGAGGCAGAGAAATCGGCGATTCTTCACCGGCAGCCTCGTGGGCGGCGACGGTGGATGCGGCAATTTTGGCAACAACGCTGTTGATTTCAACCGCGCGTTCAGGTGTAACCACCTTGGCAGGCTCGGGCTTTTGGTTGCGGTCATTGCGACCACGCTTGCCCTGTTTCTGCTGCTGTTGTGGCTTGGCTTCATCAGAGTGATTGCGGTTCGAACGCATGATTGGCTCGTGGTGAACGATTACACCACGGCTAGCACAAGCCTCACAAGGCTCTGAGAAGGCCTCTAGCAGGCCAATGCCCAACTTCTTACGAGTCATTTGAACCAGCCCGAGAGAGGTAACCTCAGCCACCTGGTGCTTGGTGCGGTCGCGGCTTAGACATTCCATAAGGCGACGCTGAACTAGATCGCGGTTTGATTCCAAGACCATGTCGATGAAGTCAACGACGATGATTCCACCGATGTCACGGAGACGAAGCTGGCGAACGATTTCTTCGGCTGCTTCAAGGTTGTTCTTAGTTACGGTCTCTTCAAGGTTTCCGCCTGAACCAACAAACTTTCCGGTGTTGACATCGACAACAGTCATAGCTTCAGTGCGGTCGATAACCAATGAACCGCCAGACGGCAAGTAAACCTTGCGGTCGAGCGCCTTGGCGATTTGCTCGCCTACACGGTATTCATCGAATACATCCTTGCTACCCTCGTATTTTTCAACACGCTCTAGCAAGTCTGGGGCTACCGACTTTAGGTACTCTTCGATGGTTTCGCGAGCGTCATCGCCGGCAATAACCATCTTTTGAAAGTCCTCGTTGAAGACGTCACGCACGATTTTGACCAAAAGGTCTGGTTCGCTGTGAAGCAGAACAGGAGCCTGGCCTTTTTCAACCTTCTTGCTGATTTCTTCCCACTGCTGTTGCAAACGCTGAACGTCAAGAGTCAATTGCTCTTCGGTTGCGCCTTCAGCCGCAGTGCGAACAATCACACCAGCATCTTCAGGGAGAATCTCTTTCAAAATTTTCTTTAGACGGGCACGCTCTGAGTCAGGCAGTTTGCGCGAAATTCCGTTCATTGAACCATTTGGCACATAAACCAGGTATCGACCAGGTAGCGAAACCTGACTGGTCAGACGAGCGCCCTTTTGACCAACCGGGTCTTTGGTTACCTGAACCAAAACGGTATCGCCAGACTTGAGCGCAAGCTCAATTCGACGAGGTTGATTGCCAGTCTCGGCAAGTTCCCAGTCAACTTCGCCTGAGTAAAGCACCGCGTTGCGGCCACGACCGATGTCGACGAATGCTGCTTCCATGGATGGAAGAACGTTCTGGATCTTGCCGAGATAGACGTTACCAATCAGAGAAGCTTCAGAAGCCTTAGCTACATAATGCTCAACGAGGATTCCGTCTTCAAGCACGCCGATTTGAATCTTGCCGTCTTTAGAGCGAACCACCATGGTGCGATCGACTGCTTCACGACGAGCCAAGAATTCTGACTCGGTGATGATTGTGCGGCGGCGGCCAGCATCGCGCCCATCACGGCGACGTTGCTTTTTAGCTTCGAGGCGAGTTGAGCCCTTAACTCGAGTCGGCTCGTTGCTTGGCGCCTTTGGCTCGCGTGGTGTGCGAACTTTCACGACGGTGTTTGGGTCTTCAGCTACCGGTGCCTCTTCGCCGGCGCGACGACGCGACCGACGACGAAGGTGACTTTCATCACCTTCTGGTGCTAGGTCAACCGGGCGGCCACGCTTGGCATCGATAACGGGTGTTGGCAGATCAGGAGCCATGAACATTAGTGAAGTTGCAGAAACAGGTGCGGCTACTGGAGCTTCAACTGAGGCCGCAACAGGTTCGTGTGACTCAGAAATCTCTTCAGTAGAACCAGAAGTTTTTGCCGTCGCCTTCTTTGCCGGTGACTTTTTAGCAGGCACTTTTTTAGCAGGAGCGCGTTTGGCTGCAGGCTTCTTGGCCGGCGCTTCACCCTCTGCAGTTGCGTCAACGATCGTTTCGATTGATTCGGCTTCGATTTTTACCACTGGCTTTTTAGCGCGGGTGGTACGAACGGTTTTTTCTGCGGGTGCGTTTGTTTCTTTATTCACCATTTCTGGTGTACTCCAAGCTGCCTATTTTCTGGGCCACACTCACCAGCCAATAAGGCGTAAATCCTTGTTGCTTACTTTTGCAAACAACCAAAACTATGTACGAGCAACTCTTGTATTTGCGATTGCCGCTGCCCGATGGGTCTTAAGCGAATACAACTCGCAGGTTCTCGTGAAATCTTCGTCGAACCAGGTGTGGTCTGCTTCAACTTCTCTAAGTATGACACTTTGCCCGAGGATTGTCACCAATGGCGCGTGGCATACTTGAAAACATGAGCAACGCTGAAGCTAAAAACGGCATCCAACTGCAGCCAACCAAGGGCTTTGCATGGCACCTAATCATCACCGGCCTCATCGGTTGGATCGCAGCATTCAGCCTGACGCTTGAGCGAATTCACGTGGCAACTAACCCAGATGCAACCCTCAGCTGCGACATCAGCATCTTTATTTCATGCAAATCAGTGATGTTGACACCGCAGGCATCGCTATTCGGATTCCCAAACCCACTAATTGGCCTGAGCGCGTTTATCGCTCCAATTGTTGTTGGTGCTGCGATTCTTGCGGGAGCTAAATTTGCAGCCTGGTTTTGGCGCCTCTTCGCCGTTGGCGTGAGCTTTGGTTTTCTCTTCGTATTGTGGCTCTTTAGCCAAAGTGTTTTTGTGATCAACGTGCTTTGCCCTTATTGCATGTTGGCCTGGGCAGCCATGGTTCCAATGTTCTGGAAGGTCATATTGTTCGGAGCCAAGGATGGATTCATTGACACTCCCCTGCGTTTCGTCGATTTCTTCGACCGCGCGTATTCAAAATCTTGGGCGTTCACTCTGGTTACCGAGCTAGTTGTAATCCTGGTAATCGTGATTCACTTCTGGACTTGGTGGCCAACCCTCTTCTAACCCTTAGTGGCAAACCTTATCCAATAAGAAAAGCCCTCCAATTTTTGGAGGGCTTTTCTTATTGAACTTAGAACCAAAGGGCCAATTCACGTTCAGCTGATTCGACCGAATCTGATCCGTGAACCAAATTCTGCTGCACTTTCAAACCCCAGTCTCGACCGAGATCTCCGCGAATTGTTCCCGGAGCAGCAACTGTTGGATCGGTTGCTCCAGCAAGCGATCTAAAACCTTCGATTACCCGGTGACCTTCAAGACGAATAGCAACCACATCTCCTGAGTTCATGAACTCTACAAGTGGCTGAAAAAATGGTTTTCCCTCGTGCTCTGCATAGTGCTCGGTTAGTAGCTCAATAGAAGGTGTGAACTTTTTCAAGTCAGCTACGACATAGCCCTTGGCCTCGCAGCGGGCAATAATCTCACCAATCAGGTTGCGCTTGGTGCCATCTGGCTTGATAAGTACAAGTGTTGCCTGAGACATTTACTTCTCCTCTGCTAGAGGCTGACCAGCAGCCAGATTTTTTTCGAATACTGCGCGAGCCTTATCAATCGTTGATCCGGCAATCATCGCCCAAGCCCACAGACAGACGAAGATAGCGCCAACGACATACATTAGAGGCACCCAGATACCCAGGGCTACAACCACCACCTGCAGAAACCAACCGAAGACGTATGAGAACTTGCGTCCAAGGATGGCAGGTGTGGCGATGAGAACAAACGCCAGCGAGAGGCCTACAGCCCAAACCACCGGACCATCAGCAACTTTCAAGCCAAAAGCCACAAGTGTGGCGAAGAACACTACGAAGGATTCAAATGCCAGAAGCATCGATCCAAGTGTTCGTTGAGTAGATTTTTTACGCATCTTGTTCAGCCTCGATTTGTTTGAGTTTTAGCACGTCGCCAACCAGAGTGATTGACCCGGTGACCACCACCGCAGCGGCTTGCCCTTTTGGAAGTAGAAGTTGCGCCTCAGCCATCGCCCATTGAACGTTTGGCTGCACCTTTACTCGGTCAGCGCCAAGAACTTCGCGAGCTAACTCGGCAAGCTCTTCAGCAGGAATAGCGCGTTCAGAAGATGACTGAGTAACAATCACTTCGACTAGCGAGTCATCAAGCTCAGCCAAGAGAGCTCGGGCATTTTTCTCAGCCAAAATCGAGATAACTCCGACAGCATAAGGAGAGCCAAAATTCTCTTTCAGGGCTTTCGAAAGCGACTGAGCTCCCTGAGGGTTATGTGCCGCATCAAGAATTACCAGAGGCTCTCGTGAGACGACCTGAAGTCGACCCGGTGATGAGAAGTCAGCGAAAGCAGCGCGAACAACGTCATCCATGATTCTTTGCTCACCGCCGCCAAGAAAAGCCTCTACGGCAGCAACCGCCAGGGCGGCGTTCTCAGCCTGATAAAAACCGTGAACCGGCAGGTTCAAGTCATGATATTCACCGGCTAAAGTGCGAATCGACACAGTCTGACCAAGGATGTTTGGCTCGCTGGCCAGCACTTCGAAACCAACACCGTAGGCAGTCATCTTCTCGGCTAATTCGGCCGACTTAGCCTCTAGCTGCTCGAATGCCTCTGGTTCTTGGATCGCGCTTAGAACGATGGCATCTTGCTTGATGATTCCAGCTTTGGTCTTGGCAATCTCGGTCAAGCTAGAACCTAGGCGATCTGCGTGATCTATTGAAATCGGCGTGAAGACAGCCACATCACCATCGGCGACGTTGGTTGAATCCCACTCGCCTCCCATGCCCACTTCAAGAACAAGCACATCAACTGGTGCATCGGCAAAGATAGAGAAACCGAGCACGGCGAGGGCCTCAAAGAAAGTAAGCGGCGCATCACCCTGTGTGGCAAGTTCAGCATCGACCATCTCAATAATTGGCTCAATTTCAGACCAAATGTTGAACAATCGCTCATCTGAAACCGGTTCACCGTCAAGCGACATGCGCTCGTTCAACTTGACCAGATGAGGGCTGGTGAAACGACCGGTTCTCAAACCGTGTTCACGAAGCAAACGCTCAATAAAACGCGCTGTGCTGGTCTTGCCGTTGGTTCCGGTTACGTGAATAACTCGATATGCCTTTTGAGGGTCGCCAAGCAGAGCGGTTGCTCGCAAAGTGGGTTCAAGCCGAGGGCGAATCTGGTTTTCAGGAACCCTCTTTAGAAGAGCCGCCTCTACCTCGCGCCCTTTGGCATCCCAGTATTGTTCGTCGTCGAACTTGTCGAACTCGTCGCTCAAATCTTCTCCACCACAACTGCTACTTGCTGGCCTTCGCCAACTGCCACGGCGTTGACTGAAGCCACACCGTTGATCGAAATAAGTTCAAGAGTCAGAGTTTCTGACATAACTAACTCTTGGTGTGCAGAGATCGCGGCCAAAACCGATTCGTCAGCTGTGACTGAAAGTTTGATTCGGTCACTGACATCGAAGTCAGCCTCTTTTCGCGCATTTTGAACTGCACGGATAACGTCGCGTGCCAGACCCTCAGCCGCCAACTCTGGCGAAACTTTGCCGTCAAGAATCAGGAATCCAGTTGGCAAAATACCGATGTGGTCAGTTACCTCTTCGGGACTGTCTGTGTTTCCGGCAACTAAATCGATGGTGAACTCTCCATCGACAAGCTCGATTCCGCCCACTATCACTGTTCCGTTGGCCTCAGACCAGTCACCCGACTTGGCCGCCGCGATCACGGCCTGAACCGACTTTCCGATGCGAGGGCCAGCAGCGCGTGAGTTGACGGTTAGTCGCTTGACCACACCGAACTCTGAAGTCGAGTCAAGTGACATCTCAACCAAGTCGACACTCTTGACGTTTAGCTCTTCGGCGATGATGGCCGCGAACTGTTCCAGCGATGCAGCATTCTTGGTAACCACGGTGAGTTTGGCCAAAGGCAGACGAACACGAAGACCCGAGCCTTTTCGCAAGCTGTTGGCAACCGAGCTGACGATTCTAACCTGGTCCATAGCTTCAACCAGAGCTGAATCATTTGGAATGCTGCCGGCATCCGGCCAGGACTCAAGGTGCACGCTTCGGCCTGCGGTTAGACCGCGCCAAATCTCTTCGGTAACCATTGGAAGTAGCGGCGCTGCAACTCCACAAACGATTTCTAGAACTGTGTAAAGCGTGTCAAACGCTTCAGAAGAGGCATCCCAGAATCGATCGCGCGAGCGACGTACATACCAGTTGGTCAATACGTCGGCGAATTCGCGAAGACTGTTGGTCGCTGAATAAGAATCAAATTTATTCAGGTGCGCTTCAACTTCATTCACCAAATCGTGAGTCTTTGAGAGCAAGTAACGGTCGAGAACATCCTGACTTGAAACCGACCACTTAGCTTCATAGTTCGATGCATTCGCATACAACGAGAAGAAGTAGTAGGTGTTCCAGAGTGGCAAGAGAACCTGTCGCACACCCTCGCGAATGCCCTGCTCGGTAACAATCAGGTTTCCGCCGCGAAGAATTGGGCTCGACAGCAAGAACCAACGCATTGCGTCAGCGCCATCACGATCGAACACTTCGTTTACATCTGGATAGTTGCGCAATGACTTCGACATTTTTTGCCCGTCATTACCAAGGATGATTCCGTGCGAAACCGCTGACTTGAAAGCCGGACGATCAAATAGCGCAGTAGACAAAACGTGCAGGGTGTAGAACCAGCCACGGGTCTGACCAACGTATTCAACGATGTAGTCGCCAGGATTGTGGGTTTCAAACCATTCGCGGTTTTCGAATGGATAGTGAGCCTGGGCAAATGGCATTGAGCCAGATTCAAACCAGCAGTCAAGAACTTCTGGAACGCGACGCATTGTCGATTTTCCGGTTGGATCATCAGGGTTAGGACGAGTCAACTCATCGATTACCGGGCGGTGAAAGTCTGCCGGGCGAACTCCGAAATCACGCTCAAGCTCGTCGAGCGAGCCATACACATCAATTCTTGGATAATTCGGGTCGTCTGATTTCCAAACCGGAATTGGCGCACCCCAGAAACGGTTGCGGCTGATTGCCCAGTCGCGAACGTTTTCTAGCCACTTTCCAAATGAACCATCTTTGGTGTGATCTGGTGTCCAGTCGATTTGCTGGTTGAGCTTAAGCATGCGGTCACGAAGTTTGGTTGTCTCAACAAACCACGAAGAAACTGCCTTGTAGATCAGCGGGTTCTTGCATCGGTAACAGTGCGGGTATGAGTGCTCGTAGCTTGCCTGGCGCAAGACTCTGCCGGCATTTTTCAGGTGCTGCGAAATTGGCTTATTCGCTTCGAATACATGCTGGCCCTCGAAGTCGGTGACAATTGAATTGAACTCGCCGCGCTCGTTGATTGAAACGTAGGTCGGAATTCCGGCTTCGTTACATACGTTTTGGTCGTCCTCACCATAGGCAGGCGCCTGGTGCACGATGCCGGTTCCATCTGAGTCGGCAACGTAGTCGGCGACAACAACCTGCCACGCGTTTGCGACCTCAAATTTTTCGGTGTCTGAGTAGTAATCAAACAGACGCTCGTAACGAATGCCGGCCAGGTCTGTACCCGGGTGGGTTTCAACCACTGCGGCTAGAGCTTCTTCAGCTGATTCGTAGCCCAATTCTTTGGCATAACCGCCGAGCAATGACTTTGCGATCACATACTTGGTTCCGGCCGGGCCGCCATCGGCTGCACCTTCAGGGCCAGCTGTAACAACCGCATATTCAATTGCAGGGCCAACCGCCAGTGCAAAGTTTGTCGGGAGAGTCCACGGAGTTGTGGTCCATGCCAGAAGACGGGCACCCTCGAGTTTTTGACCAGCTGAAATTGGGAAGGTTACGGTCAGGGTTTGGTCTTGACGATTTTTGTAAACCTCGTCATCCATGCGAAGTTCGTGGTTAGACAGCGGAGTTTCGCAGCGCCAGCAATAAGCCAAAACCTTGAAGCCTTCATAAATCAGGCCCTTTTTATAGAGCTCGCCGAATGCCCAAAGTACGCTCTCGGTGTAGTTGGTATCTAGAGTTTTGTAGTCGTTGTCAAAGTCAACCCAGCGCGCCTGTCGAGTAATGTATGAACGCCATTCCTCGGTGTACTTAAGCACGGATGACTTGCAATAAGCATTGAACTTATCGATTCCATACTTTTCAATTTCAGGGCGACCCGAAATGCCTAGTTGACGTTCAGCCTCAACTTCGGCTGGCAGACCGTGAGTGTCCCAGCCAAAACGACGCTCAACGCGATAGCCCTGCATGGTCTTAAAACGCGGAACCATGTCTTTTGCATAACCGGTTAGTAAGTGGCCGTAGTGCGGAAGGCCGTTTGCAAATGGAGGGCCATCGTAGAAGACAAACTCTTCGGCGCCTTCTGCTGCACGCTGATCAATTGATGCTTGGAACGTGCCGTCTTTCTCCCAGTATTTAAGAATTTGCTCTTCAACACCCGGAAAACTAGGGCTTGGGTTTACACCCTCGCGCGCGGCGTTTGAGGAGTCATTGTTCTTGGGATACATGCAAGGCTTTCTTCGCTGTAATCAGGGGGATTTCTAGTATCAATGTTAACCTGTAATAAACCCTTTTCTTGGAGACTTTCAGCGTGAATACTGCCCCAAACGGCTCATTAGCCAGCATCCTTGCCCCTGCGACTGCACCCGACAAGGTGGGAGTCGAAGGACTCGAGGACAAATGGGCGCTTAAGTGGGAGCAAGAGGGTGTCTACCGGTTTCGTCGTGAAGCAAGTCGAGGCGAGATTTATTCAATCGACACTCCCCCACCGACTGTCTCAGGTTCGCTTCACGTAGGGCACGTTTTTAGCTACACCCACACCGATGTTGTCGCTCGTTACAAGCGAATGATGGGCTTCGAGGTCTATTACCCAATGGGCTGGGATGACAACGGTTTGCCTACCGAACGACGCGTACAGAATTTCTTCGGTGTTCGTTGCGACCCATCGTTGCCTTACCTTGAAAACTTTGTCCCACCGTTTGAAGGTGGCGACAACAAGAGCGCTAAGGCCGCCGATCAGGTTCCGATTTCTCGTCGAAACTTCATCGAGCTTTGCGAAAAATTGACTACCGAAGACGAAAAGCAATTCGAGGCCCTCTGGCGTCGACTTGGCCTTTCAGTTGACTGGAACCAGACCTACCAGACCATCTCTCCGGCAGCGATTGCCGTTTCGCAAAAAGCATTCTTGAACAACCTTTCACGCGGTGAGGCCTATCAATCGATGGCCCCAACTCTGTGGGACATCACTTTTAGAACTGCAGTGGCACAAGCCGAACTTGAAGATCGTGAGCAGCCAGGTGCTTATCACCGCCTTGGCTTCGACGGCCCAGACGGCAAGATTTTTATCGAAACTACCCGCCCCGAATTGCTTCCGGCTTGCGTTGCTCTGGTTGCCCACCCTGATGACGAGCGTTACCAAGGTCTGTTTGGCAAGACAGTTAAAACTCCGTTGTTCGGTGTTGAAGTTCCGGTAGTTGCTCACCGCCTCGCTCAGATCGATAAAGGCTCAGGAATCGCAATGATCTGTACCTTCGGCGATGTTACTGACGTAATTTGGTGGCGCGAGCTTGACCTACCAAACCGCGCAATTTTGGGCTGGGATGGCCGCATCATCGAAGAGATGCCAGACGCAATCACATCTGAGGCAGGTAAGGCTGCTTATACAGAATTGGTCGGCAAGACTGTTTTCTCGGCCAAACAGCGCGTGGTCGAACTGCTGAAAGAATCGGGAGACATGATTGGCGAACCAAAACCAATCACGCACGATGTTAAGTTCTTTGAAAAAGGCGACAAGCCACTCGAGATTGTTTCAACCCGTCAGTGGTACATCCGCAACGGTGGCCGCGACGCCGCGCTTCGTGATCGACTAATCGCGCTAGGCAAAGACCTCAACTTTGTTCCAGACTTCATGCGAGTTCGCTTCGAAAACTGGGTAAACGGCCTGACTGGTGACTGGTTGATCTCTCGTCAGCGATTCTTTGGTGTACCAATTCCAGTTTGGTATTCACTCGCTGAAAACGGCGAGGCAAACTTTGACGCTCCACTTGTGCCTTCAATTGAATCTCTGCCAATTGACCCATCAACCGATGTTCCTGCAGGTTTCACCGAAGCTCAACGCGGTGTTCCAGGAGGGTTTATCGGCGAGATGGACATCATGGACACCTGGGCAACTTCATCGCTTACCCCGCAACTTGCCGGCGGTTGGATCGAAGACCCAGAGAAGTTCGCAAAGGTTTACCCTTATGACCTTCGCCCACAGGGACAAGACATCATTCGAACCTGGTTGTTCTCAACTCTCTTGAGAGCAGAGCAAGAGCACGGCGAATTGCCATGGAAGAACGCGGCAATTTCGGGCTGGATTCTTGACCCTGACCGCAAGAAGATGTCTAAGTCAAAAGGCAATGTTGTCGTACCGGCTGAGCCAATTGACAATCACGGTGCCGATGCAGTTCGCTACTGGGCGGCTTCAGCCCGCCTAGGCACCGACGCCGCGTTTGACGAAGGACAAATGAAAGTTGGGCGCCGTCTTGCTGTGAAGCTTCTAAACGCTGCAAAGTTTGCCCTATCTTTCGAGGTTCCAGCAGAAGCAACCGAGGTTAGCGAACCGATTGACCAGGCAATGCTGCTGAGCCTTGCCGATGTGGTTAGAGGCGCTACCGAGGCCTTCGAAGCTTATGACCACACCAAGGCTCTAGAGCTTGCTGAAAAGTTCTTCTGGGGCTTTACCGACAATTATCTCGAGCTCGTGAAAGATCGCGCCTATAACGCAAGCGGCGAATCAACCGCAGCCCAGCAAGCTTCTGCGGCGATTGCCCTTCGCAAGGCACTTCACACGATGCTGCGACTCTTTGCTCCATTCTTGCCATTTGCCACGGATGAAGTCTGGGGCTGGTGGCAAACCGGTGCCGGCTCAATTCACCGAGCAGCCTGGCCAACCACAGGAGAACTGACTGAAGGTTTGGATGCATCAAATCACGGCCTGCTGGAGCTTGCAGCAACTGCACTATTTGGCGTTCGCAAGGCTAAATCAGATGCCAAGGTTTCGATGAAAGCGGCAGTTGAATCGGCAGTGATTGAGGCACCGGCGGCCGTGTTGACCAGCTTGCGTCTAATTGAAACTGACATCAAAGCTGTCGGCAGAATCGCTTCACTTGGCTACGCAGAAGGCGAAGAACTCGCAATGGTTGACGTTGTTCTCGCTGAGGCTCTCGAAAGCTAATAAACCTAAAGAAGAAGCCGTCCGATGAATCTCGGACGGCTTTTTCTTTAAGATTTTTTATGCAGACTTTGATTCGCGCGAGCTTTTGAATGGTTCGATCTGCGGCTCAACGCCATCGACAACTACCTGCTTGGTAATGCGCACAATGCCTTGAACTTCACTGCCAGGAATTTCAAACATGACCGGCCCAAGAATTTCTTCCATGATGGCACGCAGACCGCGGGCTCCGGTTTCGCGAGCGACAGCCAGGTCGGCAATTGCTTCTAGTGCGTCTTTGTCAAAAGCCAACTCAAAACCATCAAGTTCAAACATGCGTTGGTACTGCTTGACCAGTGCATTCTTTGGTTCGGTCAAAATCTGCATGAGAGCAGCCTGATCAAGCGGGGTGACAGTCGCCAGAACCGGCAAACGCCCGATGAATTCTGGAATCAAGCCAAACTTGCGAAGATCTTCGGGCTGAACCTCGGTGAAAATCTCAACATTGTCAGACTTGCCCTGGATAGGCGAGCCAAAGCCGATTCCTTTTTTGCCCGAGCGTGCCGAGATGATTTCTTCGAGCCCAGCGAAAGCACCAGCAACGATGAAAAGCACATTGGTGGTGTCTACCTGAATGAACTCTTGCTGAGGGTGCTTGCGGCCACCCTGAGGTGGAACCGAAGCGACTGTGCCTTCAAGAATCTTCAGTAGTGCCTGCTGAACGCCCTCGCCTGAAACATCACGAGTGATTGAAGGGTTCTCGGCTTTTCTCGAAATTTTGTCAATTTCGTCGATGTAGATGATGCCAGTTTCAGCTCGCTTTACATCGAAATCAGCAGCCTGCAGCAACTTCAAAATTATGTTCTCAACATCTTCGCCGACGTAACCGGCCTCGGTGAGTGCTGTGGCATCTGCAACAGCAAAAGGAACATTAAGACGTTTGGCCAGGGTCTGAGCCAAATAAGTTTTGCCGCAACCGGTAGGGCCAATCATCAAAATATTTGATTTGGCAATCTCGATAGAATCATGCTCTTTGCCCGCAGCGGTTAATGTTCCGCGTGAACGAAGACGCTTGTAGTGGTTATAAACAGCAACCGCCAAGGCCTTTTTAGCCTGGTCTTGACCAATGACGTATTCGTCTAGAAAGCCCTTGATTTCACGAGGCTTAGGAAGGTCTATTTCTTCTACGCCTTCGGCAACCTCGGCACCGAGCTCTTCTTCAATGATTTCGTTGCATAGCTCAATACACTCGTCGCAGATGTAAACACCTGGACCAGCAATAAGCTTGCGCACCTGCTTTTGGCTCTTTCCGCAGAAAGAACACTTAAGTAGGTCACCCGATTCACTAAGCGAAGTCATGTAAAAACCTTATTCCCATTAACTGACAAAGCGGATGAGCCTCGCCCATCCGCTTTGAAAGAACTAATTACGCGTTTTTGCGTGAGGTTAGCACCTGGTCGATCAAACCAAACTCAAGCGCCTCAGGAGCAGTAAGAATCTTGTCGCGATCGATGTCTTTGCTGACTTCGGCAACCGTACGCTTTGAGTGCTTGCTCAGGGTTGCCTCGAGCCATTCGCGAAGACGCATGATTTCACGAGCCTGAATCTCAATGTCCGAAGCCTGTCCACGGCCTGATTCGCCTGCAGATGGCTGGTGAATCAAAACACGGGCGTTCGGCAGAGCCAAACGTTTTCCGGGGGCTCCCGCAGCCAAGAGCACAGCTGCGGCAGAAGCAGCCTGGCCTAGACACACGGTTTGAATCTGCGGGCGAATGTACTGCATGGTGTCGTAGATTGCAGTCATCGCCGTAAATGAACCACCAGGTGAGTTGATGTACATAGTGATGTCGCGGTCTGGGTCTTGAGATTCAAGTACAAGCAACTGCGCCATGATGTCATCGGCAGACGCGTCATCAACCTGCACACCTAGAAAGACAATGCGGTCTTCGAATAGCTTGTTGTATGGGTCTTGACGTTTGAAACCGTATGAGGTTCGCTCTTCAAAAGTAGGCAGGATGTAGCGGGCATCCGGGCTCTGGAACAGGTTTGGGTTAGTCATAATTCTTCTCCGGCCTTAGTTCTTGCCAACGCCTGTTTGGCTGGCGGCGTACTTTTGGATGTGGTCAATGAAACCGTATTCGAGGGCCTCTTCAGCGCTAAACCAGCGGTCGCGGTCGCCATCGAGCATTACCTGCTCAACGGTCTTGCCAGTCTGCTCAGCGGTAATTGCTGCCAACTGGCGCTTCATTGACATGATCAATTGAGCCTGGGTCTGAATGTCTGAGGCTGTGCCTCCGAAACCGCCGTGCGGCTGGTGCAACAGCACACGGGTGTTCGGGGTTGCATAGCGCTTGCCCTTGGTGCCCGAAGACAACAAGAACTGCCCCATAGACGCACACATTCCGATACCAACTGTGACGATGTCATTAGGTACGTACTGCATGGTGTCGTAAATTGCCATACCAGCGGTGATCGAGCCACCAGGTGAGTTGATGTACAAGAAGATGTCTTTGGTTGAGTCTTCAGCAGCAAGCAAAAGAATCTTCGCGCAAATTTCGTTCGCCATATCGTCGCGCACTTCGCTACCAAGCCAAATGATGCGATCTTTCAGCAGGCGGTCGAAGGTACTGTTCGGGCCCTGTGGGTGCTCAGCCATTGAAGAACTCCTAAATCTTGTGGTTGCTTGTCAAAGATAACTGCCACGGATGCCAAAACACGGCCTTGTTCGCCAGTGGCTAAAGTGTGGCTAAAAAAGAAAGACCCGACCTGACGGTCGGGTCTTTCAGAAACTACTGATTAGTCGTGGTCGTGACCTGCGTGGTCGTCAGCTGCCTCAGCGTCTGACTTGGTGAATTCGCTTAGGTCTACAGCCTTACCCTTTGAGTCGGTAACCTTTGCTGCCTCAAGCACAACTGAAAGCGCCTTGCGACGGCCAACCTCGGCTACGAACATAGGAACTTGGCCCTGCTCGCTAATTGCCTTGATGAAGTCGTTTGGAACCATGCCGTACTGCTGTGAGCTCTGAACAAGGTACTGAATAAGCTCTTGCTCGCCAACCTTGATGTCTTCTTTTTCTGAAATAACGTCAAGCAGCATCTGAACCTTGAATGAGCGGATGCTCTGCTCTAGAACCTCGGCACGGTGTGCGTCGTCTTCTAGACGGCCCTCACCCTCAAGGTGACGGTTTACGTCACCCTGAACTAGCTCGTCAGAAACTGGAACGTCGATAAGCTCAAGTAGCTTGTCGGTAAGTAGATCGCGAGCCTGGATTCCCTGACCGTAGCTCTTTGAGCGTTCGATCTGCTTCTCTAGGTCTGCTTTTAGCTCAGCAATAGTGTCGAACTCGCTAGCTAGCTGGGCAAATGCATCGTCAGCCTTAGGTAGTTCGCGCTCCTTGACAGCAGTTAGCTTGACTGAAACCTCAGCCTCAACACCAGCCTTGTCGCCGCCAACAAGCTTTGACTTAAAGGTGGTCTCTTCGCCAGCAGTAAGGGTCTCAAGAGCCTCATCGATGCCGTCAAGTAGGTTGCCTGAACCAATTTCGTAAGAAATGTTTTCAGCTGAGTCGATCTTGTTGCCGTCGATTTCTGCAGACAGGTCGATGGTCACGAAGTCGCCAGACTTAGCAGCACGCTCAACAGTCTTCAGGCTTCCGAATCGAGCACGAAGAGCATCAAGCTCCTTCTCGATTTCGGCCTTCTCAACCTTGATCTCGTCTACCTTAACGGCAAGACCCTTGTATTCCTTTAGATCGATCTCTGGGCGGACCTCAACTTCGATCTCAACGATTAGGTTGCCTTCGAAAGTCTTCTCGTCTGGTGACTGCTTTACATCTGCCGAAGGCTGACCAAGCGGGCGAACGCCAGCCTCTTCAATAGCCTTGCGGTAAATGGTGTCTAGGCCATCGTTGATGGCGTGAGCCAAAACTGCTGGGCGACCAATGCGCTGGTCAAGAATGGCTGCAGGGATCTTGCCCTTGCGGAAACCAGGGATGTTCACGGTCTCAGCGATGTGTTCGTAAGCGTGATCGATGCTCGGGCGGAACTCCTCTGGAGTTACCTCGATGGTTAGCTTCGCGCGAGTTGGCTTGATGCGTTCTACTGCAGTTTTCAAGTGTTTCTCCTGATTTTGAAAATGGCCCGCCTCCGTTATGGAAGACGAGCCGGATTTATTTCAACGATCCAGAAGTGGCATCTGGACCTTTTGGTCGGGGTGACAGGACTCGAACCTGCGATATCCTGCTCCCAAAG
>CAZIFS010000030.1:0-15713 GCA_964539165.1 uncultured Rhodoluna sp. | reverse complement strand
ATCTACGGTCTTCCTGTATCAGCAAACGTAAAGTCAATGGTGTTCTACAACCCAGCAGCATTCGCAGCTAACGGTTACGCAGTACCTACCACTGCAGCAGAACTTGAGGCTCTTGAGGCTCAGATCGTTGCAGACGGTTCAGGTTACCCATGGTGTGCAGGTATCGAGTCTGGTGGCGCAACCGGTTGGGCATTCACCGACTGGATGGAACAGTACGTTCTTGACCTATACGGCACCGAGAAGTACGCACAGTGGGTTTCAGGTGAACTTGACTTCGCTTCACCAGAGATCACCGCAGCTGCAGACATCGTTTCAAAGCGACTTCTAGCTGAGGGTCAGGTTAACGGTGGCGGTGCTTCAATGGCTACCGACGGCTTCGGCAACACTGCACCTCTATTCGAGACTGGTGGCAAGGCCAAGGGTCAGTGCTTCATGCTGCGCCAGGGTTCATTCATCACCGGCTTCTTCCCAGAGGACATCCAGGCACAGCTAAAGGCTGAGGACTACACCAACGTAGACGCATTCCCTCTACCTGCTCCATCAAACGATGGTGCTGTAGCCGGCATCCTTGGTGGTGGAGACCTAGCAGCTGTATTCCAGGGTCACAACGACGCTGACGTACAGAAGGTTGCTGCATTCATCTTCAGCCCTGAAGGTGCTGCTTCAATCGTGAGCAACGGTGCAATTTCTCCTCACAAGACCTTCGACTCAGCTCTATACCCATCAGAGTTGAACAAGAAGATTGGTGAGGCTATGGCTGCTGCACCTGTATTCGGTTTCGACGCTTCAGACCAGATGCCTTCAGAGGTAAACGCTGAGTTCTGGCTAGCCGGTACTGACTTCGTAGCTGGTAAGGCTACTTGGGCAGAGGCTGCAGCACGCATCGACGCTAAGTACTAAAACTGATCAAATTAGGTTTCTAGCAATAGAAACCCGATGAGAACAAAAGCTTTGGCGGGGGAGCAATCCCCCGCCAAAGTGTTTTCACCAAAACTTGTATTATCGAGTCACACAAACATCGGAGTAACACCATGAACGACATACTCTTCGGAATCGGCGCCATCATTATTGGCATCGCTGCCAGCTGGGGCCTTTATTGGGTTCTGGATTTTCTAGTTCGCTTACTCCCAACCAAGACCCAGGAACGACTACGTGCGTTCTCATTCTTACTTCCAGCACTTGTGCTGTTGATTCTTATTTCGGTCATCCCCTTCTTTCAGACAATCGTTTGGTCATTCTTTGACAAAAAGGGCAAAGAGTTCATCGGCGTAGAAAACTACGTCACTCTTTTCACCGACAACAACTTCCTAGGCATTCTGCTAAACAACTTCTTGTGGGTGGCCTTTGTTCCAGTCATCACCGTTGGTTTCGGTTTGATCGCCGCCAACCTCTCAAACAACGTTGGCCCACGCCGCGAAAAGATCATGAAGTCTTTGATTTTCATGCCGATGTCGATCAGCTTCGTTTCGGCAGCAACCATCTGGGCTTACTTCTATGAGTCACCACCACCGGGGCGACCTCAAATTGGTTTGCTAAACGCCATTGTTGAAGCCTTCGGTGGCGAAGCGCAGTCTTGGCTTCTAATGGATGCCGGTCGCCTCAACAGCTTCTTCTTGATGATTGTTGTGGTCTGGCTGAACGCCGGATTCTCAATGGTTATGCTTTCTTCAGCTATCAAGGCTGTTCCTGAAGAAACCATCGAAGCCGCTCGCATCGATGGTGCAGGGCCTTTCAAGATTTTCACCGGCGTCATCATTCCGCAGATTCGCGGAACCATCATGTCGGTATTCATCACCACAGTTATTGGTGTCATGAAGATTTTCGACATCGTCTTGGCTATGACCGGTGGTAACTTCAACACCAGCGTTCTTGGTTATGAGTACTACAGACTCTTCTTCGTTGAATCAAACATCGGTGGCTCAGCTGCGGTTGTTTCTATCCTTTGTATCTTGATTGCCCCGCTTATGTGGCTTCAGATTCGCACCGCTAAGTTCCAGGAGGAAATCCGATGAGCACATTCCTAAACAAACTTCGCGCTGCGAAGCTCGGATCAACTCTTACCCTGTTGGCTTTGGTCCTGGTTTGGTCAACCCCAACTGTTGGCCTGCTAATCACTTCACTCCGTGAGCGCGACGAAGCAGCTGCTTCTGGTTGGTGGACAGCCCTATTCGACCCGTTCAACCAGGTCTGGAGCTGGGAGTCATACCAGAAGGCAATTGATGGCGGCATGCTTGAGGCCTTGCTGAACACCATCGTGATCTCGGTGCCGGCAACGATTCTTCCTTTGATCATTGCGGCCAACGCTGCGTTTGCTTTTACCTTCATTGAATTCAAGGGTCGCGAAGTCATGTTTGCAGCTCTGGTCGCTTTGATGGTTCTTCCGTTGCAGTCGGCGCTTATCCCAGTTCTAAAGGGCATGGTGTGGCTCAAGAAGACCTTTGGGATCGACATCGTCGGTAACTTTGCGGCGGCTTGGATCATGCACGCAGCCTTTGCGCTACCATTGGCAATTTACATCTTGAGAAACTTCATGATGACCTTGCCAACCTCATTGATTGAGGCAGCACGCATCGATGGTGCAAGCTACTACCAGATCTTCTGGAAGCTAATCTTGCCGATGTCTATGCCTTCGATTGCCTCATTCGCAATCTTCCAGTTCCTGTGGGTATGGAACGACTACTTGATTGCCTTCATCTTTGTGGGCGAGCAAAAGTCAGTAATGACCTACAAGTTGCTTCGTTTGATTGGTCAGTATGGCGACGGATGGCAGACAGTTGCTGCCGGTTCGTTCATTGCACTGATTGTTCCGCTGATGGTTTTCTTCGGCCTACAGCGTTACTTCGTTCGTGGTCTAACCGCGGGTGCAGTGAAGTAAACCCAAGTTTCATCGAAGGCGGTTGCCTGGGTCTAAAAGCCCCGGCAACCGCTTTTTCGTTATGATTTAGGGGTACGTTCAACAACGAGGCCAGTCACTTGGCCTCATTTTTATAAGGATCCATTTTGACTCCAGCAGACCTTTCTGCCGCCATCGTTCGCATCCTTGCAGCATTGCAAGCAGACGGTCGACTGGGTGAGGGCGCATTGCCTGCTGAGGTAGTTGTTGAACGCCCGAAGAACCGCGATCACGGAGACTGGGCAACCAACGTTGCTATGCAGTTAGCTGGAAAATTTGGCATGAATCCGCGAGCGTTTGCTGAACTGCTGTCAGCCGAGCTCTCGAAAGTTGCCGGCGTCGAAAAGGTCGACATTGCCGGGCCAGGTTTTATCAATCTCACACTTAGCGCCGCCGCCGCCGGCGAGCTTGCCAAAACCATTGTTGAAGCAGGTGATGCGTTCGGTCTCGGAACCGACCTTGCCGGCGTAAAACTTAATCTCGAGTTCGTTTCAGCTAACCCAACCGGCCCGATCCACATGGGCGGCACTCGATGGGCCGCCGTTGGAGACTCTCTGGCGAGAATTTTTGAGGCTCAGGGCGCCGATGTCACACGCGAGTACTACTTCAACGACCATGGTGCTCAAATCGACCGCTTTGCCAGATCACTCCTAGCTCGCGCCAAGGGGCAAGACGCACCCGAAGACGGTTACGGTGGCGCCTACATCCAAGAAATTGCAGACCGGGTGCTAGCTGAGACAGCCATCGATGTGCTCAACCTTCCTGAGGCTGAAGCTCAAGAGTTTTTCCGTTCCAACGGTGTCGAGCTGATGTTCCAAGAGATTCGTGAGTCGCTTCACGACTTTGGCGTAGATTTCGATGTTTATTTTCACGAGAATTCGCTTTACGAGTCAAAGGCAGTCGAAAGAGCCATCGAGAGACTTCGCGAGCTTGGTCACATCTTCGAGGCTGAGGGCGCAATCTGGTTGCGTTCTAGCACTTTTGGCGATGACCGTGACCGCGTAATCATCAAGAGTGACGGCGACGCTGCCTACATCGCCGGTGACATCGCTTATTACCTTGACAAGCGTGAACGTGGCTTTGACCAGTGCATCTACATGCTTGGTGCTGACCACCACGGATACGTTCCGAGAATGCATGCGCTTTGTGCAGCTTTTGGCGACGAGCCGGGTAAGAATCTCGAAATCTTGATTGGTCAGATGGTGAACCTGGTTCGCGACGGTGAACCTGTTCGCATGTCAAAGCGTGCCGGAACAGTTGTGACCATGGAAGACCTAGTTTCTGTTGTTGGTGTCGATGCGGCTCGCTATGCGCTTGCTCGTTCATCAATTGACTCTCAGCTGAACATCGATCTTGAGCAGTTGCAAAAGAAAACCAACGACAACCCGGTTTTCTACGTGCAGTATGCCTTTGCACGCACTAAGCAGGTTTCCAAGAACGCAGCCAGCCTCGGTGTTGACCACAGCGAATTCGATCCAAGCTTGTTGTCGCACGAGACCGAATCAGAGCTGCTAGCCAAGCTGACCGAGTTCCCGCGAGTTATTGCACAGGCTGCCGAGTTCCGTGAGCCTCACCGCGTTGCTCGCTATATCGAAGAGGTCGCTGGTACCTATCACCGCTGGTATGACCAGTGTCGCGTGACTCCACTTTCTGGCGCAGCTGTTGAGTCGGTTCACCGCACTCGACTTTGGTTGAACGATGCCGCCGGAGTGGTCTTGAACAATGGCCTTCGCCTTTTGGGCGTAAGTGCGCCAGAAAGAATGTAACCATGGGCAATCCTTTAGCGCCGAACTGGCTTGACCAACCGGCCCACATCAACGCCTTGGATGCAAAGGTCTGGCCCCGCCATGCCAGTCGCAGGGCTACCGGCGAGGTTGAAATTGCCTCAGTGGGTGTGAGTGAACTTGCCACACAATTTGGTACACCGCTGTATGTAATTGACGAGGATGATTTCAGAGCTCGCGCCACCGCAGCCAAGCACGCTCTCGAGTCTGCTGCTAAGAAAATCGGAACCTCGGCGAAGGTTTATTACGCCAGTAAGGCGTTCCTCTCGACCGAAATTGTTGGCTGGATTAACGAGCTTGGTTTGAACATTGACGTTGCCAGCGGTGGTGAACTCGCCGCAGCTCTTGCGGGTGGAATTCCGGCCGAGCGCATTGGTCTTCACGGAAACAACAAATCTTTACGTGAGATTGGTCGCGCGGTAACTGCCGGTGTTGGTGCAATCGTGATTGATTCAGAAATCGAAATTGAGCGAATTGCCTCTGCCGCCGGCGCCCAAGACACCATCCAAGGTGTGCGCTTGCGCGTCAACACGGGTGTGCATGCAAATACCCACGACTTTCTAGCCACTGCTCGTGAAGACCAAAAATTTGGCATCGCACTGGCTGATGTGCCGAATCTGGTGGCAAAAATTCGTTCACACTCACACCTGAAATTTCTTGGTTTTCACCAACATGTCGGTTCGCAAATCTTTGCGGTCGAGGGTTTCGTTGAATCAACAAAACGACTACTCGCGCTGCACGCAGAGATGCTTGCCGGGGGAGACATCCCAGAAATTAACCTCGGTGGTGGCTTCGGTGTGAACTACAAGCCGGCCGATGATGCCCCAAACATCGGCTACTTTGCAGACGCAATCAGTGCGGTAGTCGAAGAGCAATGTGCCAAACTCGGCATCGCGGTTCCAAAACTAGCTTTCGAGCCTGGTCGATACATTGCTGGCCCAGCAGGAATCACGCTGTATAACGTTGGCACTATCAAAGATGTCAAGGTCACCGACGGCGCAGCCCCGGCTGTGCGCAAGTATATTTCGGTCGATGGTGGCATGAGCGACAATGCTCGAACCGCTCTTTATGAAGCCGAATATCACGTGACTTTGGCATCAAGATCTTCAACCGCAATGCCTGAATTAGCGCGTGTGGTTGGCAAACACTGTGAGAGTGGCGATATCGTTGTACGTAACGACTATTTGCCGGCAGATATTCAGCCAAACGATCTGCTCGCTGTAGCAGTGACCGGCGCTTACTGCTACTCACTTTCGAGCAACTACAACTTCATGACCCGTCCTGCAGTTGTAGCAGTTAGAAATGGTGAAGCGCGATTGATTATCCGCGGTGAGACCGAGGCTGATTTGTTCGCGAGAGATTTGAACTACCAGGCGACCCACGCCAACAAGAATGAGAAGAGTTAAACCGTGATCGAATACCGACCATTGCGCATTGCGCTACTTGGAGCCGGCTCTGTCGGTTCTCAAGTGGCACGCCTTTTGACCGAGAACAAAGCCGAGTTAGCCGCCCGCGTTGGTGCCGAACTCGAGCTGGTTGGCATCGCGGTACGCGATTTAGACTCTCCACGCAATGCGGGTGTTCCGCGCGAGCTTCTAACCACCGATGCTGAGCCTCTCATCCTTGGCGCTGACATTGTGATTGAAGTTATGGGTGGCATTGAGCCGGCCCGCAGCTACATCTTGCAGGCGCTGAACTCAGGTTCAGACGTTATTACCGCTAACAAGGCCTTGCTAGCCACCCACGGTACCGAACTTTTCGACACCGCCGAGCAGGTTGGTGCCCAGTTGTATTACGAGGCTGCGGTGGCAGGTGCGATTCCAATCATTCGCCCGCTTCGCGAGTCACTTGCTGGCGACAAAGTCACCCGAATCATGGGTATTGTCAACGGCACCACAAACTACATTCTTGACCGCATGGATTCAACCGGTGCAAGCTTTGAGACTGCACTGTCTGAGGCGCAAGCTCTGGGCTACGCAGAAGCTGACCCAACTGCCGACGTTGAAGCATTCGATGCAGCTCAGAAGGCTGCCATCCTTGCATCTCTTGCCTTTCACACCGAGGTGCCTCTCGAGAAGGTTTATCGCGAGGGCATCACCAAAATCACCCCTGAGCAAATTGCTGCTGCCAAGCGCGATGGTTATGTAATCAAGATTCTGGCAATCGCTGAACGCATCGATGACACCGAGGGTGAAGCCGGAATTGCCGTTCGCGTGCACCCGGTCTTGATCGACAGAAACCACCCGCTAGGTGCGGTTCGTGGCGCATTCAATGCAGTCTTCGTTGAGGCAGAAGCCGCCGGCGAACTTATGTTCTATGGTGCCGGAGCCGGTGGAGTTCAGACCGCGTCAGCCGTTCTCGGTGACCTTGTCTCTGCTGCAAAGCGTCACGTTGCCGGTGGCCCTGGTCTAGCCGACTCAGTGCACGCCAACCTTCCGGTTCTTCCGATTGATCGCGTTCAGACCCGCTACCAGATCACCCTAGAGGTCACTGACCAGCCGGGTGTGCTTGCCAAGATTGCAAACACTTTCTCTGCCAAGCAGGTTTCAATCGAAACTGTTGAGCAGTACGTTAGCCAAATTTCAGGCAAGCGCAGCAAAACCGCTACCCTCGAGGTAGGAACGCATGCAGCTACCGATGCAGCACTTAGCTCAGTCGTCAAGGCTCTCGAGGCCAGCGATTCAGTTGAATCTATTACTTCAGTAATCCGAGTAGAAGGAATCTAATGGCCCACCAATGGCGCGGAGTTATCCGCGAATACATCGATCGCCTAGACATCTCTAGCGACAACCCGGTTATTACCCTGGGTGAGGGTGGTACTCCACTTGTCGAGGCCCCTGCTTTGGCCAAATTGGTTGGTGCCGAGCGTGTACTACTCAAGGTCGAGGGCATGAACCCAACTGGCTCTTTCAAAGACCGCGGAATGACCATGGCAGTTTCTAAGGCTGTTGGTCACGGTGCTCAGGCTGTTATTGCAGCCTCTACCGGAAACACCTCTGCTTCGGCTGCAGCTTATGCGGCAGCCGCTGGCATCAAGTCAGTTGTGCTAGTTCCAGAAGGCAAAATTTCACTAGGCAAGTTGAGCCAGGCTGTGGCTCACAAGGCTCAGATCCTTCAGGTTCAGGGCAACTTTGATGACTGTCTAGACTTGGCCCGCGATTTGGCCGAGAACTACCCGGTTCACCTGGTGAACTCAGTAAACCCAGACCGCATCGAAGGTCAGAAGACTGGTGCTTTCGAGGTTGTCGACGCACTTGGCTTCGCACCAGATTTCCACGTACTTCCAGTAGGAAATGCGGGTAACTACTCTGCTTACTTCAAGGGCTATGTTGAAGACTTCAACGAGGGTCGCATCAAGGCCGTTCCAAAGATGTGGGGCTTCCAGGCAGAAGGTTCAGCTCCGTTCACCTTCGGCAACCCGGTCAAGAACCCAGAGACCATCGCCACTGCTATTCGCATCGGTAACCCAGCTTCATACGAGTTGGCTCTGAGCGCTCGTGAATGTTCATTTGGTCAGTTCGGCTTCGCCTCGGATGCTGAAATTCTTTGGATGCACCGCTTCTTGTCGCAAGAAGTCGGCGTGTTCGTTGAGCCATCTTCTGCAACCGGTGCTGCTGGCCTGTTCAAGCACTCAAAGATGGGTGAAGTTCCTGCCGGTTCAACCGTCGTGGTTACAGTCACCGGTCACGGTCTGAAAGACCCAATGTGGGCTCTGAAGGCTGAAGACGGTTCTGACATCGAGCCAACCTCGGTTCCAAACAATGCCGCACAGGTCGCCGAACAACTTGGATTGAGCAAGAACTAAGCATGACTTCACTAATCGGCAGACGAGTTAGCGTCAAGGTACCTGCAACTTCTGCAAACCTTGGCCCTGGTTTCGACACCCTTGGCATGGCGCTTTCTTACTACGACGAACTCGAAGTAGAAGCGGTTGCCGGCGATGGTGCGTTTGTCGAGGTTCACGGCGAGGGTGAGGGAGAAGTTCCTACCGACGCTAGCAACCTAGTGGTTCAGTCAATTGCTTTCACTTTTGAGAAGTTTGGGCAAAAGCTGCCTGGTCTTCGCCTCAAAGCTCACAACATCATTCCTCATGGTCGCGGCATGGGTTCGTCCGGTGCAGCGGTAGTTTCTGGAATTGTTGCAGCGAAGGGTCTTCTCGAAGGCATCGTCGAGATCAGCGAACAAGACTTACTCGATATCGCAACTGAACTTGAAGGTCACCCAGACAACGTCGCACCAGCTCTTTTCGGTGGTCTGACCATTGCCTGGGAGGACGAGTCTGGCCCGCACCACAAAAAGCTGTTCGTGCACCGCGGTGTTTCACCACTCGAACTTGTGCCAAATCACAAAATGTCAACCGCCCTGGCGCGTTCGCTTCAGCCAGAATCAGTGCCGCACAACGATGCTGTTTTCAACGTCTCGCGTTCAGCTCTTTTGATCGCGGCTTTAATTCAGAGCCCTGAGCTTTTATTAGCCGCGACTGAAGACCGACTGCACCAGGATTACCGCGCTGCCGCGATGCCCGAGACCGACGCAATCGTCAAACTTATGCGCGAACACGGCCATGCAGCAGTAGTCTCAGGTGCCGGACCATCCGTGTTGGTATTGGCCAGCGACCCAGCTGAGCGCTTAGAAGCCGCAAAGTTGGCTGCGAATCACTACCCAGACTGGAAGTCGCTAATGTTGGCTGTCGACTTCAAAGGTGCTACTGTAGTAGTGCACTAGCAAGTAGGTTTTAGGTTTTCTAAACACCCGCTAGTGAATCCTCGCAAATCAATGCGATTTCCGCTCAGCCAAGGCTGGGCCAAGCAGCGTGAAAAATCCCAAGACTCTTTTGGGCCAAGACAGACTTGGGCGCTGAAATCTCCGAGAAAGAGAAAATCAAAACATGGATGAAATCCAGGAAACCACTCAGCCGGTGCGCAAGAGCCGCCGCGTTGTAGCAGAGGCATCAGCTCCAGCAGCTGACAACTCAGCAACCGCAGAAGCGCCAAAGAAGACCACCCGCACACGTGCACCAAAGGCTGCTGTTGAGTCGGGCGAGGCTAACGCTGAGCCAAAGGCTCGTGCGCCTAAGGGCGAGTCGAGCGATGCATCTGCCAAGAGCGAGCCAAAGTCTTCTGAGGGTTCAGAGAACACCTCAGGCGAAGGCCAGGAGCGTGGCGAGCGTTCAAACAACTCGCGCAACCGCAACCGAAACCGAAACCGCAACCGCAACTCGGGCGAGAACTCTAACGAAGGTTCAGACCAATCAGGCGAAGGTTCAGAGAACTCTTCACGCGACAACTCGACTCGTGACAACGACTCACGCAACGAGCGCGACTTCAACGATGAGCGTCGCAGCAACGGCAACTCTCGTAACGGTCGCAACCGCAACCGCAACGACCGTTACCGTGATCGCAACGACCGTCGTGGCGGCCGCGGCAATGGTGGTCTTCAAGACGAAGTCGAAACTGAAATCTCTCCAGATGACGTGCTTGTGCCAGTAGCCGGCATCCTTGACGTTCTCGACAACTACGCATTCGTGCGCACCAGCGGTTACCTGCCTGGCCCGAACGACGTTTATGTTTCACTCGGTCAGGTCAAGAAGTATGGCCTGCGCAAGGGTGACGCAGTGGTCGGCTCTATTCGCCAGCCACGCGAGGGTGAAGGTCAGGGTCGCCAGAAGTTCAACGCGATTGTACGCATTGACTCGATCAACGGTCTAACCCAAGAGCAAGCTGCAAACCGAGTTGAGTTTGGCAAGCTAACCCCGCTTTACCCGCAGACTCGTTTGCGTCTAGAGACTGAGCCAAACAAGCTGAGCACCCGAATCATCGACTTGGTATCGCCAATCGGTAAGGGTCAGCGCGGTTTGATTGTGTCTCCTCCAAAGGCTGGTAAGACTTTGGTGCTCCAGGCAATTGCAAACTCAATCGCCGTAAACAACCCAGAGGTTCACCTAATGGTTGTTTTGGTTGACGAGCGTCCAGAAGAAGTTACCGACATGCAGCGCACTGTCAAGGGTGAAGTTATCGCTTCGACCTTCGACCGCCCAGCTGAAGACCACACCACCGTTGCTGAGCTTGCCATCGAGCGCGCAAAGCGTTTGGTCGAGCTCGGTCACGATGTTGTCGTGCTTCTAGACTCGATCACCCGTCTAGGTCGTGCCTACAACTTGAGCGCACCTGCCTCAGGTCGAATTCTTTCTGGTGGTGTTGATTCATCAGCACTTTACCCACCAAAGCGTTTCTTCGGTGCTGCCCGCAACATTGAAGACGGCGGCTCGCTAACCATCCTTGCAACCGCTCTCGTTGAGACTGGTTCAAAGATGGACGAGGTCATCTTCGAGGAGTTCAAGGGAACCGGCAACATGGAGCTTCGTTTGTCTCGCTCACTTGCCGACAAGCGCATCTTCCCAGCAGTTGACGTCAACGCTTCGGGCACTCGCCGTGAAGAAATGCTGATGAACCCAGATGAAACCAAGATCGTCTGGAAGCTTCGTCGTGCACTTGCCGGTCTAGAACAACAGCAGGCACTTGAGCTTGTCTTGAACCGCTTGAAAGAAACTTCAAGCAACGTTGAGTTCTTGATGCAGGTTCAGAAGTCAATGCCAGTTCCTGCTGGTTCTGACTCGGAGTAAGAATTGCTCGAATCAGTAAAGCCGCTCATTGCGGAACATCTTGAACTTCAGGGGCGTCTGTCAGATTCTGATCTGCACAGCAACCCTGCTCTAGCCAAGAAACTCAATCGTCGTTATGCCGAATTGAGCACAATTGTCGCTGCCCACAACCAAGTTCTGTCATTGAATGAAGATTTGGCAGCGGCTAAAGAATTGGCTAAAGAAGATGAAATGTTTGCTGAAGAGGCTACTCTCACCGAAGAGCGCCTGGTTGCAGCCAACGAGAAGCTTCGTCGCCTACTGATTCCACGTGACCCAGATGACGGCCGCGATGTAATTATGGAAATCAAGGCAGGTGAAGGTGGTGCTGAATCAGCGCTGTTTGCAGCCGATTTGCTTCGCATGTACATTCAGTACGCCAACTCAAAGGGCTGGAAGACTGAAGTTCTAGACAAGAACGAATCAGACCTTGGTGGCATCAAAGACATTCAGTTGGCTATCAAGTCCAACGCCACCGACCCAGCCCAGGGTGTTTATGCTCACCTGAAGTACGAGGGTGGTGTGCACCGTGTTCAGCGTGTGCCAGCAACCGAAACTCAGGGCCGCATTCACACTTCGGCTGCCGGCGTACTGGTGTTCCCAGAGGTTGACGAGCCAGAAGAAGTTGAGATCAGCCAGAACGATCTCCGCATCGATGTTTATCGCTCTTCAGGCCCGGGTGGTCAGTCAGTCAACACAACTGACTCTGCCGTTCGCATCACCCACTTGCCAACCGGCATAACCGTGGCCATGCAGAACGAAAAGTCCCAGTTGCAGAACCGTGAAGCTGCGATGCGCGTTCTTCGTGCTCGCATCCTTGCAGCCCAGCAAGAGGCAATCGAGGCCGAGCAGTCGGCCGCTCGCAAGTCTCAGGTGAAGTCAGTTGACCGTTCAGAGCGCATTCGCACTTATAACTACCCTGAAAACCGCATTGCCGATCACCGCACCGGCTACAAGGCCTACAACCTGGACGCAGTCATGGATGGCGCACTTGAGCCAGTTATCCAGTCGGCAATCTCCATGGATGAAGAGGCGCGCCTGGCGGCACTTGGTTCTGCTGAATCGAAGTAGCCTTGCTGCTGCGCGATTTAGTTGGGCACGCTGCTGAACGCTTTGAAAGCGCCGGTATCCACTCGGCCACGGTAGATGCTGAGCTTTTAGCAGGTCATGTTCTTGGATTAAGTCGTGGCGAAGTTCAAGCGCAGATGCTTGTGGGCGCCGAAGTAAAAGATTCTGAAGCCCAAAAGATAACCGCGCTATGCGGCCGCAGAATCTCCCGTGAGCCGCTGCAGCACATCACCGGAACTGCTTATTTTCGCAACCTCGAACTCAAGGTTGGTAGGGGAGTGTTCATTCCTCGCCCAGAGACCGAGTTTGTTGCCCAATTAGCAATTGATGCTTTGAAAAGCTGGCAGCACCTTGCACCAATTGCTGTGGACCTCGGAACAGGTTCAGGAGCTATTGCGCTCGGAATGGCAACCGAGGTTCCAACCGCTCGCGTGTTTGCTGTCGAAAAGTCTCTTGATGCGCTGCCATTCACCAAGCAAAATTTTGCTAAGTACGGCGCAAATGCAACCGTGATTCAAGGTGACCTTGCAGACGCGTTTGCTGAGTTGAACGGGCAGGTGTCGGTTGTGGCATCTAACCCGCCTTACATCCCAGCAGCAGCTATTCCACGTGACGTTGAGGTTCATCTGTATGACCCTGATCTTGCGCTTTACGGTGGCGAAGACGGCATGGATGTAATCCACCTGGTATCAGCCACAGCCAAGCGATTGCTAGTAGAGGGCGGTTCCTTGGTTATTGAGCATGCCGACTCTCAGTCTGTTCAAGTCTGTCAACTACTATTGGCTGATGGATGGCGTGAAGTTCAGGCGCATCAAGATCTGACCGGTCGCGACCGCGCAGTCACCGCAAAAAAGTAAGCCAGATTTAGGAGGGGTTTGAATTGAAACGTGTTTTTGATTGTTCAATCGATACCGAACTCCTAGCTGGCATGCGTCAGGCAAAATTGGCTATCGGTCGAAACGAACTAGTCGTATTGCCTACCGACACTGTCTATGGGATTGGTTGCGATGCTTTTTCGGCCAAGGGTGTCGAATCCTTGCTAGCAGCGAAGGGGAGAGGCCCACAGTCGCCACCCCCAGTCTTGATTGGCAACATTCAAACTCTTCACGCTCTGGCCGAGACCGTGCCCGATGTGGCTCAGCGACTAGCCGAAGCATTTTGGCCAGGTGCTCTAACCATGATCCTGCGCTCGCAGCCTTCACTTACTTGGAACCTCGGTGAAACCAAGGGCACAGTTGCTCTTCGTATGCCTGACCACAAAATTGCCCTCGCGCTTCTTGAAGAAGTCGGGCCGATGGCCGTTTCAAGTGCCAATCTAACGTCAAAACCGGCAGCTTTAAACTGCCAAGAAGCTGAAGCCTACTTGGGCGACAGTGTTCAGGTTTACCTATCAGCTGGGCCTGCTCCTAAGGCTGAGGCGTCAACAATTCTTGATCTGACCGACATCGTCGACACATATGATTCTGAGGGCCGCATTTCAACCTCAGGAAAGATTCGTGTAGTTCGCCGAGGTGCACTTTCACTTGATGAGATCAGCAAAGTTGCCGGAGAGCTGCTCGAGGTTGAGAACTAGCAAATGCGCGCTTACCTACTAATCATGCTGGCCGCTGCTGCGGTAACTTTTGTTGGCACCTACCTGGTGTTAAAGCTTGCGCACAAATACAAGATTTACCCGCAGATTCGCTCTCGAGACGTGCACACCAAACCAACTCCGCGCCTCGGTGGCGTTGCGATGTTTTTCGGCTTTGCTGCCGCGGTTCTGGTTGCCGGTTCACTCGGATGGTTTGAGAGCGTTTTTGCCGAGCCGGTGCACATCCTGGCAATTTTGGCTGCGGCATTCTTAATCACTGTTATTGGCTTTCTAGACGATCTTTATGACCTTGACTGGAGCCTTAAGCTTGCTGGCCAATTTGTGGTTGCGGGCATTTTGGCCTGGCAGGGAGTGCAAATTGTTTCGCTTCCGGTCGCCGGCCTCACCATTGGCAGTTTTGGAATCTCATTCGTAGTGACAGTTTTCTTGACGGTCTTGGTCATGAACGCGGTGAATTTTATTGATGGTCTGGATGGCCTCGTTGCCGGTGTGGTGCTCATCGGCACAGTGGTGTTCTTCGCCTACAGCTACTTGCTCGCCAAGCAAACTTCACCTACTAATTACTTCAACCTCGCATCTCTCATATCAGCGATAGTCATCGGTATGTGCGTAGGCTTCTTGCCTTATAACTGGCATCGAGCCAAGATTTTCATGGGAGACACCGGCGCCATGCTCCTTGGGCTTTTGATGGCAACTTCAGCGCTTACCGTGACTGGCCAGATTGATCCAACATTGGTGAGCCGTGGCGAAATTGTTCCTGCATTCATCCCATTGGTTTTGCCACTTGCAATCTTGGTGCTTCCTTTGCTCGATTTCTCATGGGCTGTGCTTCGGCGCCTTCGTGCCGGAAAGTCTCCGTTTAGCGCAGACCGGTTGCACCTGCATCACCGCCTTCAAGACTTTGGCCACTCCCACCTAGGTGCCGTGGTGGTTTTCTACGTCTGGACAGCAGTGATTTCTGGTTCTTGCCTTCTGTTCTTCTTTTTACCGGTCTGGAATGTAGTCAGTATTTTCACCATCGGTGTTCTTATCGCTCTTCTTTACACCGTTCGCCCAGTAATCAAAAGAAAGTTGTCAGCCCGTGGCTAATTCCATCGCCGAGTTGTTCAAGCAGGTCTTCATCCGTGGTTCATTGCTCGTTGCAGCAATTGCATTGATTGGCAGCGTGGTCGGTTTTCTAGTGGCAGGGATGCCTGGCCTTGTCAGTGCGCTGATTGGCGCGGGCCTAACTCTGTTGTTTGTGACCCTTACCGCGGTGAGTGTTTATGTCGGCGGCAAGCTACCCCTCGGTGGCTTTTTTGGCGTTGTGCTTGGTGGCTGGGTTTTGAAGTTGGTCGGATTCATCGTTTTGATCGGGGCTCTGAAAGGAGCGGATTTCATTAGCGGACCGGTTCTGTTTTTCACCCTGGTTGCATCAATTCTTGGAACTCTGGCAATCGACTCGGTTTTGGTTTTGAAGGCCAGAATTCCGATCGATGCCTAGTGGCAAAAAAGTACAATAAAAAACTTTGTTAATTCAAACTAAACGGCTATTTATGGCGGTTTTCGGCTGTTAGGATTATCAAGGAATTGGGGAGAAATCCTCGGTAACCAAATCGCACTGTAAATCGCCGCAAGGCCGCAATAAAACTTGCCCCGAAACAGGAGTTCACGCTGTTCACTAACGCTATGAACCTGCTCTTTGTAGCAGCGAGCACCGACGAGTCGGGCGGTGGCTTCCACGCCCCTTCAATCATG
>CAZIFS010000029.1:6406-15924 GCA_964539165.1 uncultured Rhodoluna sp. | reverse complement strand
AAAGGTCATAACCGACACCTTGCCGTTGATACGCTCAATGCCACGCTTGATTACCCAAGCCGAGCGACATGCCGAGCCTATTTCGCTATACATAGAGCCCGAGCGGTCAATCAGGATACTCGCCTCAATGTCGTAGTCGTCATTCCCTAGTTCCCAGCGGTCGAACAACTTACCAATCTCATTAACATCAGCGTTCATGGCTCGGCGAACATTCAGTTTGCCAGTCGGCTTTTCGAGATTCCAAGCAGGGTCACTATCAATCCTGATACGCTCTAGTTCCTGACCGAACAGACGGCCTGCCGTAATCTCGGTCTGCGTAGGCGTGTCTTTCGTTCTGGTGGACTTGCCGAGAATCGACTTGGTAGAGCCGTCTTTCAGAATCGCCTTGCCTGTGTCTTGGACTTTCTTGCGTAGGGCAGGGTCGGCTTTCGCACGCTGAACGGCTTGCTCAAGTGTTTCGGCTAGTTCTTTATTTGTTTCGGTATTAAAATCCTTTGTATCAGGATTGATAATACCTGTGTTGCTGTCGCCCTCGTTCGACCAGCCGAGCACCGAATCGCTGTCGCCCTTGTCGCCCTTACCAGCCTTATTATCGGGATCGTTGCCCAGCAGGGTGTCCTGTTCCTTTTCGCTGACTGGCTTGCCGTTACGCATGACTGGTCGGTGTCCACACCCATTCGGGCTGTTCACGCCGTCAGGCAGAATGGTCATAAATTTCTCAATGAGTTCTTGAGCCCGAGAGTAATCCCGAGGGAATACCAGCGTGCGATACTCGTTCGTAATAGCATAGACAAGTTCGGCTTGCTCACGCCCATACTGCTTTTCGTAGAGAGCACCCGACATACGCCTAGCGTTGAGAGAGAAGTATCGGCGACCAGCGAGCAGGGTGAAGTTGTCGTTCATCTGCTCGGGGTGCTCAATGAGATACTGACCAATCAGGCTTACTAGGAATGGTCGCACGCTTGGATACTTGAGGGTCAGGTAATACTCGGCACGACAATCCTCAAGAATGTTAAAGGCTTGCTGTCGTTTGTGGTCAGGGTCAGCCTTGTGTTCCCAAGTGTGCGTGGTCGTAGTTCCGTCAGGCAGGTCGTAGGTCTGCTCGGTCTTAACAACCTTGCGTTCTGCTACCCACTTGCCCAATGCCGTTCCAACTCTCGGGGTAAATAGCAGGTGAGAGATTTCGTGGTAGTTGAGCCCATGTAGCGATTCGATAGTCGATTCGTCAATGGTCTTAATAGCCTTGGCATTAAAGGTAATGTTCTTGCCGTCATTCCACGCTGGGGCTTGCTCTTGACCCTCAACCTCGTCATTCAGGTAAACCACTACTGGTAAGCCTGTTAGGATTCGGTCGGCTCGCTGATACACCGAGCACGCACTATCTAGTTCGTTGTTACGAATCAGTAGCACCTGTTCCTTATCAGCCTTGACGACATTCATGTCCTCGCCGAATCGCTCACGCATAGCGTAGTAAGCCTGATAACGCTCGGCTTGGACTTCCTCTTTGGTGCGACCCGATTCCTTAACAAGCCTATCGATCGTTGCTGACGAGGTATCCCACTCGCTCTGCTCAATCTTGTTCTCGGTGAGCCAGTCGTTCCATGCCGAGCCGTAGTTGTAGTTCCACTCGGTAATTCTGTTGTGTTTAGCCATTTGATTACGCCTCTACGCTCTCGTCTGCTTGGAAAATAGTGGTTTCGACTGTGATACCGAATCCCTGACCGATACCATGCTTGGCGGTGTCCATGACCAACTTGACTGCCTCACGCTCGTCGTCTAAGAATCCGTTGATGTAGGACTTAATAGCGTAGTCAAGACTTACATTCTCAACATTCTTGACGAACGACATGAGCCCTCGGGTCGATACAGGCGTATCGATTTCGCCCTTGTCGGCACTCGCACGCAACTTGTCGGCGACCTCAAGCAAGGCAGGGTTCTTAATAAGTTTGCGTTCGATTGTCTTGTCGTAGTCGAATTCTAACTTGTGAGCGAATCGGTCTTTCCACGCTTGGTTCATAGGGCGAGCACCTCGGTAGTTCGGGTTGTGGTCGCCGATTACAACTAGGTCAGGGTGAGCCTTGATTACCTCGCCACCATTCTCTAGCAACTGGATTTCTCGGCGGTCGTCAAGCAAGCCAAACAAGACTGTTGTGATACGCTCTGGCATGAAGTCGATTTCGTTGAGCAAGAGCACGCCACCATGTCTTACCAAGTCTGTTACAGGTCCGTCTTGCCAACGGAACACACCCGCTTGCTCGGTCGGTGTCCAAGCACCGAACAGGTGGCTTGGCTCAAGCCCGACATTCGCCGAGATGTTGTAGTAGCGGTAGCCACGACTGCTTGCCCATGCGAGAACACACATGGTCTTACCCGAGCCAGCGTGACCACGAATCAGAACATTCTGGTTCTGGCTCATGGCGACATCAAGAATCTCGAAGTCGGTTTTCTTGCCGTCAATCTTGCGGTTGAGGTAGGTGTCTGCCCACTTGCGGTCAGGCACGCATGCGAGTTCGGTCGGCACTAGAGCCGAGGTCGGGGTTACTGGCAACGGAACAACCTTGTTATCGGTGATCGATTGGCTCTCTACGGCAGGTGCGGTAGCAGGGTAGAACGCTGGCTCAAGGGTCTTGATAGGCTTGAGGATTACAGGGTTAGAGCGTCTGCCGTCACGAACATAGCGGTTGAGGTCTGAATCGCCAGCGAACAACTGCTCTCGTAGGTGAGCGACCAAGGCGTAGTGCGGTAGGTCGAAGTCGGCAGGGATAGCAGGGTTGGTAAGAGCCTTGACCGACAGGTTGGTAATGTTGCCGATTGAGGCGTTGGCGACATCACGCTCGGTAATGAGAACGCCGTTTGGCTGACTGGTAACAGGATAGTCAGGCAGGGTATCCACATCAGCTACGACTTGCCACGCCTGACCACGACCACGCTGTCCGTTGGATAGGCGGTGGAACATGAGAACATCACTCTCGCTTGGAACGAGAAGTGTCTGGGCTTTACCTGAATCGGTAACGCTTTCTACGAATAGAGAGATAGACATAATAGGTTTATTGCTTTCTGTGTAAGTGCCTCGGGCTTTTCCTTTGGCTACCCCTCAATTCTATACCCCATGCCTGACCAGACTAAATAGCATTTCCCTATTTGTTATCAATCCGTTACATACTTTTTGAGCCGTATGCGAGATGAGAGTGCCAGAAAAATTCGGGGCTTGACTGATTCGACCTCTCAATCTCATAGAGAGTAATCCTATTAGAGAGAGTTCTATGGTTGTAGCCAAGCAAGCCTGATAGTAACTACATCTCAACGGCTACCCCCTGCTAATCTGGGCTTGCCCCTGCGTGCTCAATAGGCTTATTAGGCAGTAGCCTAAACGGGGCTTAGCATACTCTCTCTATGTAGTCAATAGGCGTTACCAGATCGTTATACTCTTCTCTCTCTATGCTTCCTTAGCAGAAACCAAGCAATCCGTCAAGCCCGCCCCTCTCTTCGTTACGAAATCGTTATAATCTCCTAATAGGCTTGTTGGGTTGGTAGCCTTTAGCCTATTCAGCTGTTTCAGGGAATCCGTCCGTCCGGCCGGCTTAGGCTAAAGGCTACCAACCCAACAAGTTTGCTAAGATTGCCGCCGAAAAAGGGGAAAGCCCCGAGTGGATGATGACTCGGGGCTTTCAGCAGGGCACAGAAAGGGGAAGAAGCCCTGCTTGTTGGCGGGTGGAAGGGGGATCCCGCCAAGTTTATTTAGTCGTCTTCCAACTCTACGACTGTATCTACCTCTACAAACTCGACATCTGCGTCTAGGTCTGTGAAGTCATAGCCATGACCCTCGTATTCGTCCTCGTCCATGTGTCCCTGTCCCACATAGAACTTGGCAAGAGCCTCTTCCTCGCTGCGTGCCTCTACGATAAAGGCCTCGCCTGATAGAATCCTGTATTTCTTTGGCATTTTATGCCTCCTTTTCTTGATTTGATTGTAGCACAGATAGCACTACTTGTTTTTCTTTGCCTGGAACATGATGAGCCAAGCCTGGAATGACGCAAGCCTCATAATAAGTTTGCTTAGTAGTCGGATACACGTCCCTAGGAACGTAATAGGCTTAGCGTGTCTAGGCATTGTCTGCCTCCACACCAGCCGTGGCTGATAGATAACAGCCTAGTTCTTCTCTGTGTTCCTCCAGTTCAGGGTCTTCCATAGCACCCTCCGATACATCGCACGCCCAGCAGTAGCCACGCATGTCCACATACACCTCATGGGTGATAGGCAGGTCAAGGTCGTAAGACTGTTCTCCACCTGTCCAGCCCAGTTCGCACGCAAAGCAGGAGTTCTCGTCAAGGCTCTTGATAGTAAAGGTCAGGGTCGGATACTGCTTAGCAAGATTGTTTATTGCCTCGACAGGAGGTGACCAAGCACTTTCCATGTAATAGGTTAGTTCTCTATCAGTCCTACCAAGACTGACATCTGACAGTTCCCACTTCGTGCCCCAGTTACGCACGTTCCAGTTATACCAGTCCATACCTACAGCCATTTCAGCCATAATGCCAGCCATGTCGGCTTGGAACTGCTCTGAGTCCATAGGAGGCATGTCCTTGATAGCCTCTTTTAGTTTGTCAATAGCCTGTTCAGGAGTAACCTTGTTCTCCTCCTCAATAGGATTGTTACGGTCGGCTATGCGTTGTTCGGTCTTGGCACGCTCGTAGTAGGTGTCAAGGTCGATTGGGCGAATGGCGTTCCACAAAAGAAACTCTCCAGAAACGATCGACTTATCTACCTTGTTATCTACATAGTTGTAGTGCTCGGATTCGTAAGGCGTAGCCATTTGTGCTTGTAGTTCGTCTAGCGTTTCTTTCTCGCCAGAGATAACAAGTCTGCTAGATACCCAGTTAGGCATTGGTGTCCTCCTTTACGCAAGCACAAGGGCTTACTAGGATTGTTCCGCCTTTGACTTTGATAGTCCCATAGGTGTCACAGTTCTCGCATAGATACGAGGTGTCTTGCTCGGTCATTATGATGCCCTTCCATCTAGTTTGTTTAGTTCTCTCTCAAACCAATCGGCGAACGATTGGTCGCACGATTCGCATAGAGGGTGAACGATTGTGATGTCCGCCACTTCGATTTCGGCTGAACACTTGTAGCATTCTGTCTTTTCCATAATCTCTCCTTCCAAAGAGGTAATACCAGAATACAGGATAGCCACTCTCTCCTGCTACATTTTAGGTCACGGTTCGGTAACGATTGCCTATCAGGCTTGTTGGGTTGGAAGCCTATTAGCCTATACGGGTCGATCCCGTATAAAACAGCTGCTTAGGCTAATAGGCTTCCAACCTAACAAAACAAGTAAGCCCCACACGCGTTCCCGCTACGGCGGACACAATGTCGGCATAGAGCGGAAAATGGCGGTGGGGCTTACTTGGGTCTTTCAGAGGGGCTAGTGAACGTCGTCGTCGTAGTCGCACCCTTGGTCAAAGCACTCTTCGCAGTAACCGTTGTCTAACAGGCTAGTTGAGTCTGAGTCTTGAGCACAGCCGTTGCACTTGCAGTCGGTAGCCATTACTCGTTCTCCCACTCATCTAGGGGCTCGCCAGACATAATAGCCTGAACATAGTCAAGCCGGCTATTGTCGCTGAGGTTGCTGAGGGTTTCGTGCTGGGCCTCGGTCAGGTCGTCATAATCAAATAGGATTATGTCGCTTGTTCCGTATGAGCCGTCAGTTTCTACCCATGAGGCATTTGTGAACAGTTTTAGTGCCATTTGTTTCTCCTAATAGGTTTGTTATCGGAGGGGGACATCACGAGGTCAGAGAGGTCTGCACTCGGGTTCGCAGAGATAAACTCTGACTACCACTTTGCTCGCTAACGACCTATGGCGTGTCCCCCACCGAAAGGGAGAGGTAGGGCAAATCAGTAACATCTGACCTGCCCTACCAAACTTATTTAGTTGTAATCAACAGAGTTGATGTCGGTGCTGACCGATTCGATTTCGAAGTCGCTTGACGAGGATTCGACAGAGATGTCGAAGTCGTATTCGCTGATGTCGCCGAAGTCGTAACCACGCTTAGCGGTGACCTCAAGTTCTACCTCAACTGATAGCGTAACAGTCTTGGTAACCTCAAGGTTGATACCGAGGATTTCGCAGAGTTCCTCAACTTGACGCTCGGTCAGGCTGTCTGCCTCTTCTGTAATCCACTCGTCGGCTTTTTCGATTTTGTATTCGAAGTCCACCATACGGGTTCGGTAGTAGGACATGGTGCGGTCGTGCTGTTCTTTCTCAAGAACGGCGTTTGCGTATAGCGTTTCCAACTCTTCGTAAGTTGGCTTTGGTGCTACCTCAGACTCGGCTGGGGTTTCTGGGTCTTGATTCTCCCACATGGTTATCAGTTCCTTTCTGTCCATGTAATAACAATAATAGGCTCTTCTCTCTCTCCTAACAGACATACACTCTCTACCGTTATAGAACCGTTACATTCTCTCTTAGCAAGTTTGTTGGGTTGGCTAACTTGCTTGATAACCCCTTTTATTGATCGCATAGCTAAGCTATAGCGATCAAGCAAGTTAGCCAACCCAACAAAAAACCGCCCTGCTAGCGGTTGCTAACAGGGCGGTTTAGTTTTGTTGCTAGGCGTTCACTAGCGAACGAACAGCGGATAGCACTCGGGCTTTCTCGGCGTTCACAACAGGGTCAAAGCCAGAGGCGGCGGCGATGATTGCCTCGCCTCCCTTGCGACCTGCTCGGTAGTAATCGATTCGCTCGGTCAAGGCGTTGAGTGCTCCCCAAGCCGTTCCCTTGATGTTCTCGTTAGTAGGGCCGTTTAGATACAACTCCTGAAGGATGTCTATCTTGTTTTCCCAACGAGTGGTTGCCGATTTTGCCGAACCTGATTCTGGCTCCTCGTAGATTGAGGTAATCAGTTTCGTGAACTGGTCATCGGTGATTGCCGTCTGGAACAACTCTTGAGCCATGCTCTCGAAAGTGTCCATGTGAGCAAAGGTCAGACCTAGAACTCGGCGGGCTTCATCGATTCGACCATCGACCGTTGCGGTGTGGCGAATCTTGAATGACTGCTTGCTACCCGACAACGCCATGTTGAGCGTGTTCTGGCAGACAACACGAACAGGGGTGATGTTCGCTTGAACAGCGGTTGAACCATCGTGGCTAGTGTGAACTAGCAGATAGGTGGTTGTCTTGTCGTTCGCTCCCTCTGGGTCAAGAACAAACTCTCGTGGAACTACCAACGAACCGAAAACAACTCGGCCATCCTTGATTGAACCTGCCGATTCCCAAGTTGCTCCGCCGTCTAGGATTCCATCGCCAAAGGCGAATAGGTCCTCGTTCTGAACAACCTTGTAGCGGTCACCGACAACAGACAGAACATCCACGCCGTTGTCGAATGGGTTATCACGAACAACCATCTGGCTTGTGGTTGTGGCACGATAGCCCTCTGGCATGACTAGAGGTTCTAGGCGAACGTTCCAATCATTTAGTTTTGCGGATTCCAACATCGCCGATGTGGTGATGTGTTCATCCTTGTCGAATAGAACATTCGCCAAGCCATGCCAAGCGGGTTCTCCTCTTAGAGCAAACGCAACCTCTCCGTTTGCTCCGATTTCCAATGCGTGTGCCATGGCACTCACATCCTTTCTGGGTTTAGAGATTTCTCTCTCTGAGCCATCATCTGTGGCTCATGTAATAACAATAGGCTAGTTATGACCCCCTAACAGAGATAGGCTTATTCCGTTACCAATCTGTTATCAAACTTGTTGGGTTGGGCTTTATTGGCTGATCAGCTAAGAAGGCGGAAGCTGTTTATAAACAGCACAGCCAATAAAGCCCAACCCAACAAAAAACCCCAAGCCGTCGGGGAGGGCGGCTTGGGGTGGCTTTTGTGAGGTCTACCAACTCGCTTGGTAGTAGATTGATAGATTTTCGTCCTCGGCAAGCCTAATGGCTTTATCAAGGATAAGGACGGTGTTCTTTAGGTCTTCCCAGTACCACTCGTCCATTACGGTAGAGCCGAAGAAGAACCCATGTTGCGGTGCGAGAACCCTTAGTGCTTCCTCGTTATTACCGCTGGCGATTACATGCTCGGTAGTCGCACGCAGTTCACGCAATTTGTCTGCCGAAACATAAATGGACTTGCAGTCGTCTACGCCCTCGGCACATTCGTCAATGAACCACTTATGTATTTGATTAGCCTTACGCCAATACCCGATGTTGATAGCCACCTCGGCACCAGAGAAACCGGTGTCGTTGTGAGCGTAGTCAGGGAAGTACGCGGCAATAGCCTTGTATTCCTCGGTTAGAACTGGGTTGTCCCAGTCGGTGGTCGCCTCTCTATCAATCTTGCTGATGTACTTGCGAGCCTCTAGATACATGTCAAGCCCCATGGTGGTAGCCCTCTCTTGAAATGAACAGCGGAGTTGCTGTCGCTCAATAAGTCAATCACAAAACAGGCTTACTAACAGAGATACGCTTTTCCGTTATCAATCCGTTATAAACAGGCTTGTTGGGTTGGTTGCTTGTTGCTGATCAGAACCCCTCCCTGGCATATAGCCAGCTCAGCAACAAGCAACCAACCCAACAAAAAAGCCCCCCAAGCCGTCTGTGCGAACGGCTTGGGGGGCTTGATTGCTTAGTAGGCTAGTCTAGTAGTAGGTCTAGCACTAACTTTTGCTTGGACTTGTCGTTTTCCAGTAGGAACACGATTACATCTAGCGTGGACTTGCTCGCCGTTGGCATTACTACCTCTGGCTTTGGTGTGCTCTGCTCGGGGGTAACGAGTGTGTGAGCACGCTTGGAATACTTGGGGCGGTGTAGGACTACCCATGCGTCTACCTCGCTGGTGTTGTACCATGACAACTTTCCGGCCGTACCTTGGATAGGTGCGGGGAATGACTGGTGCTTAGCCCAGTATGAGATTGTACTGCTGTTGATGCCGTAGCGTTTCGCCAGACGGACTTGATTTGCTTTTTTCATAACTCCCTCTATGAGTGGTGGTGAGTCAGTTTAGGGCGACATGACTCAGGTCGCTTTCTCAGAGGGGGGTGAGAAACCCTAGAAACGCAACACTCGGCGGTTGTATTCCATAAATTCCGAAACTTGCTCGTCAGATAGCCCGAGAGTTTCGCCCTCGTGGTCCACGCCACCAGTGATGATGATGTTACCGACAATGATGTCAGTCATGCCATACTCCTCCACCCAAAGTGCGGTGGCTTGGTGATTTTCAGGCAAGCCGTTTAGTTTGCCCTCCTCGTTGACCCACATGTCGGCATTACGGCTAACGAGTGATACACACTCAATCCAGCCCTCAACCGACTTGCTTAGCAAGTCATAAGACTTGCCAATCTCAAACTCAACGACCTCTTTCGTGCCGTCAGTTTTGATTATTACTGCCTTTTCCATACAAGCCCCTCTCGGCTATCTGGTTGGTGGTTCTCTTGACCACCTAGAAACAATACTAGGGTTTGGCAGGACTGCTAACAGAGATAGGCGGTCTGTTATCGTTTCGTTATAATAGGGTTGTTGGG
>CAZIFS010000029.1:3531-6396 GCA_964539165.1 uncultured Rhodoluna sp. | reverse complement strand
TCAGCAATAATCAGCCAACCCAACAAAAAAACCTCACGCCCGAAGACGTGAGGTTTCTCTGCAAAACTTATGGCGCTTGCACTAGCCGAAGAGCGTGATAGGCACCCAACTCATCGTGGCTTGAGCGAACAACCTCTAGGATGCCGTTGTCAAGCAACTTGAAGCGAAGAGTGAAGTCACCGTTGATAGTGAGCGAGGACCAAACATCCTTTACGGATTCAGGCTCCCATCCACCTCTGCCGGCTAGGCGTTGCCATGTTGCGCCCGAATACTCGACCTCAACCATGTACTCGCCTAGAGTCTTGTCACCTAGCCATTGCCCGATGACGTACTCAACATGGTCGACTTGTTCGGTGAAACAGTCGCCATAGCAATACTCAGCGGGCGTTGCCTCTCCCGTCTCATCATTCCAAACCTCGCAAATGCAGTCGCTAGTAAGCGAGCCGTTTGCGATTACCGTTGATTCTTGAGTCATGATTCTCCCTCAATTGTGTAGCCCTTGTTGACTACAAGATAAGACTATTAGGTAATAGCCTTGCTATCAGAGATAGCGAATCCGTTACCAAACCGTTATACATGCCCTCAACCCAACAAACAGCCAACCAGCCGATCTATTGATATAGATGGGGTTTCGGCTGGTTGGCTGTTTGTTGGGTTGGCCTCCCTCGCCACTCAGCGGGGCTGTGCGCCCCGCTGAGGGCTTTTGGGAACACCCAGCCACTCCGAGGGGGAGTGGAGTGGCTGGGGGCTTGTGGGGGCTCCTACTCCTCTACTTCGTAGCAGTAGGTTTCGCCCTCGGCATTTACTCGCCCGTTGTAGAGCGTGTGGCACTGTGGGCAAGTGATGTCGTCAAACTCGGCTTCGGGCCCGCTGTCGCTACTGTATTCGTGGCTAGAGCCACCCTCACAGCCCGACTTAGGGCAATCAAACTCGGCAAGGTAATCCCTAGCGTTCACGCCAGAGCCACGCCACCAACTTTCAGATGTTTCCCAAGACATTTCTGTCCCTCCTCTAGCGAATGTCGCTAGTGTCTACGGGCTCTGCGAGCCACTCGGTTATTCTGTTGCGGAACCCGTCAAAACTTTTTTCGATAACGGGCTTGTCTAGTTCATAGTTCCAGACATTGATAACATCAATCTCGATGTCGTGGTGCTTGTTGAATACTGAAATGTAAGCACCGCCAGACCACTCAAACCGCAAGTGCTCGGTTTCGCTAACCATTTTTGTTTCCATTTAGTTCCCTCCAAAAGGATTTTTAGGTGAGCCAGTTTTAGGACTTGGCTCAGGTCTCAGGAAAATCTAGAACCCTAGACTTTTGACTAGCCAGAAATCGTTGTCTTTCCAACGGTTTCTAGTAGACAGGTGACTTAGGCCAGCGATTTGAATCGACTTGATGCCCTCGCCGTCAGTCACAACCTCAGTTACCTCGCCAGTAACGCTAGTGCCAGCGTTGGCGTGGTAGAGTGCGACCTTAGACCCAACTACGACCTTAGCCAGTAGTTCAGTCTGTTCGACTTGTAAAGTTTCCATGTTCTCACCCTCTCTCCGTAGGCTCCCGCAATTTGCGTTTCCTCTCGCCTACAAAACCTAATCTAATGCCTAATAGCCCTGCTAACAGACATAGCCAAAAATACTTTATTACAGATTGGTAACGACACGCCCGACCCAACAAGTTATCAAATCGTTATAATCAGCCGAGCCTTTATTATGCTAGACGGCTGATTATAACGATTTGATAACTTGTTGGGTTGGTGCCCCTGCTGGCATGGGAGCGACCAGCAGGGGCGGGGGAACACCCGCCCTTGGCTAGGGGGAGCCAAGGGCGGGGAGCCTAGCCTAGCAAGCGCTTGACTTGCGGGGCGAATGTTAGCAGGACTGCTAGGACTGAACCGATTAGCAAGCCGTTGCCGAATGTGTCGGCGATCGACTGACTTGGTTCTGCGCCTAACAGGATTAGCATGGCGTAGAGAGCACACCAAGCGATTGCTACTAGCGGGGTTGCGATAGCGCCTACGATTGCTCGGCGAATGTAATACTTCACAGTGCGCTCCTTGCTTCCTGTCGGATTTTCAGATTGTTGTTAGCGCATGGGTAGCAGATTTGCTCAAGGCTATCTAGACATTCCAAGACTAGAGCGTCTACGCCAGAGTGAACGATTGATTCAGTAGTGCCACAGATGAAACATTTATACATTTGATTGCTCCTATGAGTTGGGAGAGAGCGGGGCTTGCGCCCCGCCCTGCTCTACTTGACTTGATAAACCTTGCCTTTAGCGTGGATTTCGCTAACTGCGTCTAGCGGGATAGAGCGGATTGCTCGCTCTGGGGTTGTCTTGCTTGCGACTACATCAAGGACAACTAGCAAACCTTTTGCTTTCGCATCATAGGCAGGGTCTCCGCCTTTTAGTTTGCTTGCGAAGTTGGTTGTTGCCAACATCTTGCGGGTCTCACCTGTGGTTCGCTTGGTGAATACGACCGAGAACATTTTGCCGTTGAGGGAGCGGAGGAAGTCCTCCACCCCCTCACGCTCAATCTGGGCGGTCATTCTGCGACCTCGGCGGTCTCGGTTGCCACTTGCTCGTCAAACTCAGCAACGACAGCGGTTAGAGCGGTTAGCATTTCACGAATGACGTTCTCGTGTAGGTATAGGCACACCTTTTCGGTGTAGCCGTTCTTGCCTACAATCTTGACGGTTGCCCAACGCTTGCCGTTGTATTCGTCTTTCAGGAAGGCGGTTGCTCTCGCACCGTATTTTGGTGCGTTGTAGTGAATTGAGATAGACATGTGTCTAGCCCCTCTCTGCCCGTAGGCAGTAAGTCTAGGTAATCGCCTAGCCGATTAGTTGGTTCCCTCCAACTACTACTAA
>CAZIFS010000029.1:0-3521 GCA_964539165.1 uncultured Rhodoluna sp. | reverse complement strand
ACTAATCTAATGCCTAGCAAGCCTACTAACAGAGATACAATGTAACAGAATGGTAACGGTTTCTCTCGAACACTTGTTCGCTCAGGGGGGTAGGGTTAATCGAACATCTGTTCGACTACCCCGCCAGGTGTCAGGAACGATTGAAGGTGCTAAAAGGTAGGCAGTAGCCTAAAACGGCGGGGGTGGCGGGCATGGCGGCGCAGCGAGATCGGCGGGTTCTCTTGGGTATTGCTTAAACAATCGTATGGGCGGTATAAGTGAATTAAATGGTAGTTGCATGCAGCGCATGCAGATTTGCATCAAATATTTAAATAGCTACTTAAATAGATGATTGGAAGAGTTGAAGTAGCTTTGTCTGCTGCGCGCCCGAATGGCAAGCTTGACATGCAAAAAATCTTAAGTATAATCGAACGTTTACAGGGCTAGAGCTTCCCGGCTAGTAGATAATGGAACGATGGAACCTAAAGACTCGCAGCTCCCTAAGAAGGATGCGGAAGTAATCAACCTAGCTGACGAGCGTATCGCGCGTCGTACGCCATTCGGACCTATGAGCGCCTACCGTGGCGACCCAGAGAACCGCATCAAGCACAAGTCAGTGGAGAAGCAGGAAAAGAAGGAAGAGCAGTGATCGCTGCGCGCCCACAACTATCGGGTGTATTTACCCCAAAAAAGCCCGTTTTTGAAGCTGATGTACGTAGAGTAAACGATCGTATCTTTACTGGCCCTAGGGGTGCTGTTCAGCGGTACAATGTTTCTATTGCGGCATCGGACGTCGCACGCACACCTTACAGAGGAAATTTCTAATGGAGTCTAAAGACAACCAGTTTGGCGACATGTCTCACATGCGCAAAGACAATCCTATCAAGGTCAACGGACCGCTACCTAACTGCGTCAACTGCAAGGGTGTGCTCCACAATGGCTTCTATGGGGACTACAACTACTGCGACGACTGTGTTTCCGACCTGGAGACCCGCGCTGAAGATAAGGGTACAAAATAATGGCTGAGAAGAAACCAGCAAGCAAGGCTAAGACTAAGGCCGCTACCACTAAAGACGGTAAGAAGGTCTACGGGCCATTCAAGGGTTCCGCTAAGAATGGCGGACGCCCTATGATGTCTGTCGTAAACAAGGATGGTTCTCGCACTTCTGTGGACGCCGCTAAGTTTAAGTATGAGCAGAAGCACGGCAAGCTTCCAAAGGGCACCGACGTCGACCACAAGAACAACAATCACTCTGACGACAAGATGTCTAACCTTCGCCCACTTAAGCACGGAGCTAACACCGCTAAGGAAAACAAGCGTCGTGCCGGCAAGAAAGAAAACGAGAAGTAATGGAGCCAAACAAAGACCAGTTTGCTGAACTGCGCAAGCTACAAAGTGAGCACGACCCAGCTAACCTAGAGGCGTGCCCTGATTGCGGCGCTGCTTCGACTATGGGTAAAGACATTTGGGGCAAGGAAGTTAGACTGCACCGTGCAGACCGCGGCAATGGCATGTATGGCTATGACGTCGTAGATCACACCACAAACAAAGAGGGCAAGTAATGTACCCAAACACAACCCAGACTCCAGGCGCTTCTATGGGCGCTGCTACCCCGACTGGTAACGAGAACAACAAGCCAACCGAAGTCATGGCCCCAACTGGGTCTGCTCCGGCTATTGCCAGTTCTGCAACCTCTGGCGCTGAGGGCTACTAAACAAATAATTTAGTTTAGACCTTTAAACTTTATCCTAGGCGCGATACTTATTAGTAGCGTCCCGATCAGGCGCTGTAATCATTTCTCTAGAGATTAAGGAAAAAACCATGGCAACAGATTCTAGCGGCCAGCAAGCCGTAGATTTCGTATGGGGCAAGTTCCCTATGCAGCCGAACAATGACCGTGCGGCTACAATCAGCAACACTGGTGGAACTACTGGTTCTACTCAGACTCAGAACAAGACTTATGTTGTTACCGCGGCTTCGGCTTCAGGTGGCGTTGTAACTTACACATCTGCTAACACTCTTCAGGTAGGCGAGATCGTAACCATTACTGGTCTATCGACTTCTGCATTTAACTTGACTAACGTAGCAGTTGGTACAGTTTCATCTTCACAGTTCACTGTAACTAACGCAGCTACCGGAACCGCTGTTACTGGCGCTACTGCTGTTGCTACCGCTGCTGCTGGACGTCTTCCAGGCGTTGGTGCAGACTACAGCTGGTCGGCTACCACTCAGGTTGCTTCAGACCGCCTAAATCCTGCTCTTGACGGACACTCAGACGCAGAGGCTGGATGGTCAGGCTACCCTCTATTTGTTGCTGGCGAAGGTAACTTCATCGTTACTGCTGCATCTGGTAACGGAACCACAGTCACCTACACCTCACAGAACTTCTTGACTGCTGGTGAGACTGTAAACATCACTGGTCTAACTGCTTCGGCATACAACCTTACTAGCGCTACTGTTGCAACTGCTAACGCTACTTCGTTCACAGTTACTAACTCGGCTAACGCTGGTCTTGTTACCGGCCAGTACGGCAAGGTTCAGGCAACTGATGCACTAACAGCTGCTGACGGTGTCGGTCTCGGTAACATCATTGTTCCTAACGTTCTAGGTGCAACCACTGCTGTTGCTCTTGACGCGCTTAAGGACGCTGGTTACGAGGCTGCTAACATCACCACTGCTTCTGCCGCAACTAACGCTGCTAAGACTGTAACCGCTGCTTCTCGTACTGCTGGTTCTACTGAAGTATCTATCACCGCATCTGGTGCAGTAGCTGCTTACCCAGTAGGCACCAAGATTACTGTCTCGAACACTGGTGACGCAACTGTCAACGGAACTTGGACCGTAACTGGTAACTCAAGCACCAACGTGGTCAAGTTCACTTCAACTGCTACAACCGCTGTTGCTCTAACCGGCATTACAGGCTCTGTAGTCGGTGTCGAAGGCACTATCAAGACCCAGTCGACTGCTGCTGCTGCTGCGGACATCACCACTGGCGCAACAATCACTATCACCCCATGGGCAGCTGCAAGCTAATAGCTCCCAAAGAAGAGCCCCAGCCGATCGGCTGGGGTTTTTTCTTTTAGCAGTAATTAATTATTAAAACGCTCTACAATCGAACCATGGCAGAAAACATCGAGCGCGCAGCGCAAAATCAAATATCCAGTGCGGCTGGAGCAAGCCGAGGCCACAACTCAGTACTTGCGGGTATTCTTACTGGCAAGTACTTTGCAGACAACAGGCCATCTAACAGATCTGGCAGGAATGGCGAACCTAGCCAAGCCCATTGGGAAAACATGGATGCTTACGCTAACCGCGAGCACGCTCGTCGCCTTGACTACCTAAAGCAGTCTCACCAGATGTCCCCGGAAGGCACTTTTGCCAGCGGAGTAGAGTATGGCGATAGGGGCGTAAAGAACGCCTACACCCAGCGCAGAGCAGAGGCCGCAGCAGCTGCAGCTGCCGATAAGCCGGCTGCAAAAGGCCGCACTCGTCAGACCGCAAAGACCCCGGCTAAACCCTCTACAGGTTCTAAGACTCGTGG
>CAZIFS010000028.1:0-16119 GCA_964539165.1 uncultured Rhodoluna sp. | reverse complement strand
AGTAGTCGGGCTCGGTAACCCCGGGCCCGACTATTCTGCTAATCGGCACAATGTTGGCCAGATGGTTCTTTCTGTTTTGGCCGATCGAATCAGTGCCAGTTTCAAAAGCCACAAAGCTAATGCTGCCGTAGCCGAGGCGCGGCTATTTGCCGGTGGTCCGAAAGTAATTCTCGCCAAGCCTGGTTCATATATGAACACCAGCGGAGGCCCAGTCTCATCGCTAATGAAGTTCTATGAGATCCCAGTTGAAAATGTCATCGTGATTCATGACGAATTAGATATTGATGCCGAAACCGTTCGCATCAAACAGGGCGGCGGGCACGGTGGGCACAACGGTCTTCGAGACATTATTGCCGCAAGCGGTTCAAACGATTTTGCTCGGATTCGAGTGGGTATTGGTCGACCACCGGGTCGCATGGATACCGCCGACTTTGTGCTCAAAGATTTTTCATCGGCCGAGCGCAAAAACCTGCCGGTCACGCTAGAAATCGCAGCCGATGCAGTTGAGGCCATCATGCGCAATGGAGTTCAGGCAGCTCAAAATGTCTTCAACACTGCTGGCAATTAGACTTGCCCTGTGAGTACGCAAAATCTCAAGGCCCTGTCGCGCCTTGGCGCACTCATTTCTGAAGGGTATCCCTTCGCAGCGCTTCAAGCAAAAATCAAAAATCAACGTGTTGATCTAATCGCTCCTCAGGGCGCGCACTCGGCTGTAGTGGCGGCAATCACCGAATTTCGAAAGAGCGCACAGCTCTCGCCAGTGCAACTAATCGTTGTCGCTACCGGTCGCGAGGGTGAAGATCTTGCGGCTGCCTTGCATGATTTAGAACCAGACTCAGAAATACTTGAGTTTCCGTCTTGGGAGACCCTGCCTCACGAAAGGCTTAGCCCCAGCCCTGAAACAGTAGGAAGGCGACTCAAGGTTTTGCATCGTCTCGGTGATATTGAGGCGCTTGGCGAGAAGATCACCCACCCGGTTTACGTGATTGCGTCAGTGCGCGCTGTTCTCCAGCCGGTTGTCGAAGGATTGGCAAAGTTTCCGCCTCTCAAACTTGAGCGCGGCAAAGATTATTTGTTATTCGAGTTGTCGCTAAAGCTAGTTGAGTTGGCTTATCACCGGGTAGACATGGTTACCAAACGTGGTGAGTTTGCTGCTCGAGGTGGCATCCTGGATATTTTTCCGACCACAGCCGAACATGCAATGCGCCTTGAATTCTTCGGTGATGAACTCGATGAAATTAGACAATTTTCAGTGGCTGACCAACGTTCAATCGAAGGCAAAGTCGACGAAGTTGAGATTTATCCGGCTCGCGAGATCATCATCACACCGAGTGTTGCCTCTCGGGCTCGTGAGATGGTTCACGAGTTTCCAAATATCTCAACCATGCTTGCCAAACTGGCTGAGGGAATTCCAGTTGATGGCATGGAATCATTGGCTCCGGTACTGGTCGACAAGCTGGTTCCATTCACCGATTACCTGCCGAAGAATGCATTGGTCACACTCCTTTCTCCTGAAAAATCTGCTGCGCGAGCGGCCAGCCTGGTTGAAACCAATGAAGAGTTTTTACATGCTGCCTGGGATGCCGCCACTGAAGGTGCAAGCGCGCCAATTGATTTGAGCACCGGTGGTTTTGTCGAACTTAGCCAGTTCAAAGATGCCTTGGATGGCAGAGCCATGTTCACTATTTCTCAATTCGGCGCAGACGACGATTCGCTGGTAAAGCTTGGCCTGTTTGAAATTCCGAATTTTAAGGGTCTCGACACCACGGCAACCGAGTGGCTCGAGGACCAAGCTAAAAACGGGCAACAAATCATCCTGGTTGCTGAAGGCCATGGAACAGTCGAACGCCTACAAGAGTTGATGAACGCAGCATCAATCAAGGCTGAGGTTGCTCAGGGTTCGCTTCGAAAGGGATTCACCGCTCCCGACAGCAAACTGATAGTGCTTACCGAAGCTGAGTTTTATGGCAAGAGCTCGGCTTATGTAAGCCCGCAAGTTCGAAAGTTAGCTGCAAAACGTGGTCAGGCTGTTGACCCGCTAAGTCTGAAGTCTGGCGATTATGTGGTTCACGAAACTCATGGAATTGGCCGCTTTGTTGAGCTTGTGCAGCGAACCAGCGGGGTTGGAAAGTTACAGTCTCAGCGCGAATACCTGTTGATTGAATACGCTCCAAGCAAGCGCGGCTACCCTGGTGACACCCTATTTGTGCCAACCGATCAGCTTGATTTGCTCACCCGCTATGTTGGTGGCGAGGCGCCGGTGCTCTCAAAAATGGGTGGCACCGACTGGGCTCGAGCCAAGGGCAACGCGCGCAAAGCAATTCGCAAAATAGCCATCGATTTGGTCAAGCTTTATTCAGCTCGGATGAAGTCGCGGGGCTATGCATTTGGGCCTGATACCGAGTGGCAGCATGAACTCGAAGAAGCATTCTCGTTCGTTGAAACCCCTGACCAGCTCACCACTATTGACGAGGTCAAGCGTGACATGGAGCGCGAGATACCGATGGATCGGCTGCTCGCGGGTGACGTGGGTTATGGCAAAACCGAAGTGGCAGTTCGAGCCGCGTTCAAGGCTATCCAAGACGGCAAGCAAGTAGCCATGCTTGTGCCAACCACGCTTTTAGTGCGTCAGCACACGGATACTTTTGAAGCCCGTTACGCCGGGTTCCCAGTGAACGTAAGATCTCTATCACGTTTTCAAACTGCCAAAGAGGTCAAGGAAACCCTAGCTGGACTGGCTGATGGTTCGATTGACATGGTGATTGGCACTCACCGTTTGTTGAGCGAGAGCGTGAAATTCAAGCAACTCGGTCTGATCATCATCGATGAAGAACAGCGATTTGGCGTAGAACACAAAGAGAAGTTGAAAGAGATGAAGACAAACGTCGACATTCTTTCGATGTCAGCCACGCCGATTCCTCGCACACTTGAGATGGCAATTACGGGCATCCGTGAGATGTCGACCCTGGCCACCCCACCTGAGGAGCGTCACCCAATCTTGACGTTCATCGGTGCTTACAGCGAGAAGCAGGTCGCTGCTGCTATTCGGCGCGAGCTAATTCGTGAGGGGCAAGTTTTCTTCGTGCACAACCGAGTTAGTTCAATCGAGGCGGTTGCTCACCAATTGGCCGAACTGGTTCCCGAAGCCCGAGTTGCCGTAGCCCACGGTCAAATGTCAGAAGTTGCCCTCGAGCAGGTTGTGGTTGATTTCTGGGAACGCAAGTTTGACGTTTTAGTGTCGACAACGATCATCGAAACCGGTATCGATATTCCAAATGCCAACACCTTGATTATCGACCGAGCCGAGAATTTTGGTCTGAGCCAGTTGCACCAAATTCGTGGTCGAGTTGGTCGAAGTCGCGAGCGCGCCTATGCCTACTTCTTCTATGCCCCAGACAAGCCGCTGACCGAAACAGCGCACGACCGTTTGGCAACCATCGCACAAAATAACGAGTTGGGTGGCGGTATGCAGATTGCGATGAAAGACCTAGAGATTCGAGGTGCCGGAAACCTTCTCGGTGGCGAGCAATCAGGGCACATCGCGGGTGTTGGTTTCGACCTCTATCTTCGTATGATCGGCGAAGCGGTAGCTGATTTCAAGGGCGAGAAAATTGAGGCACCGGCCGAGCTGAAACTCGAATTGCCAGTTGACGCCCATATTCCAGCCACCTATGTAGACAGTGAGCGCTTGCGCCTGGAGGCCTATCACAAGCTTTCGGCCGCATCTGGCGAACTCGGCACCAGAGCCCAGCTTGACGGCATTCTCGCCGAGCTAGAAGACCGCTATGGCAAGGCCCCTGACCCGGTCAAGAACCTAATTGAGGTTACCGAGCTGCGCCAGCAAGCCAATCGTCTAGGGCTAAAAGATTTCAACATCCTTGGCTTGCAGGTTAAATTGCAACCAGTTACCTTGGATGAAGCTGCGCAGGTAAAGCTCACACACCTGTTTCCGGGCGCTAAATACCTACAATCGGCAAAGACTCTGATGGTGCCTGCACCTAGAGACCAAAACTTTGAACCAATGCGTGACAAAGAAATAATCGACTGGGCTTGGGCGTTTTTGTCGCGAGTCTTTGCAGTTGCACCAGATCAAAATAACGAACAGGCAGGCACAAAATGACAAAACTTGATGAACTAATTGCGGTTGCTCACAAGCTTCGCCAGCCTGGCGGTTGTCCCTGGGATGCCGAGCAGACTCATGAGTCGCTTACCAAGTATTTGATTGAAGAGACATACGAGCTGGTTCATGCAATTGAGGCTGGTGACCGTGATGAAATTCTCGAAGAGCTCGGCGATGTGCTTTATCAAGTCATTTTTCACAGTGACTTGGCGGCATCAGGTTCTTTGGGCGCGAGCTTTGACATCCAAGATGTTGCCGAATTGTCGGCCAAAAAGATGATGGGTAGACACCCGCACGTTTTTGGTACGCCAGAAGAGCTTGAGAAATATGCAGCTAAGACCGGCGATGAGGTAATGGTCAACTGGGATTCCCATAAGCAGCGTGAAAAGCCTGAGCGCTCGAGTGTTTTAGATGGCATTCCGCAGAGCCTTCCAGCTTTGGCGCTTGCCGACAAAGTTCTAGGTAAAGCCGAGAAGATTGGTCTGCTAGATGCCGATGAGCCGGGTGCCTTCACTATTACTGGCGAAGACGAACTAGGCGCGATCTTGTTGGCCATTGTTTCATCGGGCCGCAAAGCATGTCTTGACCCAGAGCGCGCCCTTCGAAGTGCGGTTCGCGAGCTTCAGGTTGAGATACGCGAGGTTGAGCTTGAAGACGCCACGGATGCTGGTGTCATCGCACTTCCCACAGAGGACTAGCACCGTTTTCACAGGGTTTTGTCAGGTGCGAGTGCTTTTCTAATTGTGCAGAAGCACTGCAATTGGAGGGAAAAATGGACGAGAACCAGTCACCTTATGAATACGACAAAAAGCCAAAGGCTGGCAAGTCTGTTTGGGTGCCGGGCCTGACAATTGCCGCCAGCGCACTATTCGCATTTCAAATGGTTGCCCCGGCTATTGGCAGCAGCGGTTTCTTCGGTGAAAATGCAGTACCAGCTCAAACCTCTGATTCAGCAGCCAAAATTGCTGCTGATGCTGAAGTAGACCCGGCAAACGCAACTTTGCCGGTGGCTGAAGATGTTTTATCTGTTGACCCTCAAAATTTGACTGCAACCGCTATCGATTCCACGGTGTCTGACCAACCGGTTATTGATCTCCCTTTGCCACCCGTTGATTTTGGCAATGTTTCAAGCGCTACCCCATCTGCTGGCTCTGGTGGTTCGTATTCAGACGATGAAAGTGATGATGAAGATGATGATCAGGGCAGCTACTCTGAAGATGATTCTGACGACCACCAAAATGAAGTCGATTCTGAAGATGCTGAAGATTCAGAAGATTCTGGTGAAGACGACTAGTTGAGTTGGCCCTGGCTAATCGGCTAAGTGTCATCCCTGTGGCAAACTTGGGTAATGGCTAAAGATGTGCACCCACCCCGCGGAATGCGCGACTTTCTTCCGGTTGAGAAGAATCGTCGCGATCTGGTTCTAAACAAGATTCGCGCTACTTACCTTGGCCATGGCTTTCAAGAAATTGAGACCCCTGCGCTTGAAGATCTGGCGCGACTAACCTCGGGCCAGGGTGGTGACAACGAGAAACTTGCATTCAGGGTCATGAAGCGTGGAGCAGAGCTTGAGGCTGCGCTCGCAGCATCTGACGGTGAAGATGATTTGGCTGATTTGGGCCTTCGATATGACCTAACCGTGCCTTTGACTCGCTACTACGCCACCAATCGAACCAAATTGCCTGCCGTTTTCAAGGCTTTGCAAATTGGGCCAGTTTGGCGCGCAGAGCGCCCGCAAAAAGGCCGTTACCGTCAATTTGTGCAGTGCGACATTGACATCATTGGCGATGCAAGCATCCTTGCCGAGATTGAACTTCTAAATGCCAGCTTGGATTCCCTCGCTGCAATTGGCTTGAACGATGCGAGCATCAGAGTGAACCACCGCGCGTTGTTGGCCAATCTACTGGAGCAACTTGGTGTGCCCGAAGCTGGCAAGGGGTCGGCGATGATCACAATCGACAAGCTCGACAAAATTGCTGCCGAAGGCGTGGTGGCTGAGTTAGCCGAAAAGTTCGATGCCGCTGTTGCCGAGCGTGCTGCCGCGTGGTTGAACGCCATTGCTAGCGATTTGCCTATTCCGGCTGAGTTGAACGAGATCTTTGCTGCTGTTGAGGCGCGTCACGGTAAAGGGCGCCTTCGCTTTGACCCAACTTTGGTCAGAGGCATGGGTTACTACACCGGCACAATTTTTGAGATTGAGCACCCTGAGTCTGGCTCGTCTATTGGCGGTGGCGGTCGTTACGACGGCATGGTTGGTCGTTGGCTTGGCACCGATGCGCCTGCGGTAGGTATTTCAATTGGCTTTGAGCGTGCGGTAGACCTTGTCGAGGTTTCGTCTGACGATGCAAAATCGCTGGTGTTGATTCTTGATTCGACTGATTCTGTTGTGATCGGTAACGCTCTGAATCTGCAGCAAGAGGCAATTGCAGCGGGTTACCGGGTGCGTCTTGAGCAGCGACCGAAAAAACTCAACCTTTTGCTAGACAGCATGGCTGAACAGGGCTTTGGATCGTTCGCCTCTGTGGGTGCAGACGCCATTTCATTCGGTGATTTGGCATTGCGCCAAATCGGGTAATGTCTCGCTAAATCTAAACCGCTAGAACTAAACTAATAACCATTACGACGACGTTTTTAGCGCCGTCTGGCGCGTTCAAAACAGCCCAAATAAGGAGAAACCTTGTCAATCATTGAAGCCATTGGCGCTCGCGAAATTCTTGACTCACGTGGAAACCCAACCGTTGAGGTTGAGGTTCTGCTAGAAGACGACAGCTTTGGTCGCGCTGCAGTTCCATCAGGTGCATCAACCGGTGCATTCGAAGCGCACGAAAGCCGCGACGGCGACAAGGGCCGTTACCTTGGCAAGGGTGTTCAGAATGCAGTAAAGGCTGTAGTTGAGACCGTTGACGAGGCTCTTGCAGGTTTTGACGCACAAGACCAGCGCCTAGTAGATGCAGCTCTTATTTCTCTAGACGGCACCGCTACCAAAGAGAACCTGGGCGCAAACGCCATCCTTGGTGTTTCAATGGCAAACGCACGTGCAGCAGCTGAGTCAACCGGTCAGCCACTTTACCGCTACCTAGGCGGCCCAAACGCACACACTCTTCCAGTTCCACTAATGAACATCATCAACGGTGGCGCTCACGCTGACACCGGTGTTGACATCCAAGAGTTCATGATTGTGCCTCTAGGTGCTGAGACTTTCAGCGAAGCAATTCGTTGGGGTGTTGAGGTTTACCACGCTCTGAAGAGCCTGCTTCACAGCAAGGGCCTGTCAACCGGTCTGGGCGACGAGGGTGGTTTCGCACCTGAGCTTCCGACCAACGCAGCTGCTCTAGAGCTAATCGCGGAGGCAATTGCCAAGGCTGGTTACAAGCTAGGCACCGAAATTGCACTTGCTCTTGACGTTGCAGCAACCGAGTTCTACTCAGAGGCAACTGGCAAGTACACCTTCGAAGGTCAAGAGCGCACCGGTGACGAAATGATCGCTTACTACGCAGACCTAGTTGCACGCTTTCCACTGGTATCAATCGAAGACCCGCTATCAGAAGATGACTGGGCCTCATGGACCAAGATGACTGCTGAGCTTGGCTCAAAGGTTCAGCTGGTTGGCGACGACCTTTATGTAACCAACCCTGCACGTTTGCAGAAGGGTATCGACGAGGCCGCGGGTAACGCAATCTTGGTGAAGGTAAACCAGATTGGTACCCTGACCGAGACCCTAGATGCAGTTTCACTTGCTCAGCGTCACGGTATGAAGGCCATCATCTCTCACCGTTCAGGCGAGACCGAAGACACCTTCATTGCTGACCTAGCCGTTGCAACCAACGCTGGCCAGATCAAGACCGGTGCACCTGCTCGTTCAGAGCGTGTTGCAAAGTACAACCAGCTTCTACGCATCGAAGAAGAGCTATCAGACGCAGCGTTCTACGCTGGTCGTTCAGCTTTTCCTCGTTTCACCGCTAAGTAAGCTCGGGTTCTAAACCTATGAAACGCCCCGCAAAGGCTCCGTCGATGGCAACATCGATGGCATTGCGGGGCGTTTCTAATAAGTTTCAACTTCTGGCCATTTTGGCTGCCATTGTGGTTGGCGTAATTTCGCTGGCGCCTGGCATGCAAACCTGGGTTTCGCAACGGCAGGCAATTGCCGAGGCTCAAGCTGACGTAGACCAGGCCAAGGCTGACGTTCTAACTATGCAAGAAGAGCGCAAGCGTTGGGAAGACCCGGTCTACATTCGTTCTCAGGCCCGCGATCGTCTGTATTACGTGATGCCGGGCGAGATTTCTTATCTTGTTTTGGGTGCTGATGAAATCGACCCGAATGACACCTCGGGAACAGTTGGTGCACAGTTGGCTGACCGAACAAACACCAGCGAAATTTCTACTGAGATTCGCGAAACTAAAAACAACTGGGTCGATGCCGTTCTAGAATCTGTGATTCGCGCCGGAACCGAAGTGCCTACCGATGAATCAACAGGAGCAACCAAGTAATGCCGCTAACCCCTGTCACCGAAGCTGACATCATCGAGGTGTCTCGCCAGCTTGGGCGACCTGCTCGAGACATCGTTGCTATCGCCGCTCGATGTATTTGTGGCAAGCCAACCGTGGTTCACACTGCTCCCAGGCTTTCCGACGGCACGCCTTTTCCGACCACCTATTACCTAACCCACCGTGGCGCCACGGCTGCTGTTTCAACTCTTGAAGCAAGCGGACTAATGGCCGAACTGCAGGCTCGTCTGGGCGAAGAGCCAGAGCTAGCCGAGGCCTATCAAAAGGCCCACGACTCTTTTATTGCCGACCGTGATCGCACGGCCAAAGAACTTGGTTTAGAAGTGCCTGAAATTGCAGGAATCTCAGCCGGTGGAATGCCAACTCGTGTGAAGTGCTTGCACGCACTAATCGGTCACGCTTTGGCCGCAGGGCCTGGTGTGAACCCAATCGGCGACATTGCCCTTAAAGCTTGCTCATGGAGCCCAAACAAGTGCGTTTGCGAAAGCTACTAGCACTAGCACTCACTGTTGCTGGGGTGCTGTTTGCAGCCCAGCCTGCCTCAGCCGATGAAATTCGCGATCGTGAATATTGGCTAGTCGACTACTCGTTTAAGAAGGCATGGAACCTCACCAAGGGCAAGGGTGTTCGAGTTGCAGTTATAGACACTGGCATTGACACCACCCATGTCGACCTCAAAAATGTGGTTGTCGATGGCGAAGATTTTTCGGGCCTCGGCGACATCAACGGAACCACGCCGGTTGGTGCCAGTAATTATCACGGAACCATGGTGGCTGGACTAATCGCAGGGCGTGGCCACGGCAATTCAAAAGGCGTAATTGGCACAGCACCCGAAGCCTCGCTCATCAGCGCATCCTTGGCTTTTGGGGTTGACGGCATCAACACCGATGATGAAATCGCTGAGGCAATTTATTGGTCAGTAGATCATGGCGCATCTGTAATCAACCTCTCTCTTTCTCGAAGCAGTGCGGGGTGGCCAGAAAGCTGGGATTCTGCTTTTGCCTATGCATTTGACCATGACGTCGTGGTTGTTGCTGCAGCAGGAAACCGGTCATCTGGCACCGACACAGTTGCTGCGCCAGCGACTATCCCAGGCGTGTTAGCAGTTGCCGGGGTCGATCGCAACGGCAAGGCCAGCCGCGCGGCTTCAACCACTGGGCTAACCATCGGTGTGAGTGCGCCGGCTGATGATTTGATTGGTGTTTACCCAGGGGGAGACTATCGAGTTTGGAGTGGAACCAGTGGAGCTGCGCCAATTGTTAGCGGGCTAGTTGCCTTGGTGCGGGCGTATTACCCTGAACTTGACGCAAATAATGTGATCAATCGAGTGATCAAGACTGCCGACAAGCAAACCGAAGAATCATATTCACCGCTTTATGGTTATGGCCTGATTGACCCGCTGCGCGCACTTACCGCAAGTGTTGAACCGGTCACCGAAAACCCATTGGGCTCGCTTGATCGTTGGGTTGAGCTTTACCGTGCCAGTGGTGAAATCACGGATGTCTCTGGTGAATCGGGTATCCATGAACCTCTGCCTGAAGACTCATTGGGGGAGACCATTGAAGGTAAGCCCACCGACAATTCTTGGATAGCCACATCTGTGTTCTATGGGGTTCTAGGAATTGGCCTTATATTTTCTGTGGCGCGCAGACTTAGACGTAACATAATGGCCCGTAGAAGGTAGTAAATTAGAAGAATGTCTGCAAACAAGAGTGGCGCCGCTGCGCCAAAAATTCTAATCGTCGGTGGCGGTTACGCTGGTTTCTACACCGCATTCAAACTTGAGAAGCTACTCGGCAAGGGCGAGGCTGAGGTCACCATGGTTGACCCACTTCCATACCTTACCTACCAGCCTTTCCTACCTGAGGTTGTTGCCGGTTCGATTGAGGCACGTCACGTTGTTACCTCACACCGTCGCCACCTTAAGAAGACCAACATCGTCTCAGGCAAGGTCACCAATGTTGATCACGCCAAGAAGACTGCAACCATCGAGGTTCCTGGTCTTAAGCCTTATAAGCAGAAGTACGACCAGATTGTGGTTACTGCTGGTGCGGTTTCACGTACCTTCCCGATTCCGGGTGTAGCTGACAACGCAATCGGCCTAAAGACCATCGAAGAAGCAGTTGAGATTCGCAACCGAATCATCACCAACCTAGACAAGGCAGCTAACTTGCCAGCGGGTGCTGCTCGTGACCGTCTATTGACCTTCGTGGTTATCGGCGGTGGTTTCGCAGGTATCGAGACTTTCGCAGAAATGCGTTCTTTGGTGAGCTACCTACTGCGTTACTACCCAAACATCACTTTTGAAGACACTCATTTTCACCTGGTTGAAGCAATGGGTCGCATCATGCCTGAGGTTTCACTTGAAACCAGCCAGTGGGTTCTTGCAAACCTAGATGCACGCGGTGCAAAGGTTCACCTAAACACCCAGCTTCAGTCAGCTGAAAAGGGCAAGATTGAACTTTCTACCGGCGAAAGCTTCGAGTCAGACGTTATCGTCTGGACCGCAGGTGTAATGGCTCACCCATTCGTTCGCAACACCGACCTACCTCTAGACGAGCGTGGTCGCATCACCGCGAAGGCAACCCTTCAGGTGGTCAACGGTGAAGATGTTGTTGCTGATGCTTGGGCAGCCGGCGATGTTTCAGCTGTGCCAGATCTTTCAGGCGGCGGCGTTGGTGGATTCTGTGTTCCTAACGCTCAGCACGCAGTTCGTCAGGCTAAGTTGCTTGCTAAGAACCTCGTAGCTGCTATCCGTGGTGAAGGCATTCAGGAATACTTCCACAAGAACAAGGGCGCTGTTGCAGGTCTTGGAATCGGTGTCGGTGTGTTCCAGTACAAGAAGCTAGCCATCAAGGGCTTTATTGCATGGTGCATGCACCGTGGCTACCACGGCTTGGCTATGCCGATGTGGGAGCGCAAGCTTCGCGTCTTCTCTGGCTGGGTTTGGAACTTCTTGCTGAAGCGCGACATCGTTGCGATCTCGGCAACCAAAGACCCTCGTGTTGCCTTCGAGACCTTCGCATCTCGACCTAAGAAGTAATCTTCTAAGTCGAAAGGGATGCCCCAGGGGCATCCCTTTCGACTAGACGCCCCTATAGCCCAATGGCAGAGGCAGTCGACTTAAAATCGACACAGTGTGGGTTCGAGTCCCACTAGGGGCACAAATGATTTGGCGACACCTAACTAGGTGTCGCCAAATCATTTGTTGTTAGTGGGCGAGAGTTCCCGTTAGCACCCGGCATTGCTCAGGTGACTACCCGACCAAAGAGCATAAAAAAATTGCCCCGACCAACGGCCGGGGCAATTTTTTAGTTTTGCTAATTAGTTAGTCTGGCGGCGACGCGCAAACATAACCACAAGACCCGCGATCAAAAGTGCCGCGCCAGTTGCAAAAGGGGCAACTGCTTCAACACCGGTGTCTGCTAGTTCTTCTTCAACAACAGTTGGCTCTACAACTGGCTCTTCGGTGGTTGGAGGAGCGATTTGGCCAGTTGCTGCAAACTGAAGGGTCTCATCCCAGGTTGCACGCACGCCGTTGGTGATTTCGTCTGAGTCTGGGTACCAGTCATAGGCGTTGTAGATGTAGTAACCCTCACCAAAAGTGAAGTACGCAACGCCAAGGTTGTCTTCGACCTCGCTGTAGTAAACAGGGGTTACGAACGCCTTCTTTTCAGCTGACCAAGCTGAGTAGTCGAGAAGCCCGCCGGTGTAGTTTCCATTAGGTACAGTTTCAGGCAAGGTGTCACTGTCAATTTGCAGTGTCCATGGGTTAGCAGTCTCATCTCCAAGAGAATCGTTGTTGTCAAATTCACTGGAGTAATCCAAACCAGTCATGTAGTTAATGAATTCAGCGTGGTCATAAGAGCCAGTGCCAACCACAGTTTTGCCAGACTCGATCCAGTTCTTGATGTATGCCTGTGCCTCGGCCGAGAACATAGTAGCTTCACCAAAGTTGCAGCCTTCAGGGAGAGTTAGAACATCGATGCCGTCAAGTGCGTCGGTCCAGGCAGCCTCGCTAGCATCGCCGCCATCAAAAAGAGTTACAGATTTAGCAATCACGCCTAGTGATGCCGAGATGTCTGCGTCTTCTTGATCAGGGTCGGTGCAGTTCTCGTTTGAGAAAACCAAAACTGCTGGGCCATCTGCCACAAGCGCAGAAGCTGGGGTGGTGCTCATGGTCATCAGTGCAATTGCGGTAGCGCCCGCAGCCAGCACCTTAGAGATTTTGCGATTCATACTTTTCTCCTGATTGGGTTGAAAGAATATCCCCCTGGAAATCCTTTATCAGGCTTAATTATTGCCTTGAAATGTTCTTAATTAAGAACATTTCTTGGAAACGATGTATCGAAATACCTTTATTTTCGTGACATGTTGGGTATACCCAACATTTAATTGCGAGCGCGAAGAATTACGTTGGGCAATTCAGGGGCCGGAGTCCATCCGCCGATGCGATCGGCAAATTCTGCAAAGCGACTTTCTCTTGCATTCCAGGCCCTTCGCATTTCTACAATCTCATCGTGAGAGCGCCCGATAAAGTTCCACCACATGACGATTGGTTCTTCAAAGGGCTGACCGCCAAGTAATAGGAATATCAAATCTTCTGAGCCAGCAGTCACCTCAAATTCTGATGTGCCCGTTTCTCGATAAATCATCTGCCCTGCTGCTGCAATTTCATCATTCACTTGCGCCTCACCTTGAATCACCAAGATTCCGTGTTCAAAATCTTCTGCAACCGGAATAGCAACTTTGTTGCCGGCCGAGATTCGCACCTCGGCTCCAACAAGCTCACTAAAAATTTTGGTTTCAGCTCTTAGCCCGAAAAGCTCGCCAGCAAAAATGCGAATTTGACTATCGCCGAGCACCACCTGCGGTGGGTTTTCTACGTGTTGAAATTCTGGATCCATCTCACGTGCCGATTCTGGCAGGGCTATCCAAAGTTGCACGGCGTGCAACATTTTGGCGTCAGCAAGACTGAGTTCGCTGTGGGCAATTCCGTGGCCCGCGGTCATTAGGTTTAGTTGGCCAGGATTAATGTGCTGGATTGTTCCCAGGCTGTCGCGGTGTTCGATGCTGCCCTCAATGAGCCAGGTTGCTGTTTGAAGCCCAGTGTGGGGGTGTGCGGCGACCACCATGCCGTCGGCCTGAAAAGTTGGGCCAAAGTGATCGGCAAATGCCCAAGCGCCAATCATCCGCTTGCGAGCGTTAGGAAGGGTGCGTGAAATCTCGATTCCGGTGCGAGTGGTGAGCTTCACCTTCCGAGGTTCTAAGAGCATGCTTTCAGCCTAGTCAGAGCGATGCGAGCCTAGTGGCGGTAATGAAAGGGCTGAATAGCGTCATCAGGAATTTGGCCAAATCGACCGTACTGGTAATCTTCCATTGCCTTGATTACACCGGCTCTGTCGTTCATCACGAACGGGCCGTAAGCAACAACCGGTTCACGAATTGGCAGCCCGCCAAGCAAAAAGATTTCGAGTGAGTTGTGGCGCGATTCTTGGGTTTCAGCCGCTGTGAAAACCACGCGATCACCATGGCCAAAAACGGTCAGGGCTCCGGTTGTAATCTTGGCGGTATTGGTGCCAGGCCCCTCTTCGCCGACAGTGCCCGAGCCCGCCAAGGTGTAGGCAAGTGCATTGAACATCGGGTTCCAAGGAACTGATACCGAAGCTCCTGGCGCCAAAGTGATGTGCGCAATCGCCATTGGGGTTTGAGATTTTCCTGGCCCGACAAACCCGCCAATCTCGCCAGCAAGCACACGTATTAGGGCGCCGCCATCCTGGCTAGAAATCAACTTAACGTCATCACCATTCAGGCCTTGGTAAGCCGGTTCGATCATCTTCTTGGCTGCTGGCAGGTTGATCCAAAGCTGAAGGCCATGGAAGATGCCACCAGACATAACTAGCGATTCTGGCGGGGTTTCAATGTGCAGAACACCTGCTCCAGCGGTCATGTACTGGGTTGCGCCGTTTTCGATGATTCCGCCGCCACCATGACTGTCTTGGTGCAAGAAGGTGCCGTCAATCATGTAGGTAAATGTTTCGAAGCCACGGTGAGGGTGCCAAGCGGTGCCGCGCGGTTCGTATGGTGCGTATTCAACTTCACCCATTTGGTCCATGTGAATGAACGGGTCAAGGTCTTGATACGAGACTCCGGCAAAGGCTCGGGTCACTGGGAATCCTTCGCCCTCATGAGCCTGCGGGCCGCGAGTAACCGACTTGATGGTTCGCGCTCGACCAACTGCTGCATCTAAACGAGGCAGGGTGAGGGTGTCAGCGGTAACTGCAGGCATTTTGGTCTCCCTATTGCTGTGAATATACTTAGAGTACACCCTAGTAAAGCCCCACTAGACAAAAATAATTCCCATAGCATTGAGCCATGGATGCTGGATTAATCTCAATCGTCGTAATTTCTGCTGTGCTTTTGATCGCTGGGCTTTGGCTCTGGTCAACCTATAACGGCCTGGTCACGCTAAACGTTCGTGTTGACGAAGCCTGGAGCGATATCACGGTTCAGCTCAAGCGCCGAGCAGACCTGATTCCCAACTTGATTGAATCTGTCAAGGGTTATGCAACCCATGAGCGCGAGGTCTTCGAGAACGTAACCAAGGCACGCGCTGCAACTGTGTCGCCGGCAGCTATGGCAGACCCAGCCGCCGCAGCCGTTGCCGAGGATGGCTTTCACTCTGCCATTAAGAGCTTGTTTGCAGTTGCTGAGGCCTACCCTCAACTGCAAGCGAACCAGAACTTCTTAAGCCTTCAGGCAGAACTGACCGACACCGAAGACAAGATCATGGCTGCTCGTCGTTTCTACAACGGTGGCGTTCGAGAACTGAACACCAGGATTCAGCAGTTCCCTCAGAACGCCTTTGCTAAGCGTCTTGGTTTTTCCGCACGCAAGTTCTTTGAGGTCGCCGACAACGCTGCTATCCAAGAGCCGCCAACTGTGAAGTTCTAAACTTCTCGCAAACAGTTTTCACAACACAGGGGCCTGATGTATTCAGCTATCGCTGCAAATAAGCGCAACACCTTTCTAATAGTTGGTGGCTTTATCGCCTTACTCGGCGGCATCTCGATTTGGTGGGGGCAAGCCACCGGAAATGGTTCGAGCGCAATTTTCATCCTTGGCTTCATTGTGGTTTATGCACTGTTTCAGTACTTTGTTGCGTCATCAATTGCAGTAGCCATGAGCGGGGCGGTGCCGATTGAAAAAGCAGATAACCCAAGACTTTGGCGAATAGTTGAAAACCTCTCGATCACAGAGGGTATGCCGATGCCGAAGGTTTATGTAATTCAGATGAAGCGCCCAATGCATTTGCTACCGGCCGTGATCCAAAGCACGCAATTGTGGCGGCTACCACCGGTTTGCTGGCCATCATGGATGACAAAGAGCTCGAGGGCGTAATGGCGCATGAGCTTGGGCATGTTAAGAACTACGACATAAGGGTTTCAACAATCGTTTTTGGGCTGGTCTCGGCCGTGGGCGTGCTTGCTGAC
>CAZIFS010000027.1:4263-17057 GCA_964539165.1 uncultured Rhodoluna sp. | reverse complement strand
GCGATATCCTGCTCCCAAAGCAGGCGCGCTAGCCACTACGCTACACCCCGGTGGTTTCTTCAAAAATTTCTTTCTGACTGAACAACCTCAGTAATACTATCCCATAGAATGGTCTTGTTGCGCCGATTTCTAGAAATCGGTTTCACATCTGCGGGCGTAGCTCAATGGTAGAGCCTCAGTCTTCCAAACTGATGGTGCGGGTTCGATTCCCGTCGCCCGCTCCAATTCGCAGGATACCAGCAAATCAATGCCCTGCAGGGGCGTCATCCCTGAATTTTCGAAGCTTATTTTTGACAGCCAGCGCAAAAATAAAGTTTGCGACCAGCCATGATTTCAATCGAAATATTTGTGCCACAAACACGGCACGGCAGACCTTCTCGTTTGTAGATGAAGTTGCGTTCTGCCTTGCTGGGTTTCTTGGTTCGAAGCTCATCTCGGGTGATCATGAAGCCTGTTTTGACTCCAATCTTGAGCAATTCGACGCTGTCTAGCCAAATTTCAGTTAATTCATCCTTGGTCAGTTGATTTCCTGGTCGATGAGGGTCAATTTCAGCGCGAAACAGAATTTCAGCCCGATAAACGTTGCCGATGCCCGCGATTACGTCTTGGTTCATGAGCAGCAAGCCGATAGCCGATTTGCTCGAGCTTACCCGTTCGATAAATCGGTCACGTTCAACCCCTCGAGGGTCAGCGTTTAGTGGGTCTGGGCCAAGTTTTTGCTCGATTTTGCGAGCCTCTTGTTTAGTTATTACTTCGCATACTGTTGGCCCTCGAAGATCGGCAAGGCAAGATGAATTGCTAAAGCGAGCACGCACCTGCCCAACCGGCTCAGGGTGATTCTCAGGAGTAACTTCGCGAAAAGCCCATTTTCCGTAGATTCCCAAGTGAATTCTCAGGACCAAATCGTTTTCAAATTTTAGAAACAGCTGCTTGCCCACTGCTTTGGCTCTCACCAATTTGCGACCGGACACTAGTTTTGCCGATTCAGAAAACCTGCCCTGGGGTGAAGTTATGTCTAAAGACGCGCCGGCGAAATAGCGGTTGAAATCATTCGCATTCCGATGAACAATGTGCCCTTCAGGCATGATTTAGAGGATGTCGCCAGTCTGCTCGTAGGTAGCGATTTTTGCGATGCGGCGCTCATGACGAGCATCGTTGCTGAAAGGTTCGGCAATAAAAAGGTTGATCAGGTGAAGCACCTCATCTGGGCTGTGTTGTCTGGCACCAATGGCAATCACATTGGCATCGTTGTGTTCGCGAGCCAATTTTGCGGTTGATTCGTTCCAAGCCAAAGCCGCACGAATGCCCTTGACCTTGTTCGCAGCGATTTGTTCACCGTTTCCTGAACCTCCAAGAACAATTCCAAGTGATTCAACCTGGGCTTGAGAGTCAGCAACCACTGCCAAGGCAGCATTGATGCAGAAAGAAGGGTAGTCATCAAGCGGGTCGTACGATGATGGCCCGTGATCGAAGACCTCGTGACCGAGCTTGGTCAATTCACGAATAAGAAAGTGGCTCAATTCAAGGCCGGCATGGTCAGTGGCGATGTGAATGCGCATTGGTCTTCTCTCTAAAAACTGTTGAGTCAATGATAACTAGCGCTCGAACTTGCTTCTAAAGAAGCGAAGGGCAATTGAGGCAGTAAGCGATGTGATGAGAACGTAGGTCCAGGTGAGGGCTTGAATCTGCCCACCAAAAGTGACTGAGCCAGCAGCTAGAGCCGCGATAACGATCGAGAATTCGCCCCTGGGAATCAGGAATGCACCGGCACGCTTCCAGCTCATGTCGTCGGTCATGTCGCGAGCAACCCACCAGCCGGTGAACATCTTTCCGGCAATTCCGACCACGGCCAGCAATAGTGCAAGTGGCAACACGGCTATGACTTCAGTGACCTGAATGCTTAGACCGAAGAACAAGAAGAAGATCGCTGCGAAAAGATCGCGAAGTGGCGAAAGTCGCAAACGGGCGGCATGTGCAACTTCACCGGTAAGCACGAGGCCGACTAAGAAGGCAGCAACTGCGCTTGAAAAACCAACCAATTCGGCAAGGCCAGCGGCTACCAAGGCAGCACCGAAAACCGTCAACAACAAACCACCTGGTGCGTCTTTATTTAGAACTCTTGAAACAGCTCTCTGACCTTTGAAGCTGAACACCAAAGCTAGACCAGTCATTAGCAACGCAACAGCGACTGACAAGAAACCCGCGATAGCTCCGAGACCAGCAAGAATGGAGGTGAGTAGCGGCAAATACGGTGCCAAAGATAAGTCTTCAGCTACCAGCACACTGGCAACGCGCTTCGATAGCAGTGAACGCTGCCAACCGGTTTCTTTCATCATCTGCGCTGCAATACCTGAAGATGACACGTAGGTGATGCCACCTAGAACGAGTGCGCCGATCCAGCCCCATCCGAGGATTAGAGCAATCAAGGCACCAGGCACGGCATTTGAAAAGAAATCAACTGCACCAACAGACTTTTTCGCAGTAAAGGCCTCGGCCAGCTCAGCACCCGAGTATTCAAGCCCAAGCATTAGAAGCAAAAGAATTGCTCCGATTTGAGCACCGGTATTAAGAAAGTCTTCGCTAAGTGTTAGCGGAACGATGCTGCCCTGCCCCAAGGCCAGACCGGTAATGAGGTAGAAGGGAACAACCGAGATCTTGATTTTGACCGCGCCGAACGCCAAAATACCCAGCACCAAAAGGGTTAGGCCAATCTCGAACAGGGTTAGGGACTGATCTGCAGTACTTGCAATTGCTGTAAATAGTCCACCCATCTGCCAATTATCCCACCGACTTTCGAGCGATTAGGCTTTATTAATCAACTAGAAACAATCAGAGAGCAGATTATGCCTGGAGAAAACCTCACCCGTCTTGAAGCCCAACAGCGTGCAGAGTTGCTTGAGGTTGATCGCTACGAGATTGAGCTTGACCTGACCAGCTCTGAAACGACTTTCAGATCTAGCACCCGAGTATTTTTCAGTGCCAAATCTGCCGGCTCAAGCACATTTATTGACGCTATCACCAACCGAGTGCACAGCGTCACCTTGAACGGCCGCGAACTTGACCCATCGGTGGTTTCAGATGGCGTTCGAATTCAACTTGACGACCTAGCGCTTGAAAACGAACTGCTAGTTGTAGCTGACGCGAACTACATGAACACCGGCGAAGGACTGCACCGATTTGTCGACCCGGTTGATAACGAGGTTTACCTTTACAGCCAATTTGAGGTTCCTGATTCACGCCGCGTCTACTCGGTATTTGAGCAGCCAAACCTCAAGGCTAATTTTCACTTCAGTGTGATCGCACCCAAGAACTGGAAAGTCGTTTCTAACCAAGCGGCAAGCAGTGTCGATGTTGTATCAGAGGGCAAGGCTAAGTGGACTTTTGCACCAACTCCAAAAATTTCTAGTTACATCACGGCTCTTATAGCAGGCCCATACACTGAGGTTCGAAGCGAACTCACTAGCACCGATGGAAGGGTCATTCCGCTAGGTGTCTTCTGTCGTTCTTCACTTGCTGAACACCTTGATGCTGACTATGTGTTCGAAAAAACTCGACAGGGCTTTGCTTTCTTTGAATCTCAGTTCGACCAGCCTTACCCGTTCGACAAGTATGACCAGTTGTTCGTTCCAGAATTTAATGCTGGCGCCATGGAGAACGCCGGTGCAGTGACATTCACCGAGATGTATGTCTTTAGGGGTCAGGTCACCGATGCCATTCGTGAGCGTCGTGTGGTGACAATTCTTCACGAATTGGCACACATGTGGTTTGGCGATTTAGTGACCATGAATTGGTGGAATGACCTGTGGTTGAACGAGTCATTTGCAGAATATGCCTCAACTTTGGCCACTGCCGAAGCCACTGAATGGCATGGCGCCTGGGTTACTTTTGCTGCTCTCGAGAAATCTTGGGCTTATCGCCAAGACCAGCTGCCGTCAACCCACCCAATTGTTGCTGACATCAATGACCTAGCTGATGTTCAGGTGAACTTTGACGGAATTACCTACGCCAAGGGCGCATCTGTCTTGAAGCAGTTGGTTGCCTGGGTTGGTCAAGAAAAGTTCATGGCCGGCGTTGCCAGCTATTTCAAGAAGCACGCTTTCGGTAACACCGAACTAAATGACTTGTTGGTTGAACTTGAAGAACAATCAGGACGAGAGTTGCGCAGTTGGTCAAAACTTTGGCTTGAAACCGCTGGCGTAAACACTCTGCGCCCTCGTATTGAAGCTAATGATCAGGGAATTATCACTTCTTTTGCCATCGAGCAAACAGCAATTGCCGCACACCCGACACTTCGCCCACACCGCATGGCAATTGGTTTCTACAACTTGGTCGATTCAAAGCTGAGCCGCGTTCATCGACTAGAGCTTGACGTTGATGGTGCACTAACCGAAGTAGACGCCTTGGTTGGGCTTGAGCGCCCTGACCTCGTTCTGCTCAACGACGACGATCTGGCTTATACCAAAATTCGACTAGACCAGCAGTCATGGAAGTTTGCCATCGATAACCTGAGCAAATTTGACGATGCTTTGGCGCGAACACTCATTTGGGGTGCCGCTTGGGATGCAACTCGCGATGCTGAAGCCAGCCCACGCGAGTTCATTCAGCTGGTGCTGAACAACATTGGAAGCGAAACCGAATCAACCACCATGTTGACGCTTCTTCGTCAGCTACTCACGGCAGCTAATCTGTATGTCGCTGAAGAAGCCAGAGCAGAAACAGTCAAGTCAGTTGGCGCTGGGCTTCTAACCTTGGCTCGCAATGCCGCTGAAGGTTCTGACGCGCAATTGCAATTCACTAAGTTCTTTGCGCAATTTGCACGAGGCGAAGAGCAACTAGACGCACTTCAGGCGATCATGGATGGCGTAGAGCAACTTGCTGGATTGAAAATTGACGCCGATTTGCGCTGGGACTTGCTTGGTGGCTTAGTGGTGGGCGGAAGAGCAAATTCTGCCCAAATTGATGCTGAATTGGAGCGCGATAACACCGCTAACGGCCAAAAAGCCGCCGCAGGGGTTCGTGCTGCACTACCAACGATCGAGGATAAAAAAGCGGCTTGGCACCTGTTGACCGAAACATCCGAGCTTTCAAATGCATTGGTTGATTCGGCCAGTTTGGGATTTGTTCGCGTTCCGCGTGCTGAGTTGCTCGAGCCATTTGTCGACACCTATTTTGCAAACGTGGTTCGAATCTGGAACAGCTACACATTCAAAATCGCCGAGTACTTGGTCGAAAATCTTTACCCGGCGCACCTCGCCAACGAAGAATTGGCCGAAAAGACCCGAGCAGCTATTGCCACCCCAGAAATTGCTGAGATTCCAGCACTACGCCGAATCCTGGTCGAAGGCCTTTCAAATGTTGAGCGAGCCTTGGCAGCCCAGGCAAGAGACAGAAAGAACTAATCATGGAATTCTTGGCTGGAGCGTTTGACTGGTTCGACAGTTTTTGGCGTGACTGGAGCACTTTGATTCGAATTTTGCTCATCATTGTCGGCGCCCTGGTCTTGCGAATTCTGCTCTTGCTATCGGTGAAACGCGTAGTGAAAGGTGTAATCAGCGGAGCACGAAAGTTCGGCGGCTCTAAGGTTGCCAGCGCCGCCGCCTCTCCCCTTGATCAGGCACGGGTTATTCAACGTGCCCACACAATGGGGTCAGTGCTCAGTAATTTCATCATCTGGAGCATCTACATCATCGGCATCACCATGGTGTTGGGTGAGCTGGGTGTTGCGGTCGGCGCCTTGGTGGCTGGAGCCGGAATCCTTGGTGCAGCGCTTGGTTTTGGTGCCCAAAGCCTGGTTCGAGACCTAATTTCAGGTTTGTTCATTGTTTTTGAAGACCAATACGGTGTCGGTGATTCGGTAGATCTCGGCCAGGCGACCGGCGTGGTTGAGAGCGTCGGTCTTCGTGTTACTCAGGTTCGAGACTCAGCCGGAACCCTTTGGTATGTGCGCAACGGCGAGATTATTCGCGTTGGCAATTCTTCACAGGGATGGTCACGAGTGGTTCTGGATATTCCGCTCGACTATAAAGCTGATGTCGACAAGGCAACCAAGGCAATTGGCGATGCTGCAGCAAAACTAGCCAAGAGCAAGGAATTCGCTTCAGATTTGATTGGGGCGCCTGAGGTTTGGGGCATTGAGGCACTAAGTGGCGAGCAGATTGTGATTCGATTAGCCCAGCAGGTATTGCCAACCAAACAAGACTCGACCGCACGCGCTCTGCGAGCAACTATTAAAAAGGCCCTTGACTCTGCTGGCATTGAATTGGCCAATGGTTCCCAGGCAATTTATGTCGAAGTTGCCGGCAAGGTAGTCAAATAGTGGCAAACGGTTTCGAAGAGGCCGCGAAGATTGAGCCCGTTCGCATCCGTGGCTTAGACGGCCAAGATGTTGGAGGCAATTTCTTCGAGTTGGTTGGCGGAAGTGCAACCTTCGAGAAACTCGCCAAGAAGTTTTATGAAGGCATTGCTGCCGACGAGGTTTTGAAGCCAATGTATCCGGCTGAAGATTTAGCTGGAGCAACCCGTCGCCTACAGCTGTTTCTGGAACAGTACTGGGGTGGGCCAACCACTTATCAAGAAGAACGCGGGCACCCACGCCTTCGAATGCGACACAACCCTTACAAAATTAACCAGGATGCTCGCCAGCGCTGGCTGAAGTGCATGGAAGCAGCTGTAGATTCTCTGTCGTTGCCGCCGCTTCAAAAAGCCGAGATGTGGGCATACTTTGATCGAGCTGCAACCTCGATGTTGAACACCTTTGAGGACTAGTTTTTAAAACTTAGTGGCCGCTTTTGCCAAAACGTGCCCGTGGGCGCTACTGAGTCTTACCCAACCCTCAGCCTCATAGAGGCCAACCTCTTCGTTTTCGGTAAGAAAACCAAGTCCAGCGGCCGCAAAAGCTGCACCGGTCGGCACTTTTGTTTCAAGGTCGATGCCTCGACCCCAAATTTCACCACGGATGCGGGCGGCGATTGGGCCGCCGACTGATTCAGGTAACGAAGCAGCTACTTCGGCAATTCCGTCTCTAGCGATTTGAGTAAGTCGAGTTTCATTGATTGTTCCCGCTGCCTGCCACCCTTGGCGAGGAGGTGAGATGCCAGCCCATGGAGCCCGCTGAGTATCGACAAGCTGAATCTTGAAATCTTTGGTTTCAGAATCTGCGAGAAGTCGAGCCAGCCGTTCCAAAACAGCAGAGATTGGCACCAAAACGTCGATTTCAGCTGGACGATCGAGTTCACAAGTGCGTAGGCCAAGCACAGTCGGGCCACCATCCATGAGGCTACCGGCAAAGATTGGAGCGACATAAGCGGCCAAGACCGAACCGAAGGCACGCAAACGTACCAAACCCTCAGGGTCAAGTCGCTTGGCGCGAGTCAAAAATGATTGAAGGTCAGCTGCGGTCTGCTCATCAGCAAGGAAAAACGGGTTAATCATGTCCTGTCTAAACTAACTTGTGTAGGCCTAAGTTGCCTACAAGAGGAGATGAAAGTCTTGAACGCTTTGATTCCAGACAATCCGCTAGCCGAGATGATTGCAACTCTCGATTTGAGTGATGCCAATGGCGCTCAAACCAAAGAAGACATCTTCACCGGTCCGAGCCAATGGATGCCCCATGGCCGAGTATTTGGCGGGCAGGTACTTGCACAGAGTCTGGTTGCAGCGACCCGAACAGTTGAGGGTCGACCAGTTCATTCTCTCCACGGATACTTTCTGCGCCCGGGCGACATCAACCTGCCAATAACATTCTCGGTAGACCGATTGCGAGACGGGCGTTCGTTTAGCACCCGAAGAGTGCAGGCTTATCAAAAGGGCGAACCAATCTTCTCGATGATCGCGTCTTTTCAAGATGAAGACCCCGGCCTAAATCACCAGGATGAATTTCCGAAGGACATTCCAGCTCCTGAAACGCTTCCGAGTGCTGCAGAGCTTATCGGAGATAACCCACACCCGGTCGCTCAATACTGGGCGAAGGCAAGGCCTTTCGACATGCGCCATGTAGGTTCACCGATTTATTTCAAAGTTGAGGGCAAGCCGGTGGCGCATCAGGCGGTTTGGCTCAAAGCTTTGGGAGACCTTGAGGCTGACGATGCCCTACACACGGCCGCTTTGGCTTATGCCAGCGACTATTCAATTCTCGAAAGCATCTATCGAGCACACTCAATCGCCTGGGCGCATCCGGGGCTTAAGTCAGCGAGCCTTGACCATGCCATGTGGTTTCATCGGCAGGCGCGGGTAGATGAATGGATGCTCTACGTTCAAGAGTCACCAAGTGCGCAGGGCGGTAGAGGTTTGGCGCTTGGTCGAATATTCAGCCGGGATGGCATTCTTCTCGCAACTGTTGCCCAAGAGGGAATGGTTAGAGTTCCGGAACTGAAAAGCGAATAACCTACAAAAAATCCCCCTGCCATAAGCAGGGGGATTTTCTTTTGGACTCTTTTTCGCGAGTTAGTCGCGAGTTAGTCGACGATAGGTAGAACGATGCGGCTTTGCCGCGTCGGCGCCCAAACGTGCAATCTTGTTCTCTTCGTAGGCCTCGAAGTTTCCTTCGAACCAGTACCACTGGTCAGGATTGTCGTCGTTACCCTCATAGGCAAGAATGTGTGATGCCACTCGGTCTAGGAACCAACGGTCGTGAGTGATGACCACAGCACAACCAGGGAACTGGAGAAGTGCATTCTCAAGTGAACCAAGGGTTTCAACATCCAAGTCGTTTGTAGGTTCGTCAAGTAGCAACAGGTTGCCACCTTCTTTTAGGGTCAGGGCCAGGTTGAGTCGGTTGCGCTCACCACCAGATAGAACGCCCGCAGGTTTCTGCTGGTCTGGGCCCTTGAAACCAAACGCTGCCACATAGGCACGTGAAGGCATTTCTTGGTTACCGACCTGAATGTAGTCGAGACCACCTGAAACAACCTCCCACAGCGACTTCTCTGGGTCGATGCCACCACGAGACTGGTCGACATATGAGATCTTTACGGTCTCGCCGACCTTCAGGTCGCCGCCATCAAGTTTCTCGAGGCCAACGATGGTCTTGAACAAGGTTGACTTACCAACACCGTTTGGACCAATAACACCAACGATGCCGTTGCGAGGAAGGCTAAATGAAAGCCCATTGATGAGGGAACGTCCGTCGAAGCCCTTCTGTAGGTTTTTCGCTTCGATCACGATGTCGCCAAGACGAGGACCCATTGGAATTTGGATCTCTTCAAAGTCGAGCTTTCTGGTGCGGTCAGCCTCGGCAGCCATCTCTTCATATTTAGCCAAACGCGCCTTTGACTTGGTCTGACGTGCCTTTGGAGAAGAGCGAACCCAGTCGAGTTCTTCAGAAAGGCGCTTCGCAAGCTTGGCGTCTTTTTTACCCTGAACTTCGAGACGTTCGCGCTTCTTCTCAAGATAGGTCGAGTAGTTGCCCTCATAAGGGTAGGCTCGGCCGCGGTCTAGCTCGAGAATCCACTCGGCGACATTGTCTAGAAAGTAACGGTCGTGGGTTACGGCAAGAACTGCACCAGGATACTTAGCCAAGTGCTGCTCTAGCCAAAGCACAGATTCAGCGTCAAGGTGGTTAGTTGGCTCATCAAGCAGCAGTAAATCTGGCTTCTCGAGCAACAACTTGCAGAGAGCAACTCGACGACGCTCACCACCAGAAAGGTTGGTAACCAGGGTGTCACCCGGCGGGCAACGAAGTGCATCCATAGCCTGTTCGAGCTGAGAGTCTAAGTCCCAGGCATCGAGGTGATCGATTTGCTCTTGAAGCACACCCATCTCTTCTAGCAGAGCATCGAAATCTGCATCAGGCTCTGCCATCAAAGCTGAAATTTCGTTGAAACGGTCTAGCTTTTGCTTGGTCTCTTTAACAGCAAGCTCAACGTTGCCAAGCACTGTAAGACTCTCGTCTAGCGGTGGCTCCTGCATGAGGATGCCGACAGTGTGCTCTGGGCTAAGTCGGGCTTCACCATTGCTTGGGGTGTCGAGCCCAGCCATGATTTTTAGAACTGTAGATTTACCAGCACCGTTTGGGCCTACGACACCGATCTTTGCGCCTGGCAAGAAAGCCAGAGTGACGTCGTCGAGAATTACTTTGTCGCCGTGCGCTTTGCGCGCTTTGATCATCTGATAGATGAATTCAGCCATGTGAATGGTCTCTTTCGATAAGTTCGCAGCTCTCGCGGGCGCCTTATGAAAATGGCGCCCTCCAAATCTTGGGCTTGCTTGGGTATAAGTTTACCCGACCAGTAATGGCTTCTGATGAGCCTGTATTGCATGCCTAGATTTGAAGGGCGCCGGTACCTCCCGAGGGGTGGGAGGGTTGAGTGCTGGGCCAAGGGTTGAGGGGGTCGCTACTTGACCCAGCGGTCTAGCGGCTTATTACTTTGCCTTAGTTTTTAATGCTGGTGCCGCGGCAACAACTTCGGCTGAATCAAGCTCGTCTTCGAAATCTGAGTCAGCCTCAGCTGGCTCGGTTTCTCGAACCAAAACGGTGCGCGTGAACACAGAGCTACCCCAAGCAAGATCGTGGCCCATCGAATCAGCTTCTATTTCAACCGAGGTGCCAGCTCGTTCACCGTTGTCCCAGTCGCGAACACGCAACTTGCCAGTTACTGATACCCGGTCACCTTTATTTACTGAACCGGCCGAATTGATCGCTAATTGACGAAAACTTGTGATGGTAAACCAATTTGTTTCGCCATCAATCCATTTGTTTTGTGCACGATCAAATCTTCGACTAGATGATGCAAGTCGAAACGAAGTGATTGGCAGACCATCCTGGGTGACCAAGTGGCGAGGTGTGGTTGCTACTAATCCCGCTACTGAAAGAGTTTCTGACATTTGATGCCTTTCTCGATTTCACCGAAAACTTCTGCTTTCGGTTCTGAGTCGAGTTTGCCCACCTGTCGGCAACGACATCCGTGAATCTTGAAAACTGTGGAGAACTAAGCTTTCAAATAGCTTGTGAATGCGGCCCGAATCTTGGCCATTTTTGGTGCAACCACCGCGTTGCAGTATCCCTGGAAGGGGTTTTTAGCGAAGAAATCTTGGTGGTAATCCTCGCCGATCCAGAATTTCGAAGCGGGCTCAATTGCAGTCACGACGCCGCTTCCCCAATTCAACTTCGCACGCTCGAGTGCAGCTTCAAATTGCGTCTTCTGGCTTTCATCCTGGTAAAACATCACCGAACGATACTGCGTGCCAATGTCGTTGCCCTGCCTGTTTAACTGAGTTGGGTCGTGCATGGTGAAAAACATGTCCAGTATCACCTCTGGCGAAATTATTGCCTCGTCAAAAATGACCTTTGCAATTTCTACATGCCCGGTAGTGCCCGAGCATACAGCTTCGTATCCCGGATTCTCACTTTGGCCACCCATGTAGCCGACTACCACGTCAGAAACGCCGGCAACCTGCATGTAAGCACTGTCGAGACACCAAAAACAACCGCCACCGAGATAAAAACTAGTCATGTTCCTAGCCTAGGCTTTAGACATGAGCTATCAAGCAGCCACTAATCGCTATGAATCAATGCCTTATCGCCGCTGTGGCAAAAGCGGGCTAAAACTGCCCGAACTTTCACTAGGTCTCTGGCACAACTTTGGTACTAATGATTCGATGTCGAACCAGCGAGCAATTTTGCGTCGTGCCTTCGATTTGGGCATCACTCACTTTGACCTAGCTAATAACTATGGACCGAAGCCAGGCTCAGCCGAAGAGAATTTTGGCGTTCACATGGAACGCGACTTCAAGCCCTACCGCGACGAATTAATTATTTCGACCAAGGCCGGTTATGACATGTGGGCAGGCCCATACGGCGAATGGGGTTCACGCAAATACCTGCTCGCGTCTCTCGACCAGAGCCTAAAGCGAATGGGCCTTGATTATGTCGACATCTTTTATTCGCACCGTTTCGACCCAAACACTCCCCTAGAAGAAACCATGGGTGCACTTGCACATGCGGTTCATTCGGGCAAGGCGCTTTATGCCGGAATCTCTTCTTATGACGCTCAACAAACCCGCGAAGCCAAGGCCATCCTTGAAAGCAAGGGTGTGCCGCTTCTGATTCACCAGCCTCGTTATTCGATGTTTGATCGCACTGCCGAGCAGTCACTTTTTGACACCCTAGGCATCGAGGGCATTGGTTCAATCGTGTTCTCGCCTCTCGCCCAGGGGCTGCTGACCGATAGATACCTCAATGGCAAAATCCCTAAAGGCTCACGCGCATCGAAGCAGCACTTTTTGCAGCCATCAAATGTCACGGATGAATACCTCCTTCATGCAAATGCCCTAAATCAAATTGCCAAGGACCGCGGCCAGTCCCTTAGCCAACTCGCCTTGAGCTGGGTGTTGCGCCAGCCCACGGTCACTTCTGCCCTAATTGGCGTGAGTAGCGTTGCCCAGCTGGAACAAAACGTTGCAACATTGAGTTCACCAAAGTTGAGCATGCAAGAGATCGCAGCAATCGAGCCCCACGCCATTCACGGCTTGGGAATGAAATAGAAAGTTACAACCATGGCAACTATCGAACTTGGCGCTTCAACCTTTGGTGACACAGTGGTGAAAGAGGGCATCACCATCGTTGATTTTTGGGCAGAATGGTGCGGCCCTTGTCGCCAGTTCGCTCCAATATTTGAAGAGGCTTCGACCAAGCACCCAGAAATCACCTTCGGAAAAGTTGACACCGAAGCCGAGAAGCAGCTGGCAGGCGAAGCGGGCATCAGCTCTATTCCAACCCTGATGGTTTTTCGTGACGGAATTCTGCTTTATAACCGACCTGGTGCACTCCCTGGTGCTGCGCTTGAAGAGTTGATTGC
>CAZIFS010000027.1:0-4163 GCA_964539165.1 uncultured Rhodoluna sp. | reverse complement strand
TGCTTTATAACCGACCTGGTGCACTCCCTGGTGCTGCGCTTGAAGAGTTGATTGCAGCAGTTGAAGGATTAGACATGGATGAGATTCGCAAAGAAGTTGAAGCCCAAGGCGGAGAACTTGGCGATGTTTCTGAAATCAACGAGTAAAAGTGATTAAGTTTGTGCCCCGGTCAATTCGACCGGGGCACAAACGCTTAATGGTGAGCGCTATTTCGCTACGTGAGCCCCATGAATCGAACGATCAGTGTGCCTGGCCTTGAGTTCAAGCCACACCGAGATTAAAAACAGTGGCAGTAGCAAATCGGTTGCAACGAAAATCGGGTAATCAAGAAGATAACCCGTGTACCAGACACCGTCACTGACAAACAGGCTCACATGATTGATAATCAGAGCGATTGGCCAGGTTAGAGCAACCACCGGAAGCAAACGAATTACTGAGTACTTGCCCATCGCATACAAGGCAAAAACAACCAAAGGCCCATTAGCGATTAGCAACCAACCGGCCGTGGTCAAGGTGAGGATCGCGCTTCGAATCGGCTCGCCATTAGCAAAGGGGCTAAATAGAAAAAAATCGGGGTAGCTAGCGACCACTAGCCAGAAAAGGCTTGAAATGAAGATTCCGAGGGTGGCCACAACAGCTCTAGTGGTGTTAGGAATGGTTAAATTCGACATTATTCTCCTGAGTGCCTATGGGTAATCGCAAACAACGATCCAACGACTGCCGGCAAGGTTATGCCAGCCATAAACGCCAGTTCCGCCTTGACCCGGAACCTGGCAAATGCCACCGATGATGGGTTCAAAGTTTTGAATTGGAGCCACATAAATAACACCTTGTGACGAATCTTGGGTGACCACAAATCCGAGTTGAACGATTCGACCATTGGTAGGGCGCAAGTTTGTTAATTGCCCCGAACCATTTAGGTAAAGCGGTGCGCCGGGACTCCACGCAGAGGTATCAAGTTCGTGAACCAAACCATAGGTTGTAACGTAGCCATTTTCACCACTAGGCACATTTTCGGTGAGTACCCCGATTACACCGGTTGCGCCAGTTACTGAATTATTGTCAGCATGTTCAACCGTGATTCGACCGCCACTTGATCCAGTGACGCGAACTGCGCGACCATTTAGCAAGGTTGAGCCAGTGTTGTTTCTGACCAACTGCACCGACTCTTGACCGATTTGAAGAGTTACGGCCCCATCTTTTAGTTGAAGATTAGCGGTTCCATCTTCATCATTCCAAGTTATGCGCCCTGGAGCCTCTGCTGCGTCGACATTGGTATCAAACTGCAAGTACCCAAGTGCGCCGAGGCGATCAACCTGATCGAGATTCAAGCTAAGTGTTTGAGTCTCAGCGTCATAAACCAATGGTGCGGTTGCGGCAACAACTCCGGTTGGCCCCTGCGGCCCGGTTAGTCCGATTGGTCCTTGAATTCCCTGGATGCCTTGTTCGCCAATTGGGCCCTGCTCTCCAACTGGACCTTGTGCTCCGACAGAGCCGTCTTGGCCATCCGCGCCATCCTGGCCATCAACACCGTTCAAACCATTCGAACCATCGGAACCGTTGACCCCGTTTGCACCTCGTTCGCCTTTAGCGCCTGCAGGCCCCATCGGTCCGGTCAAGCCAGTTGCACCTCTGGGGCCAGACTCACCTTGAGGTCCAGTTGCTCCAGTCTCACCGGTTTCACCCTGTGGCCCAGTGATAAGCGTGCTCCCTAGTTTCTCTGTAATGTGAGCAAATCCAGTCAGAGATGTAGTCATTAGACCAGCGTTTATGAGAGTCAACGCTGCAGCACTTACAAGAACTGCATTGGCTCCAAAATTTGAAAATCTCAAGTTACCTCCCCGACTAGAAAATTAGTCTAGACCGCGAAACCAACTAACTGGGTAGATTCGCTTCTATCAGGGCAACGATAGCTTCGTCATCTGGTTTGGTTGTTGGCCTAAATCTATGCACTTCGCCGCTCGGCAGAATCAAGAACTTCTCGAAGTTCCACAACACAGGCCCTGCTAAACCAGCTTGATCTTTGGTTTTAACAAGTTCTTTATAGAGCGCGTGACGATTGCGTCCGTTCACCTTGATTTTCTCGGTCATCGGAAAGGTCACACCCCAAGTGGTTGAGCAAAACTCAGCAATTTCATCGCTGCTACTCAGCTCTTGCATGAACTGGTTCGATGGCATTCCGAGAACATTGAAACCGCGAGAGTGATATTTCTCGTGCAAAGCCTCGAGCGCCCCATACTGAGGGGTCAGTCCGCATCTTGATGCAACGTTCACAATTAGAGTGACTTTGCCAGCGAAGTCTTTTAGTGATCGAGTAGCGCCATCGAGCATTACAACATCAAACTTAGAAATGTCCATGTGAGGTGCAACCCAAACTTTGTTCAGGTATTCCATGCAGGTAAAGTTCCTTCGGGCGGCGGGTGCATACAGCGACAACTGACATCTCCACACAATTCTGGAAGCCTTAGCCAACTGCGAATGTGATAGCGGAACCGGCCTGATGCTCTCCTGGGCCTAGGCCTTCATGGCTAGGCCTATAAACATGTTGTGTTCATCCGTTCGTTGCAAGCGGGGAGTTGTTGCAACAGTCGCCGCGTCAAGCTTTCCTCAGAAAAAAAGATTACGACTCCACAATCACTCGGCTGCGTGCGCTGGTCTACTTGAGAAGTTTTTTCAGCGGGGTTGGTTCTGCATAAAAATAGCTTGGTTCGCTAACGATTTGAGTTTTTTCAATTGCTGCCGGTACATCAGCAAGGGTTGCCGCCAAAACTGCATTACCGGAGTCAATTAAGCCCTTCAATCGCATCCAGCTACTCACCTGCAGGATGACTACCGGAGTGCCCAGGGCCACAGCCTCAATCAGTGTGGTCGAGAAAGCTCCCACAACCACTTCGCTTTCACCGAGCAAGTTGAGAATGCCTTCTTCTTGAGGGGATAGCGTCAGGTTCGGCAAACCGAGCTTCGAGACTAACTCCAGCACTTCGCTGTTGTCATGGCCTGGGTGGTTTCGGAACACCACGCTTCGGCAAGGCGATGCCTTAGCCGTAATTGCGGCTGCGTCCAGCAGCTCGCGCCAAGCCGCAGGCTGCGAAATGAATGCGACCTGGCCCGGCTTCTTCGTATACTTCCGACCCATAGCTTTAACGAGATCTACATTCTTGCCGAGCACTTTAACAACCTGCCCTGCAGGAAGGTCGAAGCCTCGGGTCCAGTACTCGCCCCACGTCCAGATTTCGTCGGGAAGATAGTCGACTTCAGGGTTACCAGGCCAGTTAAACCGCATCGGGTATGGGTTGAACAGACCATGCTGAATCTCTATTACCCGAACACCATTGGCGCGAGCGGCACCGATAAGCGCAAGTTGTGAGATCGGCATAAACAGCCGGCTGGCCTTGCTTTTCTGAAAGAAAAGGTTCCAAATCCGATACTCAGCAAGGAATTCGCTAAAAAAAGTCATCGGGAAATCTGAAAGCTCTTCAACTTCGATACCCAACAACGCTCGCACTCGCAAAATCACGATATCGTACCTAGCGATGTCCTCAGCCGAAACGGCAGAAATTAGGAGTTCGAGTTGCTCAGCACCAAAGTACTTCAACGCAAACTTGCGCATCGCCTGAAAAGTAGGGCAACCGCGCGAGGCATCGACCGAACCATTTCCGAGAATAGCCACGTCACGCTTCAGTTCGACCGAAAGGAAATCGGTGAACTTGTCCTCGCCGTTCGAACCACGTCGACCGAAAGGCAACACAATGTTCTCAGCCGAAAGCAAACCATCAGCAAGAGCATAGCCTTTATCACCAAAGAGCTTCTTCTTCTCCGGTTTGCGCAATCCGAGCATGGAGAGCAGGTGATCGGAGCCTGACACACCCTCAAACCGAGCGGGCTGACCAAGCCGCTTTGTATCGCCTTTGGTCCAGTCAAAAATCCCCGCCTGCTGAGAGTAGGCGCGAAAAAGTTCAAAACGAATGACCGGCCACGGAGCAAAGGTCATTCCATTACCTAAAGCGATTCTCCATGATGTCAAGTGGAGCTCTTGCTCTATGATGAAAAACCCGTCTGAAAACTCGTCGATATTAATTTGAGCCTGCTCCCCCTATAGATGGTACAAAGCGCCCTCGGTAGGAATCGAACCTACGACCAAGAGATTAGAAGGCTCTTGCTCT
>CAZIFS010000026.1:0-18144 GCA_964539165.1 uncultured Rhodoluna sp. | reverse complement strand
TACCTGCACCTCAAAGATGTCATTGATCTTCGAGAAGACGAATTTAGAGATGCATTTCCGGCCAAACGCGTCAGGTCGCTGATTTCACTTCCAGCGACGATGGAACTTGAAGACGCCTTAGCCAGCATGCGCCGTGTTCACGCACACATGGCGAAAGCCTTCAATAAAGCCGGTGAAGTTGTAGGAATCCTGTTCCTTGAGGACATCCTCGAAGAGCTGGTTGGCGAAGTAAACGACGCAACTCAGCGCTAATTACTCGCCTTCAGGAAACTTTCCACGACGATAAGGCTTTGGCCACTCGACCTCAACACCCATTTGGTGGGCGGCTCTCAATGGCCAATAAGGGTCGCGCAGGCTAGCCCGGCCAATCAAGATGACTTCAACTTTTTCGTCTTGCAAGATTTGCTCGGCCTGTGCACCTGTGGTGATTTGACCAACGGCTCCCACTGGTTGGTCAACTTGATCAGCCACGAACTCAGCAATTGGAACCTGGTATCCAGGGCCGGTCGGAATCTGCACACCAGTAATCAAGCCACCGGTTGAGATGTCAAACAAATCTGCTCCAGCCTCTGCACACCACTTTGCCACTTGAGCGGTTTGCTTTTCATCCCAGCCGCGTTCTTTGTAATCTGTAGCCGAGAACCTTACAAAAATTGGCATTCGCTGACCAACTTCTTCACGGATAGCCTCGACTATTTCAATAAGGAATCGAGCTCTATTCTCAAGCGAGCCACCGTATTCATCCTTGCGCTTGTTAGTTAGTGGCGACAAAAACTGATGAATCAGGTAGCCGTGCGCTGCGTGAATTTCGACTGCATCAAAACCGGCAAGCATCGCGTGCTTCGCAGCGGTCGCAAAGTCGGCAACCAGGTCTTTTACCTCGTGTGAAAACAACTGTCGGGGAGCGTCATAGCCGTCGAAGGCCTTGTCTGTTGAAGAAAGTGTTGTCCATCCGCCTTTTTCGATCGGCACTGAACCCTCGCCTGACCATTCACGATAGATCGAGCCTTTTCGACCCGCGTGTGCTAGCTGAATTGCGGTCATGGCGCCCTGCTCGTGAGCGAATTTATTGATTCGAGCCCAGGCGGCGACCTGCTCGAAGTTCCAAATTCCTGGGCACCAAGGTGAAATGCGACCCTCTGGGCTGACCGCGGTAGCCTCGGTGATGATTAGGCCCGCACCTCCAACAGCGCGCGAACCAAGGTGAACCATGTGCCAGTCGTTAACAACGCCATCTTGGTTCTCGCAAGAGTATTGACACATTGCAGCGATAAAAATGCGGTTTTTTATCTCAAGCTCGCGAATCTGTAGCGGTTCAAATAGCTTGGTCATCAAGGTCTTTCTCTGGCAGTCAACACTTGGTAGTTAGTCTATTCAAGTGCAGAACCTGTTAAAAGCCGTGATCGAGCCAGCACGAGCATCAGACGATAAGTATTCGCGTGGTGTGGTTGGTTTTGTCACGGGTTCGGTTGAGTACCCAGGCGCAGCGATTCTGGGCGTTACAGCGGCAATGCGCACCGGCATTGGCATGGTTCGTTATTTGGGGCCTGCCGAGGTCTGCAATCTGGTTATAGAAACTCGCCCAGAGGCAGTAATTCAACCCGGCAGGGCACAAGCTTGGGTTGTCGGTTCGGGAATTTCTGCGGCCGAACCAGGTGAGCAGTTGCCAAGAATCGAAACTCTCATAAAGCAACCTGGTCTCATGGTTCTCGATGCCGCTGCTCTTGACCTGGTTGATTTCTCATTGGTCGAAGCTGTTTGTGTTTTGACTCCGCACGCCGGCGAATTGACAAGACTTCTGAACCGCCTCGGGCATCCTTGTGAACGCGCACAAATTGAGGCTGACCCAGCAGAATTTGCTGAAATTGCGGCGAATCTCACCGGTCAAACTGTTTTGCTCAAGGGGAACCAAACTGTCATTTCAAACGGCACGGATGTTTGGTCTTGCCCGCCAGGCCCAGCGGCTTTGGCGACGGCTGGCACGGGCGATGTTTTAGCAGGTATTTTGGGCGCATTGCTGGCTGCAAATTTCGCTGAAATTATCTCGGGTGAGCTAACTGTTATTCAGGTAGCTGCTGCTGCAGTAAAGGTGCACTCGCGTGCGGCCGAGATTGCTTCTGCCAACGGCCCGATCGCCGCACTCGATGTGGCTAACTCGATTCGATTGGTGATTGGTGAGATTTATCGTGCCGACTAGACAGCCCGCTTTATTGAAGACTTTTCCGCTAGTAGTCGGCTCTATTGCAGTTCACACCCTTCTGTTGGTGCTGCTTCCGCTATGGGGTGAGGTCTCACCGATGGCAGATGTAAGCCTCTATGGTTGGTGGCTAGACACAACGCCAGGTTTTGAACTGTTGGGTATAAGCCGTGACTGGGTCTACCCGTTTCCGGCTCTAATTCCGATTTTCTTTGCAAAGGTCCTTGGCCTGGTTTTGGCTGGCGGCAATGTGCTCACCGGTTGGATCTTGCTGTTAATCGTGATCGACACCATGGCCATCTTGACCTTGGTTCAGTTTGGCCGAACTGACCGCCAAAGGTTCATCGCCGCCTGGTTTTGGCTGGCATTCATCTTTTTGCTCGGCCCGGTTGCAATTGCAAGAATTGACGCAGTCGCAACAGCAGTAGCGCTTTTTGGTGTTTTGGCACTGAGCGCTGGGCGCATTCGATCCGCGGTAATTTTGTTCACATTTGGCGCATGGATAAAGATCTGGCCAATCGCGACAGCTCTTGCCGTTTTTGTAGCTGACAGGGCGCGCAAAATGATTGTTCTGCTCGGCATTGCAACCTCAGCCACAATTTTGGTTGTTGGGTGGGTGCTCGGGGGAGATGCTTCAATGTTCAGCTTCTTCACGATGCAGGGAAATCGCGGAATCCAGGTTGAGGCCCCAATTGCAACTATTTGGCTCTGGGCTTCAAAATTGGGGGTTCCAGACACCTACATTTATTTTGACCAGGTGATGTTGACCAATCAGATACACGGCCAAAATGTCGAATTGATTGCCTCGCTAATGAACCCTGCGATGTTGGTGGCATTTTTGATCACCGCTTGGCTGGCAGTCAGGGCTTATCGGGCTGGGGTCGACCGAAATAGTATTTTTGCTGCCACCGCGCTGACAGCTGTGCTGGACCTGATTGTTTTCAACAAGGTTGGTTCACCGCAATTTCAAGGCTGGCTTGCGGTGCCCATTATTGCTTTTATTATTTTCAAACAACACGGATGGCGCTTCGCAATAATCACAGGTTTAGTGTTGGCGTCTTTGACCAACTTGATTTACCCAGTTTTCTACCTTGACTTGATGGGTATGGGCTGGACCAGCATTGGTTTGCTAACCGTGAGAAACCTGTTGCTTATTGGTTTCTTAGTTTGGGCCAACATCAAACTATCGGGCCTGAGCAAGTCAAAACCTGCTGAAGTAGCGATTAGCCGCTAAGCCCCAAGCAACTCAGCAATCATTGGTCCAACAACATCGCGCTCAATCAAGAAGCCGTCGTGCCCGTATGCAGACTCAATCACTCGAAGTCCGCCACCAACCAGTGGGCCACCAATGTGATCAGCAATCAATTGCTGGTCTTGAATCGGAAAGAGTCTGTCGGTTGTAATGCCAACAACCAGGCTTGGAATCTTGATAGTCGATAGAGCCTCCGCCACGCCACCTCGACCACGGCCAACGTCGTGTGAATTCATGGCTTCAACTAGCGTGATGTAGCTGTTGGCATCGAATCTGCGTGTGAACTTATTGCCGTGAAAGTCTAGATAACTTTCAACCGCAAACCTGCCGCCGCCACCCAGTGGGCTAACCCCTGATTGCCAGCTGCGCAAGAATCGATCGTTAAGTTCACCCGGTGAACGGTAATTGATCAGGGCCATACGCCTAGCTAGGGCTAAGCCACGGTGCGGCCCAAAGCCGGCCTTGGCGTCGTAATAGTTGCCATCGTTAAAGTTCGGGTCGGTTTTGATGGCTTCAATCTGCACTGAGTTGAGCGCGATTTGGTCAGCGCTTGAAATAGCAGGTGCAGCAATTACGGCAATCTTTTGAACCTCAGCCGGGTGCATGATTGCCCACTCAAGAACGTGCATTCCGCCCATCGAGCCACCGATGATGGCCGACCATTTTTTGATTCCGATGGTGTGCGCAAACTCACGCTGCGCATTCACCTGATCGCGAATTGTTAGATACGGGAACATCGCGCCAAACTCGCGGCCATTTGTGTCAAGCGAAGACGGCCCGGTGGAGCCCTGGCAACCACCAAGAATGTTTGGCACCACAACAAAATATTTGTCGGTGTCGATAGCTAGACCCGGGCCAATAAGGTCGGTCCACCAGCCCTCGGTCGGGTGCTGTTTGCTGGCTGGCCCAGCAGCGTGTGAGTCGCCTGTTAGTGCGTGAAGCACTAGAACTGCGTTCGAGTGCTCGTGGTTCAGCTCGCCATAGGTTTCAAATGCAATTCGCGCAGACGCTAGAACACGCCCGCTCTCAAGTTTGAAGTTTGAGAGGGGCGCGAACTGGCGGTCACCCGAAGGGTCACCATCTCGCCATGCTCCGGTCGCGGGTGGGCGGCCGATTAGTTGTCGGCTGAGCTCATCCGTGATGAAAGATGACGGGACGGTGTCCTCGGGCGTTTGGAATTCCATAGCGGTTTAAGCCTATAAGGCTTCAACCTACTTTGCTGCTTGGAACGCTGTTTCTAGGTCGGCAATCAGGTCATCAACTGACTCGAGGCCAACAGATAGGCGAATCAAGCCAGGAGTCACGCCTGAGCTCTGCTGTTGTTCTGGTGTCAGCTGCGAGTGAGTGGTTGAAGCAGGGTGAATTACTAATGATCGAACGTCACCGATGTTTGCCACGTGACTAAATAGGTTCAAGCCATCAACAAACTTTGCTCCGGCTGCAACTCCACCCTTGATCTCAAACGAAACAATTGCACCGGCACCCTTAGGCGAATACTTTTTGCCAGCCTCAAACCAGCGAGAGGTCGGAAGACCCGCATAGTTCACGCTTTCAACCTGTGGGTGCTTAACTAGCCACTCAGCAATCTTCTGCGCATTTGCAACGTGTCGTTCAACACGCAAGCTCAAAGTCTCAATGCCCTGGATAAGTTGCCAAGCGCTTGCCGGAGCAATCGAGGCGCCAATGTCGCGAAGCAATTGAACGCGTGCCTTGATGATGTAAGCGATGGCGTCGCCTAGTGCAGCGGTGTAGTTCACGCCGTGATATGACGGGTCTGGGGTAGTTAAGCCAGGGAACTTGTCTGACTTGCTCCACTCAAACTTTCCGCCGTCAACAATCGCTCCGGCAACCACTGTTCCGTGACCACCCAAGAATTTAGTTGCTGAGTGAATGACGATGTCGGCACCAAATTCGAGTGGGCGAATGAGGTAAGGGGTTGCTACGGTGTTGTCGACAAGAAGTGGCACACCATTCTCGTGAGCAACTTTGGCAACACCTTCAATGTCAAGAATGGCAACCGTCGGGTTGCCGATGGTCTCGGCAAAGAACGCCTTGGTGTTTGGCTGAACTGCCGCTGCCCACTCAGCAAGGTCATCTTGGTTTTCAACAAAAGTTGTGTTGATGCCCAATTTTGGCAGGGTGTACTTGAACAGGTTGTAGGTGCCGCCATAGATTGACGAAGAAGCAACAATGTGGTCACCGGCTTGTGCAATGTTCAAAATTGCAAACGTCTCAGCTGCCTGACCTGATGACAGCAATAGGGCAGCGGTTCCGCCCTCAAGTGCTGCGATGCGCTTTTCGGCTACATCCTGGGTTGGGTTCATGATTCGGGTGTAAATGTTGCCAAATTCAGCTAGACCAAACAATTTGGCGGCGTGCTCAGATGAGTTGAACGTGTATGCCGTGGTCTGATAAATCGGGGTTACGCGTGCGTTTGTGGTTGGGTCTGGTGCTGCACCGGCGTGAATCTGTGCAGTTTCAAAGCCCCAGTTGTTTGGGTCAGTGCTCATGATGCTTTCCTCCATTTACATTGCAATTGTCTAAAGCGTACGAGCAAATTCACACGGATGAAACAGTGCAAGCAACAGAAGGTAATCGAATGAGCATATGCTTGAACCATGTTGTTCGAGCAGATGGATCAGAGTTGGCAAATTGCGCTCGCAGACTCCCGTCCTTTACTCGAAAAAATCGAGGCAAAACTACTCACCAGCGGTTCAGAGTTTGTTCCTGATTTTTCAAACATCATGCGCGCGTTTAAGTTGCCGATTCAAGACGTTCGAGTCTTGATCGTTGGCCAAGATCCATACCCAACAGCCGGTCACGCTATCGGGCTTTCATTTGCAGTTGCCCAGGGAACAAATCCGTTGCCACGGAGTTTGAAGAACATCATGATCGAATTGCGTGACGACCTTGGCCGAACTATTTCAACTGGGGGTGATCTCACCCAGTGGTCGGCTCAGGGAGTAATGCTGCTAAATCGACACCTAACCACCGATGTTTCTGAAGTTGGCGCACATTCTGATTTGGGTTGGGCTGAGTTCACCGACCGGGTTATCCGAGTTTTGAATCGTCAGTTGGGTAGAAACCTGGTTGCCATTCTCTGGGGTGCGCAGGCCCAAGAACTACGACAGGCACTCTGCGATTGTGTTGTGATTGCGTCTGCTCATCCGAGCCCCTTGTCTGCCCGTAAAGGTTTCTTCGGCTCAAAGCCGTTCTCTAGAACCAATGACGCCTTGCAGCAAGCTGGTTTGAAGTCGATCGATTGGGCTTGTTGAGAAAGTGAATAGATGCCTCTAGATTCCGAGTCACGCTGGAGATTGGTGCGTGCTAAAAAAGCTAAGGGTGCCCAGCCTGAATCAAATGAAGTTGAGGTGCGGCAGGCCGTTGAAGCTGATTTGCCCCAATGCGCCGAGATTTATAACTATTACATTCGCAACTCGGTAGTCACTTTCGACGAAGATGTGATGTCACTCGAGCAGTGGAGAGAAAAATTCGCTTGGATACAAAGTTTGGGCATGCCGTTCTTGGTAGCCAAATCAGGTGGAGGGCAGACTCTGGGTTTTGCCTACGTAGCCCCTTGGCGACAAAAGTCGGCATTCAAACGCACCGTTGAAGATTCAATTTATTTGAGACCAGCGGCAATCGGAAAACGCGTTGGAACCAAGTTGCTGGCTGAACTTATTGATCAAGCTAAGGCAGCCGGTGCGCGTGAAATTGTCGCGGTAATTTCAGACCAGGGCGCTGAATCATCAATTGCCCTTCATGAACATTTTGGCTTCAAGCACCAAGGTCACCTTGGCAAAGTGGGCTTTAAGTTTGGCCGCTGGCTGGGCACTGTGTTGATGCAAAAAAGTTTGTAAAAAACCTCACTTAATTGGCATTTGCTTACATAGCCGGCGGTTTGTTTGGAACAATGGAATCTCGCTGTAAACGCTTTAGAAATCGAGAAAATCTATGTCGCAAGCTACCTTCTTTAACCTGCAGTCAGACGGCGCTTCAATTGTGGTTGACCTATCAACCGGCACTCCTGTGGTTTTGCACTGGGGCGCCAGCCTAGGCCAAGGCTTCAGTCAACAAGACTTTATTAATGCGACTCGCGAGGCTGTTCCTCACGGTGACCTAGATGATTATCAAAACCCTGGTGTCTGGCGCGAAAATGCCCGAGGTTTTCTGGGGCGCCCAGCATTACTTGGCCACCGTTCAGGTTTGGACTGGTCTCAAAAGTTTGAGGTAGTAGAAGTATCTGAAACTGAAACCTCATTATTTGTTCGCAGCGCAGATCAGCAAGCTGGTCTTGAACTAACTGTTAATTTCGAGTTTGCACCCGGCGGAGTGCTAAAGGTTTCGCAGAGTGTAAAAAACACCGGTGCTGGCGACTTTGCGCTTGATTCCCTGACCACGTTTATGCCGCTGCCTGATTACGCAGCTGAAACCATGGATTTCACCGGTCGTTGGGTTAAGGAGCGTCAACCACAGCGACGCCCGATTCAGGTAGGAACTTGGGCTCGCGAAGGCCGCGAGGGTCGTTCTGGTCACGATTACACCATCGTGCAGTTGGCTATGGCTGCGGGGGCCGGATACCAGCAGGGCGAAGTCTGGTCGCTTGGTTTGCAGTGGAGCGGAAACACTCGCCACCTAATCGAAAAAATGGCCACCGGTAGAATCACCATGGCGGCAGGCGAGCTTCTCCAGCCGGGTGAAGTAATTTTGGCCGCTGGCGAGACCTATGAAGCGCCAGTAGTTATTGCGGCACATTCCGAGGTTGGCATCGATGGCATTACCGACCGTCACTACCGCTGGTTGCGATCACGCCCAAACCACCCGAGCAAAGTGCGGCCGCGGCCGCTCAGCCTCAATGTTTGGGAGGCTGTCTACTTTGATCACAATTTAGAAAAGCTAACCGCTCTTGCTGATGTTGCCCAAGAAATCGGTGTTGAAAGATTCGTCCTTGATGATGGTTGGTTTGGTTCTAGGCGCGACGACAAGTCTGGCCTTGGCGACTGGGTTGTCAGCAAGGATGCCTGGCCTAACGGCTTGAAGCCACTCATTGACGTTGTGAAGGCACGCGGCATGGAGTTCGGGCTTTGGTTCGAGGGTGAGATGGTCAACCCTGATTCAGATGTATACCGTGCTCACCCAGAATGGATATTCCGAGTTGGCGATCGCATTCCGCCTTTCGGCCGACTTCAGCAGGTGCTGGATATCACGCATCCTGGCGCTTTTGATCACGTTCTTGGTCAGGTTGATGCAATTCTTTCTGAATACGAAATTGACTACATCAAGTGGGATCACAACCGCACTCTCACCGAAGCTGCGCACTTTGGCAAGGCCGCTGTCCGTGAGCAAACCAAAGCTATTTATCGCCTATTTGACGAGCTCAAGCGACGTCATCCGGGGCTTGAAATTGAGTCTTGTGCTTCAGGTGGCGGCCGAATTGACCTCGGAATGGTTGAGCATGCTGACCGCTTCTGGACTTCAGACTGCAACGATGCTTTGGAGCGCCAATACATTCAGCGTTACACCCAATTCGCAATTCCGCCTGAACTGCTCGGCTCGCACATCGGCCCCCACCACGCTCACACAACTTTTAGAACCCACGAATTGGCGTTCCGCGCCTCTACCGCGCTGTTTGGTCACGCAGGTCTTGAATGGGATCTAACCCAGACCACCGATGAAGAGCGCACCGCCCTCAAGGGCTGGGCTGACTACTACAAACAAAACCGTGAGCTATTGCACGGTGGTCGAATGGTGCGAGTTGAGCAGCCTGACGACAGCACATTTGTTCACGGAGTTGTAGCTCATGACCAATCGAGAGCAATCTTCGCCCTGGCAACCTTGCGTTCAACACCAAGCATCACGCCGAACGCAATGCGCTTCGAAGGCCTTGACGCGTCAGCGACCTACCGAGTTCGCATGGTTGAACCGGCTGGCGCGGCAATAACGATTGGTCGCCAGAATCCAACCTGGATGAGCGGAGTAGAACTCACCGGTGCCGCCCTCGCAAAAGTCGGAGTGCGCCCTCCTGTGTTAGCTCCAGAGAACGCAATCTTGGTTGAGCTAGAAAAGATATAAAGCTCAAGCGAAATCCCGGTCGCTGTCGGCCGGGATTTCGCATTTTTATATTTTTTCCGGTTAAAACAAGAAAACCAGACCAAGTTGAACTTGTCTGGTTTTTTGTTGGTGCGGAAGGTGGGACTTGAACCCACACGCCTCGCGGCGCTGGAACCTAAATCCAGTGCGTCTGCCAATTTCGCCACTCCCGCATGCCTTATTACTATAAGCCATCTCTCCTGTGGATAACTTCGGTTCTGACAAAAAAGTTGAATAAATATTGACCTTCTTCAAGAAAAGAGGGATTCGATGACTAATTTGCTGCAATCGGTGAGTGCGCGCACTCGGCAGTTCATCCTTGATGACAGTCTCTCGGTTGATAGGGCTATCGACAAAGCCATGGATGAGGCTATTGAACAAAGTCAGGTCAGTTTGCAAGAAGAGCATCAGGTGCGCAACTCTGTCACAAATAGCATCCAGGGATACGCTGTTCTGCAAGCGTTTCTCGATGATGAGGGCGTTGAGGAGATTTGGATCAACGCTCCTGACGAAGTTCGAATTGCCAGAAATGGTGCTGTCGAGGTCGTATCAGTTTCAACCACTGCTGGTGAGCTCTCTTCATTGGTCGAGCGCATGCTGAGGAGCACGGGTCGGCGCCTTGATAGATCGACACCGTTTGTCGATGCATCGCTTGGTGATGGGTCACGACTTCACGTCGTAATTCCTGAGATTACGCGTGATCATTGGGCGATAAATATTCGCAAGTTTCCTAGCCAGGCACTGCTATTGAGTGATCTCGTGCTGAGAGGTGCAATTCATGTAGATGAGGCTTTGTTTCTGAGCGAAGCGGTTAAAGCTGGCAAGAACATATTGGTCAGCGGCGGCACGCACACTGGCAAAACAACTTTGCTCAGTGCCTTGCTGGCCGAAGTTCATGATGAAATGCGCGTGGTCAGTGTTGAAGAGACTTTTGAGCTCAATTTGCCGAATAGCGATTGGGTTGCGATGCAAACTCGCCAGGCAAACCTGGAGGGTGTTGGCGAGGTGACACTCAGACGCTTGATTAAAGAGGCACTTCGAATGCGACCAAATCGTCTTGTGGTTGGCGAAGTTCGAGAAGCTGAGAGCCTCGATCTGCTGATTGCACTGAACTCAGGAATGCCCGGCGCCTGCACCATCCATGCGAATTCTGCCGCTGAGGCATTATTGAAAATCCGAACTCTGCCTCTCCTCGCGGGCCAGAACATATCTACTGAATTTGTCGATCAAGCGGTTGCCGCGTGCATCGACTTAGTAGTGCACTGCTCGATCTCGGCAGACGGTTTTCGCCGAGTAACTGAGATCGCGAAAGTTGTGCTCGATTCAGACAAAAAACCGATTGCCAAATTGCTCAGTTTCGATCGAGTGTGCGATGAAATGGCTTAGGTCTTCGCTCGAAGGTGCCGGGTTGCAGCGGGTTCGACCAATCGATTTCGTTTTAGCCCTGTGTTTTATTTCAGCGATTCTGGGCTTGGTCATTTGGGCTATAAGCGGGGTTGCACCACTTGGGTTATTCAGCGGCCTCGGCGCATTCGGCCTGGGGTTCGAAATATTGGCAACTAAGGCCAGAATTCGAAGGCGCGAGCTAACCAAACTCTGGCCTGAGGTTATTGATGCGATTTCGTCGGCTGTGGTCTCAGGCGTTTCAGTCGCAGATGCCCTCGCTGAACTTGCTGAGAGAGGCCCAACCCGATTACGCCCTGCCTTTTTTGGTTTCAGTTTTCGCTTGGATTCAGGTTGGCAGCTTGCTGATTCACTCGACTGGTTGAAAAGAGAATTTGGTGACGAACATTCTGACCGGCTTCTCGAAATTTTGCGTTTAGTTACTCAGAATGGTGGCTCGGCAATCAACTCGATTCTGCGCGTACAGGCAAAGCAGCTCAGGCAAGACATTTCACAACGGGCCCAAATCGATTCAAAGCAGGGATGGGTGGTAGGCACCGCCAAAATTGCAGTGGCTGCTCCATGGTTAATTGTTGGCATGCTTTCTATGCGCGCTGAAAATGCGGCAATTTACAATTCCCAGTCGGGTATTGGAATTTTGCTGCTCGGGTTTTTAATTTCGCTATTTGCTTATCGACTCATTCATGTATTAGGAGCTCTACCACAGGGCGAGAGAGTGTTCGCATGATTGCCGTTGCATGCCTAATTTGCGCTGGTGCAATCGCTCTTGTTTTTCGGGCCATCAACCTAACGGTCAATAACTCACTAATCTCTAGAATCTCGCCAGATCTTTCACTCAGCCCCCAGTTGCAAGATTTCAAATTTCGAAGCCTTCGCCAGTCATTGTCTAGATTATTCAGAGCTCAAACACTGTCTTCAAAACGCAAATCGCAAATTCAAAGTGAAATGCCCGATGTTATTGATTTTCTTTGGGTCGCCACCAGTTCTGGAATGAGTTTGCTGGGTGCGATTGACCTTTTAGTTTCGCGGGCTTCGGGGCAAGTCAGCAGTGAGCTTGCACGCTTTCTCGAGGCGTTGAATCTGGGTGGCGATTTTGAGTCAGAACTTGAATCGTTTGCTAAACGGCTGCCGGTTAGGCAAGTAGAAGAGTTCACACACAAAATTACCCTCGCCGTCAATAGAGGCTCACCGCTTGCTCAGATGCTCGGTGAACAGGCAATTAGTGCAAGAGATGAACTGCAAAATGCCCTACTTCAGAGGGCAGGCCGCAATGAGACCCGCATGTTGATTCCGCTGGTATTTCTAATCTTGCCCGTCACAGTGCTGTTCGCAATTTATCCCAGCTTGCAACTACTGAATCTGAACTATCTATAGAAGGAGAAAAAATGAACACCAGAAAATTAATGACCGATGAAACGGGTGATGTTCCTGGTTGGGTCTTGATCACTCTCATGACTGCCGGGCTGGTCGTTTTGATGTGGTCAGTGGCTGGCCCTGCATTACAAGGCGTATTTGACTCGGCGATGAACAAGGTTGTTGCTTTTTAGAAGGCAAAGGCTCGACCTTCGCAGGTGGCGCAGCGAGAGTGGTTCAGCTGTGATCGATTTTGTGTTGGTTGCACCAATGCTTCTGATGATGACCATTACTGTAGTGACGATTTTGCTAGCCAACTTCACTCAGATGATATTGCTCGACAGCGCCTCTGAAGGCGCGAGATTCGCGGCACTTGCCGACCAGAATGCCGAATCTGGCTGTTTGAGGGCCAAACACATGGCCGAATCTGCCCTTGGCCAAATTTGGAATGTTCAACAGGCTTGTTTTATGGATGTATCGGTTCAACCTCACGTAGCCAAGGTTGAACTTTCGGCAGCGATTCCTGGTTTGGGGTTTTTACCCGAAGCTTTGAAAATCAGGGAGGTGTCTATTGTCGCCTTGGAACTTCAAGGATGAATCGGGCTCGGCAGTTCTGGAACTGGTAATTTTTGGTTTCGCGCTCCAACTCTTAGTTATGGTTGCGGGTTTGAACGTTTTGGCTATTCAAAAAGATCAAATCACCGCAGAATCAATCGCCCGACACTCCCTTCGGTCTTTTCTTTTGTCGCAAACTGACCCAGCAACTACTGCTCAGGCAATAGTTGATGAGAGTAAATCGAAGTCGAATTTTTCGTTGATTCTGGTTTGCGAACTGGGCTGCGATCAGCCTGAAAGTCTCGTAACTCTCGAGGTTACCTTTGGAAAGGCGCATGCGGTCGCGACGATGGTGCATCCATGAAATCTGAAAGAGGGTCTATTTCTCCACTGGCCATAGGTGCGGCAATCTTTACAGCACTAGTGGTTTTGGCTATCTATCTGGGTAGTTCATTGTTTGTGATTCAAAAGCGCCTAACCACTTTGGCTGAAGGTGCAGCCTTAGCCGCTGCCGCCGATAGCATGACCGCCACCGAGTTTCTTGCCCGAGCCCGAAACGGAGGGAAATATCGCTTGGAGGTAGCCGAAGCAAAGGCAGAAGACGGAGTAACGGTTCAGGTTTCGATTTGCACAAACTTGGCACTCGGTGGGTGGTTTGTATCGCACCCCATAAAGGTGTGTGCAAATGGTGCGGCTAGATCTGAGTAGTTGGCGATTACTTGATGCCGTGATGCGGTAGGTAGCGCCACATCAACCAGGCGCCGAACACCGAAAGCCCACCAATGGTGGTGAGGCCGGCAGCAAGGCTGATGGTTGCAGTCAGAACCGAGAGAATTGGAGCAGCCGCGGCAATTCCGCCATCCAAGAAAATTCGGTAAGCAGCCAAGAATTCATTGCGAGCCCCCGATGGCGCAAGGTCGGCACCAATCACCATTACCAAACCAGCGCCCATAGCATTGGCAACCGAAAGCACAATTGCGACTGCTAAAAATGACCAGGCGTCAGTTGACAGACCGATTAGACCTAGACCGATGCCCATTGCTACCAAAGTTGGCACTGCGGCGAAACGACGACCGCGCTTGTCGATTGCCTTTCCTCCGACATAAAAGAGGGCAAAATCAAGGGCGCCGGCAAGGCCAATCAAAAGTGCAGCTTGTTCAGCAGGAAGCCCGATAAACAAGGCCCACAGGGGAAGTCCGATGTTTCTAGCCGTTCTGGCAAGCGCCAAAATTCCAGATGCGATGCCAAGTGTTAAAAGTTTGTGGCGTTCAGCGACTGCAACTTTCCAAACTCCTCCAGCAACATTCGGGGGAGTATCTGCCATTGTCTCTGGTTTGGTAGTCAGAAGTGTCATTCCGGCAAGTCCGCAAAACACTACGGCCATCCAATAGACCGACTCAATGCCAAACCAAGCAATGACGCCTGCACCAATCAGCGGGCCGAGAAAACTTCCCAAGCGAAACATTCCGCCAAGGATAGACAGCGAGCGAGCGCGAAACTCAAAGGGGACTGTCTCGGTTATGTAGGAGTGGCGGGCCAAGCCAAAAACCGATGCCGTGCCGCCGATGATGAAAACGCCTAGCCCGAGCATAAAAATGTTGGTCGCAAATACAGAAAACAAAATGCCGGTTGAAGCTACAAAAGCCGCTGTGATCATCGACCTTCGCTCGCCGAGTCGATTCACTAATCGCGCTGCTGGCAAATCTGCCAAGACCGTGCCAAACATCACCAAACCTGCGATGATTCCGGCGGTTGCCAAGTCGGCACCTAGGTGCTCGGCGCTCGCGGGAATGATTGGAATAAGTCCCGCTTCGCCAATTGAGAACAGCACGGCTGGAAGGTAAACCGGCATGACAAGCTCTTTGACTTCGAACTTAGATTTGCCTGGCATCTAACAATTATCCCTCTCGCCTAAACTAGGGGTGACATGGCAGAACTAGACCTCACTTCAGAAATACGCGAGTTGCGTTCGACCTTTGCTGATATCAGCCAAGTTGTAGACGCTCCAAAGCTGGCCGCAGAGGTTCTAGAACTCAAAGAGCAAGCATCGGATCCAAATATCTGGGATGACCCTGCAAACGCCCAGCGTGTTACCAGCCACCTCTCGCAAAAACAGGCGATGATCACCAAACTCGAGTCGGTTCAGACTCGCTTAGATGACCTCGAAGTTCTCATCGAAATGGCAAACGCCGAAGGCGATGCCGCAGAGCAGGCCGAAGCCAAAGGTGAGCTGAATTCGTTACAGGTGTTGATCTCAGAACTTGAAGTGCAAACCTTGCTCAACGGTGAATATGACGCACGATCTGCGGTCATCACAATTCGCTCTGGCGCCGGCGGCGATGATGCCACCGATTTTGCTGAAATGTTGATGCGCATGTATCTGCGATATGCCGAAAAGCACAAAATGCCTTTTCAGGTTCTCGACACATCTTTTGCAGAGGGCGCCGGCATCAAGTCAGCAACATTTGAAATCGATGCACCTTTTGCTTTCGGCACGCTCTCGGTTGAAGCTGGCACTCACCGCTTGGTTCGCATGAGTCCATTTGGTGCCGCCGGAAAACGCCAGACATCATTTGCTGCAGTTGAAGTTGTTCCGCTGATCGAGCAGACCGATGTCGTAGATATTCCAGAGAACGACATCCGCATCGACGTGTTTAGATCTTCTGGCCCAGGTGGTCAATCAGTTAACACCACTGACTCAGCAGTTCGCATCACCCACCTCCCGACTGGCACTGTGGTGAGCTGTCAAAACGAGAAAAGCCAGATTCAGAACAAGGCAGCAGCAATGCGTGTGCTTCAGTCACGTTTACTTGAAATTCGTCGTCGCGAAGAAGATGCTAAGAAAAAGCAGATTGCCGGCGACGTCAAAGCAAGTTGGGGCGAACAAATGCGCTCGTATGTTCTGGCGCCTTATCAAATGGTCAAAGACCTTCGAACCGAGCACGAAGTGAACAACCCCGGTGCCGTTTTTGATGGCGACTTGGATGGATTTATCGCTGCCGGAATTCGCTGGCGCAAGCAGACACAACAGAGCGCCTAAGTCGCATACATCAAGCCTGAACTTAGGCTGGAGTCATCATGATTCGCATCGAAAAAGTCACCAAACAGTACAAAGGTTCGGCACGGCCAGCTTTGAACTCAGTTTCGCTCGACATTGAAAAAGGCGATTTTGTCTTTCTGGTCGGAACCTCAGGTTCGGGCAAGTCTTCACTCATGCGACTCATGCTCCGCGAAGATGTTCCGACCTCTGGCTCGGTTCACGTACTTGGCGAAAACCTGGTTGGCATCCCAAGCCGTCGAATTCCTTATTTTCGTCGCCGTCTGGGAGTTGTCTTTCAAGACTTCCGTTTGCTGCCAAATAAGACCGTGGCCCAGAACGTAGCTTTTAGCCTCGAAGTGATTGGCAAGTCGCAGGGGTTTATCCAAGAAGCAGTGCCTGATGTTTTGCGTTTGGTTGGTCTAGATGGCAAGGCCGATCGTCTGCCGAGCGAGCTTTCAGGTGGTGAGCAACAGCGCGTTGCACTGGCTCGCGCAATTGTGAATAAGCCCGCTCTACTCTTGGCCGATGAGCCAACCGGAAACCTCGACCCGGCAACATCACAAGACATCATGGCTCTGATCGAGCGCATCAACCTCAACGGCACAACCGTGGTAATGGCAACTCACGACCGCGGAATCGTTGACCGTTTGAAGAAGCGCGTTGTTGAGTTAAAGCACGGCGAGATCATCCGTGACGAAGTTGGTGGCACTTACTAATGAAGTACATAATCAGTGAGATTCGCCAGGGTATTTTTCGCAATGTTTCGATGGTCATTTCAGTTGTTTTAGTGACTTTTATTTCACTCACATTCGTTGGCGCGGCATCGCTTTTGCAGATGCAAATCGGCCAGATGAAGACTTATTGGTATGACCGCGCCCAGGTTGCAATTTATATGTGCAGTGACGTGTCGCCAGCTGATGCGTGCCCACAGGGCGAAGCCTCGGATGACCTAAAGGCTGCCGTTGAGGCTAAGTTGCAGTCTGATACTTTGAGCGCCTACGTCGAGAAGTTCTACTTCGAGAACCACGAGCAGGCTTACGCAACTTTTCAAGAGCAATTCAAAGACAACGCGGTTGCTAAATATGTGACCAAAAACCAGTTGAACGAGACTTTTTGGGTCAAGTTAAATGACGCTCGTGACAGCAAAATCATCACTGAGAGCTTCACTGGCGTTGCTGGAGTTGAAGAAGTTCGTGACCAGCGCAGCTACCTCGATCAAATCTTTAGCATCTTGAATGCCGCTTCTCTGGCTGCAATCGGCATCGCTGTTCTAATGCTGTTCTCGGCAGCTTTGCTGATTTCAACCACCATTCGCCTCAGCGCATTCAGTCGCCGTCGCGAACTCGGAATCATGCGACTTGTCGGTGCCAGCAATTTCTATATTCAGTTGCCGTTCATCCTTGAAGGTGTTGTTGCTGCAACCATCGGCTCTATCTTGGCCGGCGGTGCGGTGTTAGCTATCGTGCAGTTCTTTGTTCAGGGTTACCTAGCCCAGAGTTTGCCATTCACCAGTTTTGTTGGCCTTGCCGATGGTTTGCTAGTCGTTCCAATTCTGATTGGTGCCGCAATTTTACTTTCGGCTGCAGCATCTGGTCTCGCAATTCGCAGATACCTGCGAATATAGAAACCCTATGCCTAGAGAACGTGGTCAAAAAGTTGTTGCGAGTAACCGCAAGGCTCGTCACGACTACCTGATTATTGATGTCTATGAGGCTGGCATGTCTCTTACCGGCCCTGAGGTGAAGTCACTTCGAGCTGGCCGCGCATCACTGGTTGATGGTTATGCAACCATCGAAGGTGGCGAGGTTTGGCTAGAGAACGTTCACATTCCTGAATACACTCAGGCAACCTGGAACAACGGGCCATCACGCCGTCGCCGCAAACTTCTACTGCACGGGCACGAAATCTATAAGCTCATGGGCAAGATTAAGGAATCTGGCTACACTCTGGTTCCGCTTTCTATTTATTTCAAGGATGGCCGTGCCAAGGTTGAGATCGCACTGGCAAAGGGTAAGCGCGAGTATGACAAGCGCCAGGCTTTGAAAGAGCGCCAAGACACACTTGAGGCTTCTCGAGCAATGTCAACGAAGGGCAAAGACTGGTAATTCACAGTCATCTCACAGCCTCAGGCCTACTTAATGTTGGTGCTGGGGCTTATCCTTTTAACAACCACGAAAGCCAGATGTTTTGGCCTGAGGGTTGATGGTAACTAAATATGGGGATGATCGGTTTCGACAGTGCATGTGTAACTGG
>CAZIFS010000025.1:0-18222 GCA_964539165.1 uncultured Rhodoluna sp. | reverse complement strand
ATGTCTTCATCGATGCCTAATTCGGCGAAATTCAATAGTGCTCCTAAGTCTTGACCAGTCTACTCGCGAGAGCATGGCGAGCCACGGATGAGTGAGTATCCTTATCAATGTGTTTGATTGGTTTAAAAGAATCCGCGCTGGCGCTCGCAAGTTCACACTGCCGCCGCGCGAAGAGCGTGCTGCCCGCAACACCGGCGAGGTCAATCTAAAGCCATACACCCCAGAGCCGAAGGCTTTCTTAGGCCAGCTGGCTTATCTGCAGCTCAGCCAATTTGAAATTCTCACCAGTGAACTGAAGTATTCGCCGAACACTCAGTACAAAGCCGAACTTGGTGAAGCCGCGGCTAAGAGTTTTGAAAAATACCGCGCAATTTCTAAGAAGATTGCAGGTCTTGGCGTTGACCCAACCGACGCGATGGATCCTTATGTAGAGCGCATCGAAACCTTTCACTCGCGCACCAACGGGCTTGATTGGTTCGAAAGTGTTATCAAGGTTTATCTGGTTTCAGGCTTGCTAGACGATTTCTATCGCCGGCTTGCAGTGGGCCTTGAGCCAACACTGCGTGCCGATGTTGAAAAGGCGCTGAGCGACAAGAAATTTGAACAATTTGCCAAACGAGTATTGCTAGAGGCTATGGCTTCAGACCCTCAGTTGTCTTCTCGCCTTGCGCTGTGGGGTCGTCGCCTGATGGGCGATGTACTGCTAGAGCTGCGCGCAGCTTTTGACAACCGCAAGCTTGCCGGAATTTCGAAGACTAAAAAACTAAGCCTCGATGAAGAGCGTGAAGTTAATCTAGCTTCTTATTCAAAGCTTGAGCCTTTGGTTACCGAATTGATTGGCGCTCATACAATTCGCATGGATGCCCTAGGTCTTACCGCCTAAGAGCGAATCTTATTTAGTCGCTTGGCGCCCAACCACATACCAACCGGCATGCTCAACATGACGAAAAGCCAAATCCACGCTTCGTCGTAGTGAAAACCGGCCCAGGTCAAAATACTCCACACCAGGCTGCCCGTAACAATTGCAAGCGCGGTTGGAACAAGCGCGCCAAACTTTGAGCTGGACAAGTTGATGTAGGGCGCGACGAGGCCAAGAATCAGAGCGTAAACAACTACAAATGCCAGGCTGAGCAGGTTGATTGGATCCATTAGGCGATGAACCCAACGCGTCGAGCTTCTTCAGCACCGATTTCTACGTAAGCGAGAGCCTCGGTTGGAACCACAAAAAGTCGACCCTTGTTGTCTGAAAGCTTTAGCACCTTCTGGCCAGCTTCGAGACAAGCAGCAACTGCGCTTTCAACATCCTTGGCAGATTGATCTGACTCGAAGCTAATTTCGCGAGCGCTGTTTTTGATACCGATTCTGATGTCCATGAAGGGCCTTTCTTGCTTGCTTTTAGATTACGACAGGCGGGGGCAAGTTCTGGCCAGGTGTTGAGATTTTTCAATTTTGTCGGCCGCTCGAGGTAGTTTTGAGAGCATGACTATCACCACTGTTTTTGGAGCGCCGGGCGCTGGCAAAACAACAGTTTTGAAGTCAAAATTTGAGTCGGCATTAGCTGCGGGTCTTCACACGAACGACATTTTGGTTATCGCTGCAAGTCGCGAGGCCGCCAATGATTTGCGTGATGACCTAGCGCTGTTGCTTCAGACTGCAACGTCGGGCGATCTGGCCCGAACGCTAAATTCATGCGCATTCGAAATTTTGCGTGAGCGTGCCGCAGCGCAGGGCGCTCGAATGCCAGAGCTGATCAGCGGAAGCGAACAAGATCGAATCCTGGCCGAGATCATCGAGAGTCACCTTGACGATGATCTTGAGCAAGCTGGTTGGCCTAAGCACATCAACCAGCAGGTGGTTGGTCTAAACGGGTTTAGGTCTGAACTGCGCGATTTGATTTCAATCAGCCTTGAGCATGGGGTAAGCCCCGATGAACTTAGGGGGATTGGTTTGCAGTTTGGTCGGGCAGAGTGGGTCGCCGCCGCCGACTGGTTTGACGAATACCTTGTTTCGGCCGGGGCACTCGAAAATCAATTCGACTCTGCGATGTTGCTTCGCGAGGCTATTTCGATACTAAAAACTTCTAAATGGCCAAAACGGCTCCTAGACCTCAAGTTGATTCTGGTCGACGATGCCCAGGAGTTAACCCCGGCGGCCAGTGATTTTATTGCGATTCTGGCAAGCAAGGGTGCTTCACTTGTGCTTCTCGGTGACCCAGATTCTTCAACGCTCGGCTTTCGGGCGGCTGACCCGCGAGCTATGGCAAACCTAGCTGATCGCGTGGCTGGCATCCAAGGCAAAAAAGTTCAAGTCGAGGTACTCGATGCTTCGTTGACAAAACGAGCGGATGGAATCACTGAGGCATTAGGGCGGGTCGCGGCTCAAATTGATACTGCGAGGGCAGGTCGCCAGCGAAAGGCATTGGTCACCAGAAAGCCAGACGCAGACACTGTCATTGGGCGAGTGTTTAATCATCCTCAAGAAGAGCTGGCCTGGCTGGGGCGAAGTCTTCGAGAAGCTCACCTGTACGACGGCATTGCCTGGAATGAAATGGCGGTAGTTGCTCGTTCGCGTGCTGCTTTAGAGCAATTATCGGCGTCATTGGCATATGAGTCGGTGCCGCTCCAGATTGTCGGTTCGCAATCGCCACTGCGCGATGAATTCGGTTCGCGGGTGTTGCTGCGTTTAGCGCAGGCTTGTTTTTCATCCGAGGCGATTCAGATCGATCAGGCCATTGAGTTTTTGAGTTCGCCGCTCTGCGGGCTTGACTCGCTAGGCTTGCGAAGACTGCGAAGGACCCTTCGTCGCGAAGAATTACAAAACGAAGGTTTACGCAATAGCGACGAGCTGCTTGCTGAGCTTTTCAATGCCGAGGGTTCAGTCTCGACAGTTGCTAGCCAAGAGGGCAAAAGGGTCGACGCGTTCTTAAAGCTTTTTTTCGAAGCCCGCAATATTGCTAAAGACGATTCAGCTTCGATTGAAGACTTGCTTTGGCATATTTGGAACACTTCGCACCTCGAAAAAATGTGGAGAGAATCGGCCCGCGGAGTTGGCGAAGTTGCCGTTCAAGCTAACCGAAACCTCGATGCCGTAGTAGCTCTATTTGCTGCCGCTAACCGATTTGTAGAGCGAAACCCAGGGGCTGATCCACGGCTGTTTGTGAACCAACAGTTGGCTCTAGGACTACCCGAAGACACATTGGCTCTAACTAATCAATCAGCCGATTTGGTATCTCTGGTAACCCCGTCTGGGCTGATTGGCCGTCAATACAAGCTAGTTGCACTGCCGCAACTGATTGAGGGCATGTGGCCAAATTTGAGGCCAAGGTCTTCGCTCTTGGGCGCAACTGCACTCGATGCGCTGAAATCTGGCCGAGTTGACGACCCTAACGAATTGAAACGCTCTGAACTTCCAGATGAACTCAGAATGCTTTACAAATCTGTCGGTGCTGCAAGTCAAAAAATCTTGGTATCAGTGGCTAACAGTGAAGACACTCAAACTTCGCAGTTTGTTAACCTTCTGCTGGGCGCAGTGCCTGAACCGATCAGCCATTCGACGGCAGCACTGAGTTTGCGTGGAATGGCCGGCTCACTTCGTCGCCGATTGGCTAATTCAACCGTTCAATCTGAAACCGATTCATTGGCTTTGGGGCTGGCACGCTTGGCTTCTGCCGGCGTTGCCGGGGCGCACCCAGACACTTGGTATGGAATGTTGCCATTGTCGACAATTGAGCCTCTGACTGATTTGCAAGACCCAGAGGCACAGGTCTTTGTTCGTCCGTCACAGTTAGAGAGTTTTCTGAAGTGCCCTCTGCACTGGTTCCTCGGCGCCCACGGCGGTTCTGATTACACATTCTCGGCCAACCTTGGAACTCTGCTGCACAAATCGTTCGAGCTTGCAACTGAGGTTAGTGAAGATGCTCTCTGGAAATTAGTCGACTCAAAGTGGCACACTCTCAAATTTGAGTCCGACTGGTTAGAACAGGCTGGTCGTCGCAGAGCAAAAAAGATGATTGCCAACATGGTTCAGTACATCCGAGAATTTGAGTCAGCCGGTGGGCAGGTAATCGGCAAAGAAGTGAATTTTGAGTTTGATCTGGGCCGGGCCAAAATTCGTGGCCAGGTAGACCGCCTTGAACTATATCCTGATGGTCGAGTGATGATCGTTGATCTCAAAACAGGCGCAAAAGATTTCACCAAAGATGAAGCTCAAAACCATGCGCAGTTGGGTCTCTATCAACTTGGTTTTGAAAATGGAGCGTTTAGTCATCTTGATGGCATGTCGGAGGCCCAAACTCTCGGTGGCGCTAAGTTGCTTTTAGTCGGATCAAAACTCGCAGAGCGAACACAGGACAGCATCGCTGCAGACAACGATGCTAAAGAAAAGTTCGAGCAAATGGTTGCTTCAGCAACGGTCGGGATGGCCATGACAGATCAGATTTTTGTTGCACAGGTTGGCTCCCACTGCACTAACGAAAACGAATTCGGTAGCTGCAAACTTCACCTAACCAAGGCGGTGTCGTTCGGTGGCTAAATTCAGTGCAAACCAGGTATATCGAGTAATAAAACCCTTCGACCTGACTGCCGAGCAAGCAGCTGCAGTCGAGCTTGCCAGCACTAATTCGCCTTCTCTGATTGTTGCTGGCGCTGGTAGCGGCAAGACCGAACTCATGGCGGTTCGGGTGCTTTGGCTAGTAGCCAACGGTGTTGCAGCGCCAGAACAAATTTTGGGCCTCACTTTCACCAGAAAAGCAGCTGCCGAATTGAGCAAGCGAATATTTGAGAGCCTGCTAAAACTTCGCGATACCGAGATGTGGCCAGCAGATCTCGATTATGACTTTGTGGCACCGACCATTTCTACCTATAACTCCTATGCCAATAACCTGTTTCGCGATAACGCACTGTCAATCGGCTATGAGCCCGAGGCGGTGTTGCTATCAGAAGCAGCCGCTTTTCAGTTAGCGCGCGAGGTAGTTCTCAAGCAAGGTGCGTCGGTAGATTCTCGTCTTGTCGATCTCGAATCAAACCTAAATTCGATTGTTGAAGCAGTGCTAGCCATGGCCTCGTCAATGAATGACAACCTGGTGTCGGCTCAAGATGTTGAGGGCGTCATTAACTCGGTGGTTTCGGCCTTAGATAACCTGCCAAAGCGTGAGGGCTCTTCTGACCTAGCCAAATTCGCCTACATGGATACGCTCTTCACCCCTATTCTCGGCACCCCAATTATTGCCAAACTTGCCGATGCTTATCGAGCCGAAAAGCAGAAGCAGGGTTTTGTTGATTATTCAGACCAGGTAGTGCTGGCTGAGCGAGCGGCGCGATTGATTCCTGGTGTGGTTGCGCAGGTTCAAGAATCTTTCAAACAGGTTTTGCTAGATGAATATCAAGACACTTCGTTCTTGCAGACCAAATTGCTGCAGAACTTATTTGGTGGCACCTCAGTGTTTGCTGTGGGTGACCCGAATCAGTCGATTTATGGCTGGCGTGGGGCCAGCGCATCAAACCTCACAAACTTTTACCGAGATTTTGGTGCCGAGTCGGGCAGCGCCAACTTCACGCTCTCTACCTCTTGGCGAAACCCGGGTGTGATTCTCGAATTGGCCAATGATCTCATTGGTGATCTAAAAGCCGTTGAGTTGAAGCCCTCTCCATCTGCTGAGCAAGGCCAGATTTCAATCGATTTTTGCCAAGACCTCAAGAGTGAAGCCGAGAGGGTTGCTCAATGGTTCAACGCTCGAATTACACCTGACCAAACTTCAGCTTTATTGCTTCGAAAACGCAGCCAAATGCATCTCTTCGTTGAAACTCTAGAATCTGCAGGTCTTGAGGTTGAGGTTGTTGGTCTCGGAGGGCTTCTCGAAATGCCCGAAATTGTTGATTTGGTGAGTGCACTCAAGGTTTTGCACAATCCGCAGGCTGGATCACAGCTAATTCGCTTGCTTACTGGCCCCCGCTGGAGGATTGGGGCCAAGGACATCGAGCGGCTTAGTCGCTATGCAAGTCGCCGGGCCAAGATTGACGAAAATCTGCGCGATCGACAACAAGAGGGATTCGCCCCTGAAGATGCAGTTTCGATCGTCGATGCACTTGACCTTCTGATTGAAGACAAAAACCCAGAAAAAGCTGGCTTCTCTGACGTTGGCTTGGCTCGAATGCTCGACGCAGCAAAGCTACTTCGAGCTATGAGGCGCCAGGTAGGTCTATCACTGGTTGACTTTGTGAGATCAGTTGAGCAAGAGCTGTGGCTCGACATCGAGGTTCTAGCGAATCCACGACGCAAGAATCCGATGGCTCATCTAAATGCTTTTGCCGCGATTGTTGCGAACTATTCTGCAAATAATCAGCAGGCTTACCTTGGAGCGTTTCTTGATTGGCTTGATTTTGCTGATCAACGTGAAAAGTTTGAAGTTCCAACATCCTCTCCTGAGCGAGGTGTGGTGCAGGTTCTCACTATCCATGCGGCTAAGGGTCTCGAATGGAACAACGTTGCTGTTGCCAACCTGATTGAAGGCGATTTTCCGAGCAATCGTGGCGGATCTGGCTGGATAAAATTCGGAGAACTGCCATACCCACTGCGCGGAGACTGCGATGCTCTTCCGGTTTGGAACTATCAGGGGCTAAGTTCGCAACCACAGGCAAAAAATAGCGTGGATGATTTCAAGTTGGCTATGAAGGCCCACCAACTGAATGAAGAACTGCGCTTGATGTATGTTGCTGTTACCCGACCAAAGTCTGCACTGTTACTGACTGGTTCGTATTGGAAGCCCGGAAACAAAAAACCTCGCGAGGTCTCACGTTTTCTAACCGCGGCAATTGAAAAAATCAAAACCGAAATCTCTGAAATCGAGTCCGAAGTTAATCCTCTAGAGGCAGAATCACTGGTTGAGCAATGGCCACTAGACCCTTTGGGCGAGAGGCACCGAAAAGCTCTTCAATCGGCCGCCGAACAAACTTTGGGTGCACTTGATGCTTTAGAGCTTCATAGAGCCGGCCTAGATTTTTCTAACCAAATTCAAGCGGATATTGACCTTTTGCTTGCCGAACAGGTCGAACGACTTGCCAACCAAGACTTGGTTAAACTTCCGGTTCGTGTTCCTGCCTCAAGCTTCAAAGATTATGTGGTTTCACTCGAAGAATTGCTCGAAAGACTCAGAAGACCAGTTCCGGCGAAGCCCTATAAAGAAACCCGAAAGGGCACACTTTTTCACGGCTGGGTAGAGCAGTATTTTGGTGTGCCGACCAATACCGATGTGACTGAAATCGAAGACCTAATTGAAAATTTTGAGGTATCCCGATGGGCAAAATTGAAACCCGTCTCGGTTGAACAGGAGATTCAATTTACGGTCGCCAAAAACACCTTCATCTGCAAACTGGATGCCGTTTTTGAGACTGATGAAGGCATTGAAATCATTGATTGGAAGACTGGAGAGCCACCTAAAGACCAGAATGATTTAGCCGAAAAGTCATTGCAGCTCGCGCTATATCGTCTGGCATACTCGAAATTTTCAGGGCTTTCACTTGATCAAATTTCGGCGAGCTTCTATTACGTTGCCCAAAACCTTGAGATTCGACCAACTCAACTGCTCGACGAAGAAGAACTACTTGAGCGTTGGCATGAAGCAATTGAAAAAGCCATCGCCTCAGCAAGGGCAACGAACTAAAACTAAAAAAGTTCGTTGTCAGTCTTCGCCGGAAGTTCGATAGGTCGAGTTTTGTTGTCGTTGTACTCAACTTCGCTGCCATCAGCCTGGTTGCGAACTTCGGGGGCCTCAGCACTTTCAACCGATTCAACCGATTCAACACTTAGGTCGATGATTTCAATGTTGCCCTCGTCGGCAACCGTCGCGAACTCTTCGGCACTAAATGTTTCGAATGCCTCAACAGGATCGATCACTGGTTGTCTAATCGCAAGGCGACCAATAGCACCAGTATCAACGTCGCTGGCCAGTAACTCGAGTGTGCTGGTTGCATCCGCAATTGCATCTTCGTCACCGATTGATATTGAGTGCAACAACCACTTTGCAATGTCTAGTTCGTTATAGAGCGTCGCACGGTGGCGCAGACCTTCATCCTGGTGACGGTGATTCTGGCGATAAACATCAAGGATGCTATCGCTCAGTTCGTAGAGGCCAGTTCCAAGAATCCAGGCAAAGTCTTCGGCCGGGTCGCCGATGTGCAAATTCGCCCAGTCGAGAATGCCGGAGACTTCACCATCAGCCTGAAGAACAGTTTCTGAGCTGAGTCGAGAGTGAATAACTGTTGGTTTGAAACGGAACAGGTTTATGTCTTCGAAGGCTGATTCCCAGCGGCTGAGCAGCACAGCTGGTACTTTGCCCGACTCTAGAATTCGGTCAAGCTCAGCGACCTTTTTCGCAGCTACCTGGGCTACATCGTATTCAGGTAGGTGTGCATCCTGGATTAGTTCGAGAGGCAAATTGTGAATCGCGGCAATGGCCTTGCCGATGCTGGTCGACAAACTTGAATCGGCTTGAACAGTCTCTATTTGGGTTTCATTGCCGTAAACGTATTCATAGACGTATACCGAAGTACCAAATTCATCCTTGGTTTCACCGACCAAGCGGGTGATGCCAAATGGCAAGTGCTCGCGCACATCAGCGGTCAGAGCCTTCAAGGCACGCAATTCAAGCGCTTGATCGGTGCCGGCCTGTGCGCTGTTAGCGGCTCGAACCACAAAATAGCTGTTGTCATTAGCAGTTAAGAGTGCTGAGTCATATTGGCCGGCGGCACCATTAGAAATTCTGCGCACCTGGTGAAAGTCAATGTGGGGCACTGCGTCTTTAGCAAGCGCCGCTAAAATCAAAGAAGATTTGGCCATGAAATTCAGAGTAGAAGATAACCATTACTTCACCTCGCAGCGCCACGCGAATCACGACAGAGAGAAGCCATGAACGAGCCCTTGAACTTGCCACTGGCGCGCTCAGCTGTTGACCGCGATTACCTATCTCGAACCGATGCCAACCTTTTCGAAAACTTAGCCGCTAATCCAAATACGCGGATGGTCGCGCTACACCAGGGCAAAGTTTTGCTTGAAGAGTCTGGTAGCGCACTGCTCCCGCAACTTCGCCTAATTTCTCTTGGTGAAACACTTTCGTCTCAAAAACTCGATGGTTCTTTGATGGTTTATCTTGGCAAAACCGAATACCTAGAACGCGATGTAGAGCCTGGGTCAGCCTTGGTATTGGTGGTTCTTGACGAAGGCCAAGCTATGTCGATTGAACCAAATGCTGAGAATTGGCACCAACTAAGGCGCACTGGTGCAGGCTTATCTGAGCGCGACGCCGGAATATATGCCCAGTCATTAGCGCTCGCCAACTGGCATGAAACCCACCTTTTTTGCCCACGATGTGGCTCACCGACCGAGGTCGTTCAATCGGGCTGGGTGCGATTGTGTCCGGTCGATGCTCATCAGATTTTTCCGAGAACAGACCCAGCGATCATCGCGGCCATTACAGATTCGCAAGACCGACTTTTGCTCGGCTCTCAGGGCATTTGGGAGGAAAACCGGTGGTCAATTTTGGCCGGTTTTGTTGAACCGGGGGAGTCGCTTGCGGCAGCTGTGAAGCGAGAGATATTTGAAGAAGCTGGAGTTAGAGTTATCAACCCAGAGTTTCAGGGTAGCCAAGCCTGGCCATTCCCATACTCGTTGATGGTTGGATTCACAGCTCAGGTTGACCCTAACTTTGAGCACCTTGAATTGAACCCAGATGGCGAGGAAATTGAAAAACTTCGTTGGTTCAGTCGCGAAGATATTCGCTCGGAGGCTTCAAATTTGTTGTTGCCAAATCGAATTTCAATCTCGAGGGCCCTCATTGAGCAATGGTTTGGCGGGCCAATCGAATCTGCTACCGAGCGGTAGGGCTTGATGAATCCTGAACAGATTCTAGAAAACCTCGACCCCGAGCAGGCACTTGCCGCTCGTTCTTTAGTTGGCCCAACTTGCATACTTGCTGGCGCTGGCACAGGAAAAACCAGAACAGTAACCCACAGAATTGCCTATGGAATTGCAACTGGTTACTACGCCGCCAATCGAGTCTTGGCATTAACCTATACCAACCGTGCGGCTGGCGAACTTAGAGCTCGACTGAGACAGCTCGGAATTGGTGCCGTTTCAGTCAAAACTTTTCACGCGGCAGCCTTAGCTCAACTGGAATACTTCTGGCCACAATTCGCCGGCGTGCCAGCCCCGAGCATCATTCAGTCAAAGTCGAGGTTAATCGCGCAGGTTGCCGATGAAGCCAAAATTCGCCTGGATGCCGGAGCTCTTCGCGATTTTGCTGGCGAGATTGAATGGCGCAAGTTTTCGATGCTGAGCTTGGATGAATATGCGCAAGTGGTCAAAACCCGGGACAAAGTTGCTGGTTTGAGCTACGAAAAGAATCTTGAATTACAAAAAGCCTATGAAGAGGCAAAAATCAAAGCCCAGAAGATTGACTGGGAAGACGTGCTAATTCTCACCCTGGGTATGCTTCGTGCCGAACCCCGCGCTCTGGCCCATGTTCAACAGCAATATCGATTTTTTACAGTGGATGAATATCAAGATATTTCGCCACTTCAGCACGCCTTGCTCGATGCCTGGTTGGGTAATCATTCAGATCTTTGCGTGGTTGGCGATCCAAACCAAACCATTTATTCATTCACCGGTGCGACCAGCGATTACCTCAGAAACTTTGCTACCCGTTTTGAAGGCGCCACTGAGATTCAGCTGACGCGAAACTATCGTTCAACTCAGCAAATCGTTAATTTTGCGAACCGTCTGACAGCGGATACTGATTTAGTAGAGCCATTGGCATCACAGGGCGAGGTCGGTTTAGCGCCTAGAACGATCGCTTTCGCAACTGTGGCCGACGAGTGTGCAGCCATTGCCAACGCCATCAAGACCAAGATCGAACAGGGTGTGAAGCCTAGCGAAATTGCAGTTTTGTATCGAGTCAACGGGCAATCCGAGGCCATTGAAAATGCACTGGCCCAAGCAATTGTTGACTATCAAGTTCGCGGTGGAGAACGATTCTTCAATCGACCAGAGGTGCAAGCAGCAATTCGGGCTATTCGTGCCGAGGCAGTATCGCCTACCGACAAAGGCCTCTTCCACGCCGTTTCAGACATCTGTCGATCAATGGGCTGGCAGTCGCAGCAACCTTCAGAACCAGGGTCTGCCCGCGAAAAATGGGAATCGTTGAACTCGCTGTTAGCCATTACCGAAGAGTTGCCACCTAATGCAACCATGATGGATTTCGCAAAAGAAATTGAAGAGCGTCAGCGCTCCCAGCACGAGCCCTTAAAAGCCGCGGTGACACTTTCCACCATTCACGCGGCCAAGGGTCTCGAATGGGATGTAGTTTTCATCATGGGCCTTACCGAGGGTTACCTTCCAATTACATATGCGGTCACCGATTCTGCAATTCGCGAAGAGCAACGCTTGTTGTATGTCGGATTAACCAGGGCTAGACGTGAACTTAATTTGAGTTGGGCACGCCAGGAGCTAACCAGCTCTCGCGAGCGTGAACAATCACGCTTTTTGCTGAAATTGCAGGCCCGAAACTAAATAGCTTCAGGTGCGTGACCTGCTAGCCCACTACAGTTGGCAATCGCAACCTTCTGCCACGGGCCAGGTAACAGCAGTAACTTCACCGGTTTCTAGATCAAGTTCGTATCCTGTTGAATTTCTTGATTCAATTTGAAAACCAGCCCAGGCGTCGAGTGTGGCCAAACATTTTTGCAGAGCCAAGCCGGCAGCAAACATTGAACTTGCCGCATCATCAAACTTCTGCTTTCTTCCGATTAGCTGGCTAGCAATGACCGGCCATCGAGGGTCTTTCTTAGCTTTGAAGTGCTCAAGGCAGAGCAGGCAAGCGCTTTGGCTAGCCAGAATCATCGGGCTGATGAACACTCGGTGACTCGAAAAGATGATGGCAAGGTGGGGAATGTCTCGATTCAGCCAGCGTGCATATCTTTTCGGCTCAATGATTTGTTGGCCAATCAAAATTGCGCAATCAACCGCATCAAAATTTCGAGTCACATTTTCGTCTATAAAAATGACTTCTGATTGATTCGGAGATGCAGCTAGGAGCGAATTGACCGCGTCGATTTTTGGCCTTCCCAACAGCTGCTGAACATAACCGTTTGGGCCAAGATTCTCGACCTGAACTGATTTGCTATCGGTTGTGAAGATCTTACCTACCCCGGCCGTTGCCAACCCCAGCGTCAAAGTCAAACCCGCACCGGCAAGACTGTCGATAAATATTTTTCGCAGCCCCCTCATTTGCAACACCCTCTCGCCATCAGAGCTGGTGTTCAAACTCGCGCGGATAATCTCGGCAAATGCGCTTTGAACATATTCAGGCGAAATTTGAGTGTGCTTGACTTTGCCATTGGTTGCGACCGGCTTCTCTAACAGAGGCCCCAAGGCCTCGAGAACTGATTGAGTTTCAGATTCCTTTAGCCCTAGACCGCTAGCAAAATCAGGCAAATGCTGGTCTGCGATGCCTTGATACAGCGCCGCAATTAGTCGCTCTTGAGCAGGAGTAATCTGGCCGATTACCGCACGCTTGCGGCCAAGGCCGACTTGCAAAGTTCTAGTGTCGTGCCAAACCGATTGTTCTTGAGGATTGAGTCGAATAACCATGACCAGATTCTGGTCGAGCTGACTTCAATCTGCGCTAGTTATCCCCAAGCAAATCGCGAAGTGCTTGATCAAAGTCTTCATTCTCAGCTTTTGAATTTTGCAAACGCGAAATTAGGCCCTGCGGGTTGGTAATGTCCTCGGCTGTCGGAACCAGGTCTGGGTGATTCCAAAGATCATCACGCTTTTCGATTCCCATTTGATTGGTTATCTCTCGCCAAAGCGCAGTTGCCTCACGCAGTTTTCGTGGGCGAAGCTCCAAACCAACTAAAGTGCCAAAGGCGAGTTCGGCCGGTCCACCGGTGGCGCGGCGACGTCTAACGGCTTCACCAATAGCTGCAGATTTTGGCAATAACTTGGTTGATTCTTCTGTCACCACGTCAACCCAGCCCTCGATAAGAGCTAGCAGTGTCTCGATGTTGTCCAAGGCCTGCTGCTGGTCTTGAGTGCGGTCAGCGATGAAAGCTCCGGTTTCGAGGGCCTCGCGCAATTCATCCATGCTGTTCGGGTCAAAATCTTGAGTCATTTCGGTAACCCGGTCGTTGTCGATCGTGATTTCGCTCGCATATTTTGCAATCTGAGAAACCACTGCATCGCGCAGCCACTTGCTGTGCTTGAAAAGTCGCGCGTGAGCCATCTCGCGGATAGCGAGGTAAATATATGCCTGGTCTGGTTCGACTTCGAGGCCAGAAATGAATTCATCGAGATTTTGAGGGACGAATGCTGCTCGCTGGTCTTTGAAAAGGGGCAATCCGATGTCGCCTCCTGAGATCACCTGGCTCGACATTTTTCCGATGGCCTGGCCAAGCTGAACAGCAAACAAGGCGCCGCCGGCTGACTTCATCAATCCGGTTGCGCTACCGAGAATCGAGGCTAATTCTTCGGGTGCGTTCTGGGTCAAGTTGTCGCTCAGTGCGGTGCTCATTCGATTTCCAACCGGGGTTGCAAGGTCTTCAAACAAAGGCATGGCATCGGCCACCCATAATTCTCGGCTCAGCAACTTAGGTTCGCTGGTTAGCTCTGAGATTGCGGTGGCTGCATTTAGCCAGAGTGAGCCAACTGAAACCGCAGCTTGCAAGGCGCCGCGGGTTGAATCTTTGATAGCCACGGATGCTTCGCCAGCAACTGTCTTGGCTTGATTTGCAGCGAGTTGCCAGTTGACGCCACTGTCGCCGAGGTTAGCGCCAGAGACGCCACTTGCGCCCATGGCGTTTTGCAGGTGCTTCAATAAATCGGCTAGGGCGGCGGGGTCTTTTGGCAAGCCGATCGCCTCAGCTAAAGCTTCTGGATCTTGGCCATTTTGATTTGCGAGGAACGCTTTCATGAAGGCCTCGAACTCATCCTTGCTCATGCCACCGTTTGACTCATTTTTGTCGTTCATGTTTTCCTAACCATTGATAAACATAATCCGCCTTAGGCTTAAGTCATTCCAGCAAAAGAGAGGGTTTCGTTGAGTCTTCAAACTCCACCAGATTCAGCCGAACCTCAGATCGCTGCACCCAACACTCGCAAGATTGTCGGTTTAGTGCTTGTGCTCTTTTCAGCTCTCGCGCTTGTGGCCACAGCTTTTGTTCCAATGCCATATGTAATCGAACAGCCGGGCCCAACTTTCAACACCCTGGGTGGTGAAATGGGTGAGTACGTAATCGAAATTGAAGACGCTGCAAGTTTCCCGACCACCGGTCACCTCGAACTTTTGACGGTTGGCATTGTTGGTTCACGAGACAGCGCGCCCACTTTGCTGCAGGTGCTTTTAGCTTGGATAGACCCAGAAAAAAGCGTTTTGCCAATCGATCAGGTTTTTCCAATTGGTCAATCATCAGATGAAGCTGAAGCTGAAAGCTCAGCCATGATGGAGATCTCTCAACAAGACGCCATCGCAGTTGCCTTGACCAAACTGGGCTATGACGTTCCACTGCACCTCTACATAAGCAAGGTTTCCAAGGCCATGCCGGCGTCTGGCAAATTGGTGGCCGGTGACTTCATTATTGGCATGGATGACCAGGTCATCGACACCTACGAGCAACTGGTCGCCTACCTAGATAAATCAGATGGCAATAAACCCATTGCTGTCACTGTGCTTCGTGATGGCGTGAAGAAAACATTCGACATCACTCCGACAAAAAACAAAGCAGGCAAGCAAGTTATGGGTGTAGAAGTCAGTTATAAATATGACTTTCCGGTGAAAGTGAAATTGCAACTCGCCGATGTGGGCGGCCCATCAGGCGGAATGATGTTTGCGCTCGGTGTGTATGACAAACTCACCCCAGGTGAACTCACCGGCGGAGCTTTTATCGCCGGCACCGGCACTATCTCGCCAACCGGAAAAGTAGGCGCTATCGGTGGAATCAGCTACAAAATGCTCGGAGCAAAAGAAGCCGGAGCCAAGTATTTCTTGGCACCCGCAGATAACTGTTTAGACGTAATTGGGAACATCCCAGCTGGTCTCGAGGTTTTCAAAGTAGATAACTTTGACCAAGCCCTTGCTACCGTTGAGAAAATTGGTTCAAAGCAATCGCTCTCAGGGTTAGCCCGCTGCACCAACTAGCTTTTAGCAACAAACTGCACACTAAGCATCAGGAGAAAAATGTCATCTGCTTCAACGCCGACTCAAACCCGCCGACGTTCACCGTTCAGAATTGCTCTGATCATTGTGGCAGTGATTGCCGTAGCGCTAATCGGCGCATCGAGCCTCTATGTCGATAACCTTTGGTACGCCCAGCTTGGCTACAGCGAAGTTTTCATCACGCAGATTCTGGCCCAGATCGGTGTGTTCACCGCTGCAGGTTTGTTCATGGCGTTGGTCGCCTGGCTTGGTTTCTACCTGGCCTATCGCACTCGTCCGATTTATGCGAAATTCCCAGATGAGAACAACCCGTTTGCGGGCCTTCGCCAACTGGTTGAGCAGCTGCGCAAGGTAGTCATGATCGGCCTTCCGCTTTTGCTGGGCATATTCGGTGGTGTAGCTGCAATTTCAAAATGGCCATTGGTTATCACCTGGCTGAACCGCACCTACACCGGTGAAGTTGACGCCCAATTCGGTCTAGACATTTCTTTCTATCTTTTTGATCTACCGTTTTTGAAAGCGTTGGTAGGTTTCGTTTCAGCCGGTGTACTGATCTCGGGTCTAATTGCCGTTGGTGTACACCTCGCCTACGGCAACTTGCGCTTTGGTGCACGCCAGGGCCGCATGGGCAAGTCTGCTCGCATTCAATTGGCGGTCACAGCCGCAATCTACCTAGTCGTTCAAGGCGCTTCGCTATGGCTTGACCAGTATTCAACTATGACCAGCTCATCTGGTCTATACACCGGTGCAACCTATGCTGACGTGAACGCGACCATCCCAGGTTTTCAGATTCTGGCACTGATTGCACTGGTGCTAGCGGCGCTGTTTTTGGTGGCCGCAGTTATCGGAAAGTGGCGCTTGGCAATTATGGGCACCGCGCTCATGGTGGTCAGCACTATGGTTCTCGGCGGCCTCTACCCGTGGTTGGTTCAGCAGTTTCAAGTTGGCCCGAACGAACGAACCATTGAGGCTGAATACATCGATCGCAACATTGCGGCAACTCGCGCGGCCTATGGCCTAGACGCAGTTGAAACCTCTGAGTACGCAGCTAAGACTGATGCCACCCTTGGCGCTTTGCGAAAAGATGCCGAGACCACTGCCAACATTCGAATCATCGACCCAGCTTTGGTTAGTGCATCGTTCAAGCAGCTTGAGCAATACAAGCAGTATTACAACTTTGCGACCCACTTGGATGTTGACCGCTATTCAATAGACGGTAAAACTCAAGACACCGTTTTGGCAGTTCGCGAGCTCGACCAGGCTGGCCTAGGTGACTCTCAGTCTTGGTACAACAACGTTGTGGTCTATACCCACGGATACGGTGTGGTTGCTGCCTATGGTAACCAGAGATCAACCGAGGGGCAGCCAGTGTTCTTGCAGAAGGGTATTCCTTCTGACGGATTGCTAGGGGAGTACGAACCTCGCATTTACTTTGGCGAGAAATCTCCGCTTTACTCAATCGTGGGTGCTAAGTCAGAGGTTCCCCTAGAACTTGATTACCCAGCGGGCGACGGCGAAGCCGACCAGACCTACACAACCTTCTCGGGCAACGGTGGACCAAAGCTTGACAACATTTTCACCCGTTTGGCCTACGCGATGAAGTTTCAGAGCGAACAGATTTTGCTCTCTGATGCCATCACCAACGACTCGCAAATTCTCTACAATCGCGACCCTCGTGAGCGCGTTGCGGCAGTTGCGCCTTACCTAACTCTCGACAGCGACAGCTACCCGTCGATTGTTGATGGGCGAGTAGTTTGGATCGTCGACGGTTACACCACCTCGGCAAACTACCCATACTCGCGCGCTGAAGATTTCGGTAACGCAATCACTGACAGCAGCTCAATCGGCACCGGCGGCAAGATCAACTACATTCGCAACTCGGTGAAGGCTACCGTCGATGCCTATGACGGCAGCGTCAAGTTATACGCCTGGGATGAAAAAGATCCGATTCTAAAGACCTGGTCGAAGATTTTCCCAAGCACTCTGCTACCTATCTCTGAGATGTCTGGTGAATTGATGTCTCACGTTCGCTATCCTGCCGATTTGTTCAAGATGCAGCGCGCCATCCTTGGCACCTATCACGTTGATGACGCCGGCTCGTTCTACTCGCAAGAAGACGCATGGATGACCCCGAATGACCCGGTTTCAGCAAGCTCGGCTAGCAGCTCGGCTAACTTGCAGCCGCCTTATTACTTGACCATGCAGGTTCCTGGAACCACTTCACCAGCATTTTCGATTTACTCGACTTTCATTCCGCGTTCAACAGGTGAGGCAAGTCGAAGTGTATTGAAGGGTTACTTCGTAGCCGATTCAGATGCTGGTTCGGTTAAGGGCAAGGTATCGCCAAACTATGGCAAGTTGCGCTTGATGACCCTGCCGGCCAGCACGATTGTGCCGGGCCCGGGTCAGGTTCAAAACTCGTTTAGCTCAGACTCAGAAGTTTCAAAGCTCTTGAACATTTTGCGACAGGGTTCAACCACAGTGCTCAACGGAAACCTGTTGACTCTGCCGGTAGGTGGCGGTTTGCTCTATGTTCAGCCGGTTTACATCAAGTCAACTGGTGAAACCAGCTTTCCTCTTCTAAAGAAGGTGCTGGTGGCCTTCGGTGACAAAATCGCTTTTGAAGACACCTTGGATGGCGCTCTCGACGCATTGTTTGGTGGCGATTCAGGTGCCAATGCTGGCGACGGCGATGGCACTGTGAACCCTGAACCGGTAGACCCTACCGACCCAGGCACCACCACAAACGTTGCTCTGCAAAATGCTTTGGCCAAGGCTAAGGCAGCAATGCTCGCTCGTGACGAAGCTATGGCTGCTGGTGACTGGACTCTCTATGGAGAAGAAGACGCCAAGCTAAAGGCTGCAATTGAGGCTGCCATCGCGGCTTCGAAGTAAACGAAACTGCTGGTTTTGCCCCGCAGCTAATCTCGATTAGAGCAATCGCCTTTGGCGTGTTATAGTTGAGGTTCGCCGCGGGGTGGAGCAGTTCGGTAGCTCGCCGGGCTCATAACCCGGAGGTC
>CAZIFS010000024.1:0-18639 GCA_964539165.1 uncultured Rhodoluna sp. | reverse complement strand
GCTCTACCTCAGGCTCTACCTCAGGCTGAATTTCAACTTCGAGTTGTGGTTGCAATTCATCAGCTGTTTCTGAGGCTGGCTTGGCATAAAGTGCGTTCAAGCCGGCGACCACGTCTTCAACGGCTGGAGTCGCCGGAATTAGGTAGTCAACTGGCTCGAGCCCCTGTTGAGCTCGCTTAGCGTTCTGCACCGCCAACAAAGCCTCAGGAGACCCGTTAGTTTCAAGATCCATTACCCAAGCAGCAAATTCCATTTTCTCGATGTCACGCAGCTGAGCCTGAGTTTCGAGGAGTTCCATTGCAGCCATGATTCCGGCCTCGTCTGACTGTGCGGCACCGAGAGCCTCATGCAATTGCGCATCAGTCATTGAACGGCGTTCCGGTGGGGTTAGAGAAAACGGCTGCATGAGCAAATTCTACCTTGCGACTAAAAATGGGCCCCAAAAACCCCACGGATTGAGAAACAGAAAATCCCAAGCCATTGGCTTGGGATTTTGTTCTGTGGGCCCTACCGGGATCGAACCGATGACATCCACGGTGTAAGCGTGGCGCTCTACCAGCTGAGCTAAAGGCCCCTCTTGCGAGGGTTGCAGTCTCCTGCAACTCGTTAGAGCCTACTAACTTTTCGCAGAGAATGCCAAATCAGAGGCTTGCAAGAGCGCGCTTGTATTCATCAAGGCTGCGTGCTTGGCCAGGTGCTGTGACGAACTTAGCAACCAGAACGCCATCTTTGTTGATCACGAAAGTTGCGCGATTAGAAATGCCTGAGTCTTCAAGAAATACCCCGTAGGCCGAAGCAACGGCACCGTGAGGCCAGAAGTCAGCCAGCACAGAGAAGTCATAGCCTTCTTGTTCTGCAAATTTCTTTTGGACGAACTTTGAATCGACAGAAATCGCGAGAAGTTCAACATTCGCGTCTGCAAACTGTGCAAAGTTGTCGCGCAGTTCACAAAGTTCGCCGGTGCAAATTCCTGAGAACGACAGTGGATAAAAGACTAGAACTACTGGCTTTACGCCTCTAAAGTCGCTCAACTTGACGGTTTCTCCGTGTTGATTTACGAGTTCAAAGTCTGGTGCAGCGTCGCCGATGATAAGTGACAAGGTTTTCTCCTAAATAAAAATTCTTTTTCTTTCATGCCTGAACTAGCAAAACATACAAAGGATTCCCTTTGTCGTCATAAACTCTTTTAGAGGCTTTACCAAAGCTATTCGAAATTCTTTGTTCATCCCCCACGAAAGGGAACATCAATGTCTATCAACAACAACGATGCGTATGCGGTCAACACCCCTGACCAAGACCCACAAGAGACAGCTGAATGGCTTGAATCCCTCGATGCAGTAGCGCGAGTGCACGGTCGTGGTCGTGCTCGCGAAATCATGCTTAACCTGCTCCGCCGCTCTGGCGAACTTCAGTTGAACGTTCCAATCGTTCCTACCACCGACTACTTGAACACCATCGCACCTGAAAACGAAGCTGAATTTCCTGGTGACGAAAAAATTGAACGCACCTATCGTGCCTGGATGCGCTGGAACGCGGCCATGTTGGTGCACCGAGCTCAGCGTCCGGGTGTTGGCGTTGGCGGACACATCTCGACCTTCGCCTCTTCGGCATCACTTTACGAAGTTGGCTTCAACCACTTTTTCAAGGGCGCTGATCACCCTTCGGGCGGCGACCAGATTTTCATCCAGGGGCACGCCTCACCTGGCCCGTATGCTCGCGCATTTCTTGAAGGTCGCCTGAGTGCGAATCAACTAGACGGCTTCCGTCAAGAGAAGTCTCACCAGGGTGGTTCGCTTTCTTCATACCCTCACCCCCGACTGATGCCCGATTTTTGGCAGTTCCCGACCGTTTCAATGGGTCTCGGACCAATCAACGCAATTTACCAAGCGCAGTTCAACCGCTACCTCTCAGGACGTGGTTTCAAAGACACATCGGATCAGCACGTTTGGGCATTCTTGGGCGATGGCGAGCTAGACGAGGTTGAGTCACGCGGTGCACTTCAACTGGCCGCCAATGACAACCTTGACAACCTAACTTTCGTTGTAAACGCGAACCTTCAGCGCCTTGATGGTCCGGTTCGCGGAAACGGAAAAATCATCCAAGAGCTTGAAAGCTTCTTCAGAGGAGCAGGCTGGAATGTTATCAAGGTCGTCTGGGGTCGCGAGTGGGACAGCCTACTTGCTAATGACCACGAAGGCGCTTTGGTTGATCTCATGAACCGCACACCTGACGGCGACTACCAAACCTACAAAACTGAAGACGGTGCTTTCGTTCGCGAAAACTTCTTCGGTCGCGACCCACGTGCCCTAAAACTTGTCGAGCACTTGTCTGACGACGAAATTTGGGGTCTAAAGCGCGGTGGTCACGACTACCGCAAGGTCTATGCAGCTTACAAGGCGGCTATGGAACACAAGGGACAGCCAACCGTAATCATCGCCAAGACCATTAAGGGCTTCACCCTGGGCAAGTCTTTCGAGGGCCGCAACGCGACCCACCAGATGAAGAAGTTGACCTTGGATAACCTCAAGAGCTTCCGCGATGAATTACACATTCCAATCAGCGATGCTCAGCTCGAAGAGAACCCTTATCAGCCGCCTTACTACCACCCAGGGCAAGACGCACCAGAAATTCAATACATGCACGAGCGTCGCCGCGAACTTGGTGGTTACCTTCCAGAGCGTCGCAGCAAGTACGTCGACTTCAAACTTCCTGACGACACCGCTTATGCGATTTCAAAGAAGGGCTCGGGCACCCAAGAGGTTGCCACCACAATGGCCTTTGTTCGACTGTTCAAAGACCTTCTACGCTCACCAGAGTTTGGTGAACGCATCGTGCCAATCATTCCCGATGAAGCGCGCACCTTTGGTATGGATGCGTTCTTCCCGAACGCCAAAATCTACAACCCGAACGGTCAGCACTACATCTCGGTAGACCGTGAATTGCTTCTCGCATACAAAGAGAGCACCTCTGGTCAGATTTTGCACACTGGAATCAACGAAGCCGGATCGGTAGCTGGCTTCACTGCTGTTGCATCAAGCTATGCAACTCATGGCCAGCCAATGATTCCGTTCTATGTCTTCTACTCGATGTTTGGATTCCAGCGAACTGCTGACGCATTCTGGGCTGCAGCTGACCAGATGTCGCGCGGATTCATCATCGGTGCAACAGCCGGCCGCACAACACTAACCGGTGAGGGTCTGCAGCACGCAGACGGTCACTCACCATTGATCGCAGCAACTAACACTGCAGTTATTACTTACGACGCGGCCTACGGATACGAGATTGGTCACATCATTCGTTCGGGTATCGAGCGCATGTATGGCGGTCAGCACGAAGACCCTAACGTCATGTACTACTTGACCGTCTACAACGAGCCTTATGTTCAACCCGCCGAACCTGACGATGCTGACGTGAATGGAATCATCCGAGGTATTCACAAGATAAGCACTAACCACAGCGAGGGCCGCAAGGCTCAGATTCTTGCTTCTGGTGTTGCTGTTCCATGGGCCTACGAGGCGCAACAGCTACTTCAGAACGACTGGGGAGTTTCTGCAGACATCTGGTCGGTAACCTCTTGGACTGAACTGCGTCGTGACGGCTTAGCTTGTGATGCCGAGAAGTTCTTGAACCCTAACCACGAGGCTCGCAAACCGTTCGTTACTTCGCAGCTTGAGTCAGCTTCTGGCCCATTCATCGGTGTCAGCGACTTCATGCACGCCGTTCAAGACCAGATTCGCCCTTGGGTTCCTGGTGACTATGCAACTTTGGGTGCCGAGGGATTCGGCTTCTCAGACACTCGCGCCGCTGCTCGACGCTTCTTCAAGATTGACGGTCCTTCAATTGCCGTTCGCGTTCTTGAACAACTTGTTGCGCGCGGTGAGATGGATCCAAGCGTTCCACAGATGGCAATCGATCGTTACCGTCTGCACGACGTGAACGCAGGAACCTCGGGTTCAACCGGTGGCGAAAACTAAGCAAGAGACCCTCGACTGGCTAAAGTCGATTTCGGGTGATTTGGCGACTACCACGCTGAAGCGCCTCGATGACCTTTTGCCTTGGTATCGCGTCATGCCTGCGGCTAGAAGATCTTCGATCGGTTTAGTTGCTCAGGCGGGTATAACCTCTTTTGTGGCCTGGTACAAGAACCCAAAGTCACAACCATGGGTTGCTGCTGACGTTTTTGGAACTGCTCCACGTGAACTACTCAGATCAATTTCGCTTCAAGAAACTTTGCAACTTATTCGAGTTGTAGTGCAGGTGGTTGAAGATCGAGTAGTTCAAGAAGATGAATCACTTCGTGAGGCAGTGCTGCTCTATTCGAGAGAAATCGCTTTCTCAGCCGCTGACGTTTATGCTAAGGCTGCCGAGGCCCGAGGCCTATGGGATGCACGACTTGAAGCCCTTGTCGTTGACTCGATATTAAGTGGCGAGCACGAAGAGGAACTTGCCTCGCGAATTGCAGCACTTGGATGGAGAGCACGTGGCCCCGTCTCAGCCATTATTGGAACCGCAAAAGAGCCATTCGACCAAGACGGACTTCGCAGAATCGCACGCAAAAACAACGCCGACGTGTTGGTTGGCGTACATGGCAACCGTTTGATCGTCGTGATCGGACGAATTTCGATTGAGGCAAACGAAAAGCCCGAATCATTCAAAAAGCTAGCCGCCAATCTCGATGATTTTTTTGGCACGGGCGCCATAGTAATCGGCCCAGAAGTACCGAGCATCAGCGATGCCACAACTTCAGCCAAAGCCGCACTAGCTGGATTCGCAGTGGTGAAGTCTTGGCCTAAACCACCACGGCTTATTTCTGCAGATGAACTTCTAGCAGAACGAGCGCTTGCGGGTGACATGCTTGCCAAGTCAACTTTGGTAACTCGTATTTATCGTCCACTTGAGAGTAATTCCCCGGAGTTGCTAGAAACGCTCTCCAGATATCTTGAAACTGGCAGATCGCTCGAAACCACTGCGCGTGAACTTTTTGTTCACCCAAACACTGTTCGTTATCGACTCAAGCGCATTTCAGAAATCATTGGTTGGGATGCAACAGGCTCGCGCGAAGCTTTTGTGCTTCAAGTGGCCATGGTCTTAGGTTCAATGAGTGAAAAAGAAGCGCGTAAGCGCAGTTAGGTCAAGAAATGATTGTTGTTGTTTGCCCAGGGCAAGGTTCTCAAACTCCAGGATTCTTATCGCCGTGGCTTGAGCTTCCAGCTTTCAAAGCATCCATGGATGAAATGCAGGTAGCTTCGGGAATTGACCTCATCGGATATGGAACTACCGCAGATGCAGACACGATTCGCGACACTGCAGTCGCTCAACCTCTGATCGTATCTGCAGGCGTATCTGCATTTGCAGCGATGCTATCTGGCCAGTCGGCCAGTGAATCCGGAATCGCCGGAGTGGCTGGACATTCGGTAGGAGAAATCACCGCTGCAGTTGTGAGCGGCGTGATGTCGGCCGATCAAGGCATCAAATTTGTCAAGACCCGCGGTGACGCGATGGCCGCGGCGGCGGCACTAGAGGTTACCGGCATGGCTGCCGTTTTAGGTGGAGACCAAGCAGAAGTAGAGGCTCGCCTAGCTGAACTAGGTCTTGAGCCAGCGAACTACAACGGAGGTGGGCAAATTGTCGCCGCAGGATCTGCTGACGACATCGCTGCTTTGCAGGCCGAACCAGTTGCTGGCACTCGCGTCATTCCGCTTCAGGTGGCTGGCGCCTTTCACACTCGCTACATGGCTCCGGCCGTGAATGAGCTACGAACCTACTCTGAAACTTTGACTGTTCAAGACCCTGCCGTTTCGCTTTGGAGCAACAACGGGGGTCGAAAAGTTTCGAGCGGTTCTGAATTTCTTAGCCTCATGGTCAACCAGGTGTCGAGCCCGGTTCGTTGGGACTTGTGTATGGCCGCAATGGTTGAAGCAGGGGTGACTGCAATGATCGAGCTTGCTCCGGCTGGCACCTTGGTTGGTTTGGCAAAGCGCTCCATGTCGGGCATCGAAACTCTTGCTGTGAAGACCCCCGATAATATCGATGCCGCTTTGTCGCTAATCAACAACCATCGCTAAAGATTTGCCAACTAAATTGGTATTTGTCGCTAAGAAATAGAGGATTCATGTCACAGCCAACCCTGAACCAGTATGAAACCGTGAAGTATTCACGAATCTACTCGCTTGGCGCAGCCCGCGGAGATTTGACCGTTACCAACGACGACATCGCGGGCCCAATTGACTCAAGCGACGAGTGGATTCGTCAGCGCACCGGCATCATCACCAGACGACGCGCAAGCAAAGACCTAAGCCTCATGGATATGGCGGTATCAGCGTCAAATGAGGCAATTGCCAAAGCAGGTATTGACCCATCAGAAATCGGCGCCGTGATTTTTAGCACCATCACTCACCCGCACCAGACCCCATCGGCAGCTGCCTTGCTAGCCGACAAGATTGGTGCCAACCCGGCCCCAGCCTTCGACATCTCGGCCGCCTGTGCTGGTTATTGCTATGGAATCGCCCAAGCTGACGCACTAGTTCGCTCTGGTGTAGCCAAGTATGTATTGGTAGTTGGTGGCGAGAAATTATCTGACTTCATTGACCCAACCGATCGCACAATTTCATTTCTGCTGGGCGATGGCGCTGGCGCTGCAATCGTTGGCCCATCTGACACCCCAGGAATCAGCCCGACTGTGTGGGGTTCTGATGGTTCACACTGGGATGCAGTTGGAATGTCAGCGTCACTTCTCGAGCTTCGCGACGGAACGGCCGAGTGGCCAACCTTGCGCCAGGAGGGCCTAACTGTCTTCAAGTGGGCGGTTTGGGAGATGGTTAAGGTTGCTCGTCAGGCTCTTGAAGTAGCCGGTGTAACAGCTGATGACCTTTCTGCCATCGTGACCCACCAGGCCAACATCCGCATCATCGACGAACTAGCTAAACAACTCGCAGTTCCAGAGCACGTTGTGGTCGCTCGTGACATCGTTTACACCGGAAACACCTCGGCGGCATCCGTGCCATTGGCAATGCACGCACTACTCGAGTCTGGTGAGGTCAAATCAGGTGGCCTTGCACTGCAAATTGGCTTCGGCGCAGGCCTTGCCTTCGGGGCTCAAGTAGTAGTCCTGCCCTAAACTTAAACTCGGTCAAATAACCAATAAGGAGAAACAAATGGCACTTTCACAGAACGAAGTACTTGCAGGTCTTGCAGAGATCGTTAACGAAGAGACCGGTATCGCTACCGAAGCTGTTCAGCTAGAGAAGTCATTCACCGACGACCTAGACATCGACTCAATCTCGATGATGACCATCGTTGTCAACGCTGAAGACAAGTTCGGCGTAAAGATTCCTGACGAAGAAGTAAAGAACCTAATCACCGTTGGTGACGCAGTTAACTTCATCGTTGCTGCTCAGTAATTAGGCAAAGGCTAAAAACAATTGTCAAAGAAAATCGTTGTCACCGGAATCGGCGCTACTACGCCTCTCGGTGGTGACGCGCGTTCAACCTGGCAGGCATTGCTTGCCGGAGAGTCGGGTATTTCAACTCTCGAACAGGAATGGATTGCGCGGTATGAGATTCCCGTTACCTTCGCCGGCCAGGCAAAGGTAAAAGCCACGGATGTTTTAACCCCGCAGGAGGCTAAGCGCCTCGACCCATCAAGCCAGTTTGCGTTGATCGCGGCACGCGAGGCTTGGGCTGACGCTGGTTCACCAGACGTTGAGCCTGAGCGTCTCGCGGTTGAATTCGCCACCGGAATTGGTGGCGTCTGGACCTTACTGGACGCTTATGACACCTTGAAAGAAAAGGGTCCTCGCCGAGTAATGCCAATGACCGTGCCAATGCTGATGCCAAATGGCCCAGCTGCAGCAATCGGCATGGAGATTTCAGCACGCGGCGGCGTGCGCACTGCGGTCTCAGCATGTGCTTCGAGCACCGAGGCAATCGCCAACGCTCTGAACCGCCTACTCACCGGTGAGGTCGACATTGTCGTTGCAGGTGGCTCTGAGGCTGCAATTCACCCAATGCCAATTGCAGCATTCGCATCTATGCACGCACTTTCGAAGCGAAACGATGACCCAACTAAGGCATCACGGCCTTATGACGTTGATCGCGATGGCTTCGTTATGGGTGAAGGTGGTGGCGCCTTGGTCATTGAAACTGAGGCACACGCTAAAGCTCGTGGTGCAAAGATTTATGCCGAACTAGTTGGTGGCGCTGTTACTTCGGATGCATATCACATCACTGCACCAGACCCTGAGGGCAGCGGTGCAGCACGTGCTGTTTTGGCTGCGCTAAAGCAGGCCGACGCAAAATTAGAAGACGTCATTCACATCAACGCCCACGCAACCAGCACACCTGTCGGTGACATTGCTGAATACAACGCCCTTCGACGAGTTTTTGGCGACCACTTAGACAAGGTTGCAATCTCGGCAACCAAGTCTTCAACCGGTCACCTTTTGGGAGGCGCTGGCGCTATCGAGGCTATCTTCACTATTCTTGCTTTGAACGAGCGAACCGCTCCCCCAACAATCAACCTAGATAGTCAGGACCCTGAGATTCCTCTTGACGTAGTTACCTCACCAAGAAAGCTTCCAGATGGGCCAATTCTTGCAATGAGCAACTCGTTTGGTTTCGGTGGCCACAACGCCGTGATCGTATTTAGAAGCTACGAAGGCTAAGACGCTTATTGAAAATCCCCCTGGCAAAGCCAGGGGGATTTTGTTTTGAACCAAATAACTATGCCTTGATCCACTCGCGTGAAACTGCGTATCGATCAACTATTTCAGGAATCGGATCTACGCCGATGCCAGGACCTGTTGGAACAGAAATGTGACCATCGACCAAAACGAACGGCTCGGTAGTGTCTGTTTCGAAGTAACGAGACGAAGCCGAGGTGTCACCCGGTAGCGTGAAACCAGGCATTGCTGCGAGAGCTAGGTTGGCTGCACGTCCGATTCCGGTCTCGAGCATGCCGCCGCACCAAACCGGAATTCCGGCAGCAACGGATACGTCGTGAATCTTCTTCGACTCGAGGTAACCACCCACGCGTGAGGGTTTAATGTTGATGATTTCAGCCGCTCCAAGTTCGATCGCATCTCGAGCGATGTCAGCCGAAATGATGGTTTCATCCAAGCAAACTGGAGTTTCAATGTAGTCAGCCAGTTTGGAATGACCCAACATGTCTTCTTCATTAATTGGTTGCTCGATGAGAAGTAGGTTGAATTCATCCAAGCGCTTCAATAGATCGAAGTCGTTGCGCGTGTAGGCGGTGTTTGCGTCTACCTGCAACAGCAAGTCAGGGCCAAACGTCTCGCGAACCAGCTTGACCGGCTCGTAATCCCACCCTGGCTCGATCTTCAATTTGATTCGCACATAACCCTGATCTAGGTAACTGTGAACGTATTCCATCAGTTCGTCAAGTGAGTCCATAATTCCCACTGAAACACCTGCAGGAACGCGATCTTTGGTCGCACCAAGGTACGAAGCAAATGAGGTGTTGGTCGAGCGCAACTGGGCATCAAGCAAGGATGTCTCGATGGCAGCCTTCGCCATTCGGTGCCCTTTGATCCACTCTAGGGTTGGAGCCACAGATTCGGCTGTGAGGTCGTTATTTAATCTGAACAGGTCAGGAAGCATAAATTCACGCAAAACCGCCATAGCACCGGTGTGGTACTCGCTGGAGTAATCTGGGCGATCATTCGCACCGCATTCAGCCCAACCTTCACCTACATCAGTGATCGCGTGAGCCCAAACCACCTCGTGCGTGTTGACCGAACTGAAGGAAGTACGGAACGCTGACTTGAGCGGAACGTTCAGTCTGATTAGTTCTACGGCCTCTAGTTTCAAGGTTTAATCCTTCTCTTTCGGTGGGGTGAGAATCAAATTAGCTCGATCATCTGACATTCCCGTGATCGTCCAGCCAGCGTCAAGTTTCGGGCGAATTTCTGCACGGATGCGCACGCGCCATTCAGCAGCTGAGTTCGGGTCGGTCTTGCGCAGTGTCTCTACGTCTTCTGGAAGGGAAACAAGAATTGATTCGGGAACAACTTCCGTAACTGCCGACTTCGAGGTGAGTGGCCAATAAGCAAAAAGCCGGTCCGAAACATCACCTTTGTTGATCGAGTCGGTCATTGCACCATAGAAGTTTGGCAAGAAATCAATAGCCGAAGCGCCAAGCTTCACAAAGTTGAAGTAGCAATTGCGGCGCACCAGAGGGTCGAATGTCCAGGTGATTGCGGAAATACCGCGCGAAGTAGCCCATCCATGCTGATGCATCTTGATCGCATAACCAACACCCGGCTGTGTTGATGCGGTTACGTGAGAATGCAAAATGCTCTCACCTTTATGAGTTCCTAAGAAACCGAATGATGCTCCGACGACTACATCCTCTTTCTTAGCAAGAACACAATAGGCACCAACGTGAATCGCGGCCAGAATCAGATCAAACGGCACAACTTCGTCGCCGTCAGCCCAGACGCTGTTGAAAAAGGATGAGACCGCTTCTGCATCTGCAACAGATGTGACTTCAGTAATAGTTAGCGGTTGGTTCACAGCACAATTCTTTCAGATAAAAAGAAAGCGGGAACACGCCGAAGCATGTTCCCGCAAATCCTTTTAAAAATTACTTGGTGCCGTTAATGGTGGCTTCAGCTACAGCAAATGGTGAAAGGTTCCACTTTGCCAACAGCTCAGCATAGGTACCATCATCGATTAGAGACTGAATAGCGGCCTGAATAGCGGCGGTTAGGCCAGTGTTTGCTTTAAGAACGCCAACACCGGTTAGAGCTGATGTGTAGCCCTCAGGTGAGTCAGTTGGAGCAACGAGGTCGAAGTACTTGCCTTCGCCAGCGGTCTGAGCGGTGTAAGCCGCAACCTGACCGTCGTTTACGCCAGCAACTGCCTTGCCCGCACGAATCGCGTTCTGAGCCGCGTTGTCGTCTGGGAACTCAAGTACGGCAATTGCGTCTGAACAAACATCTGCGTTAACTGCGTTGATTAGGTCAATCTGAGCGGTTGCGGTCTGAATCGCAACAGTCTTGCCACACAGGTCAGCGAAGTTTGCGATACCTTCTGGGTTTCCCTCGGCAACAACAACTGCGAAACCAGCTGAGAAGTAGTCAACGAAGTCAAGAACCTGCTGACGCTCAAGGGTGTCGTTCATGCCAGACATGATGATGTCGTGTGCACCAGACTGCAGTGAAGGAATGATTCCATCCCAGTCTTGGTCTTCAAACGACAACTCAACGCCAAGCTTCTGGCCGATTGCAACTGAAAGGTCGTAGTCAAAGCCGGTTACATTGTCGTTTTCATCAAAAAGCTCCATTGGAGCGTATGGGATGTCGCTGGCAACCGAGATGCCGTCTTTGAATTCATCTGGGAGCAATGCTGCCGCAGCTTCATCGATAGCGATGGTGTTTGTTGATGCTGACGGCGCCGGAGCCGCAGCCGCACAGCCGGTAAGAGCGAAAATACCAAGACCAGCAACAACTGCCAATCCGGTGATTTTTGAAATAGACATAGGTCTCCTTAGTAAAAAACTGGGATGTGACTTAAGCCTAAAGGAGGTTCGTATTTAGCGAGGCTAATCCGTGCAATGTTTACCAGACCGAAACAGTAGCGTTTCAGTTGAAATTAACCGTAAAAGCTAAATGACGCTTCGAAGAAATGCCTGGGTTCGTGCGTTCTTTGGGCTGTCTAGAACTTCGCTCGGGGCACCAGCCTCGACCACGACACCCTGATCCATGAAAACCACTTGGTCGGCTACTTCGCGAGCGAAGCCCATTTCGTGAGTAACCACAATCATGGTCATGCCGCTTTGTGCCAACTTGCGCATCACATCGAGAACGTCGCCAACCAATTCAGGGTCTAGCGCTGAGGTCGGCTCATCAAACAACATGAGCTTTGGCTCCATGGCAAGTGCTCTTGCGATTGCCACACGTTGCTGCTGACCACCTGAGAGCTGCGACGGGTAAGCATCTGCTTTTTCAGCCAACCCAACCGACGCAAGCACCTCTCTAGCTTTTGAAACTGCCTGCTCTTTAGACAAACCTTTGACACCCATTGGCGCCTCGATGACGTTTTCGAGAGCAGTCAAGTGCGGAAACAGGTTGAAACGCTGAAAAACCATGCCGATCTCACGGCGCTGCTGAGCAATGTCAGTTGGCTTCATTTCATACAAAACGCCGTCACGTTCATGAAAACCGATCAACTCGCCGTCAACAAACAGTCGCCCACCACTAATGGTTTCGAGGTGATTGATGCAACGCAAGAAGGTTGATTTTCCTGAACCTGATGGGCCAAGAAGACAAAGAACTTCGCCACGATTTACGGTGAGATCGATGCCCTTGAGAACTTCATTCGAGCCAAAAGACTTGCGGATGCCGCGTGCATCTACCATCGGCAACTGGTTCATGCGTTCACCTTTGCAGAGAATTTGAGCCAACGAGATTTTTGTTCAGCTGGGTTGAAACCACGGCCAAACTTCTTCTCAAGGTAGCTCTGTGGAATCGAGAGAATTCCAGTCATCACCAAGTACCAGAAGCCAGCTACAACCAATAGCTCAACCTGGGCTAGGTTCTGCGATGAAATCTGCGAGGTGCGGGCATAAAGCTCCATGACGGCTACTACCTGAAGCAACGAGGTGCTCTTGAGCATAGAAATGAACTCGTTTCCCATTGGCGGAATGATGACGCGCATGGCCTGCGGCAGAACGATTCTGCGGAGCGTGTAGCCAGAACTCATGCCGAGTGACTTAGCTGCTTCTGCCTGTCCCGAGTCAACAGACATAATGCCAGCTCGCACGATCTCGGCTGCATAAGCGCCTTCATTTAGTGAAAGTGCAATCAAACCGGCAACAATTGCAGTGAAAACGTTGCTGGTTGCCTCTGAGAATAGAACGATGTCGGTAAATGGAATGATGACTTCAATGCGAGGGTAAATGATGCCTAGATAACCCCAGAACACAATCTGAAGCAAAAGCGGCGTGCCTCTAAAGAAACCCACGTAACCCTTAGCAACCCAACGAAGAACTGGATTCTTCGAAAGGTTCATCACGGCAAAAATGATTGCCAGAACTGTTCCGAAGAACATAGCCACGATAGTCAGCACAACGGTCAAAACAGCAGCCAACATTACCTTGGGGCTAAACAGGTACTGATCGATAATGCTGTGATTGATGTTTGGTGAAGCCCACAGCGAGTAAACAAACGCTCCGAGAACCAAAACCAACAAACCTGCTGAAACCCAACGCCACGGATGACGCAGTGGAACGACGACTATCTCGTCGTAGGTCTTCTTACTCATTCAGCCACCTTGATAAATTTCTTACTCACTAAAGAGTAATACTCGCCTGAAAGTAATTTAATCTTCAGGCGGATTTTCTAAGTCCCGTTCCATTTGATGCCTTAGTAGGGAGTATGGAAAAGCGCCGACAGGCGGTTTTCTAAGTCCCGTTCCATTTGATGCCTTAGTAGGGAGTACGGGACTTGAACCCGTGACCGACGGATTATGAGTCCGCTGCTCTAACCGGCTGAGCTAACTCCCCTTGCCGGAATGCATTTTAGTCTTCGTTACGAAGACGTTCGGTAGCATTCTTGACTGCCGATTTAGCCTTTCGGGCTGTCTTCTTTGCAGTCTTTTTTACCTTGGTATTTACAGCCTTGGTGAGTTCAACGACCTCATCTCGGATGTCCTCTAGTTTTTCACGAACTTCTTCGCGAACCTCACCGGCAGATTCTCTAAGCGCTTGAGAACGCTCGCGCAGAGCCACGACTCGATTGTGGAGCGCCTCTGGAAGCAGACCAATCGGTTTAAGGTATTCCTCATCGTTGTCGTCGGAGGTGTTCTTTTCATCATCGTTGCCAAGGTAAAGCGCCTCAAAAATCGTCAGCGTGCGCTCAATGTCGTGGGCCTGAATCAAGTGAAGAGAGTTCTCTGAGAGTCGATCAAGCTCGGTTTGATCAGCGGTCAAAATTGCTGACAATTTCTCACTAAACTCAACGACATTATCTGGTTCAAAGAGGTAACCGTTGTCGCCGTCGTGAACCAGGTGCGGTAGAGCCATAGCGTCTGCAGCAATTACTGGGCGTCCTGAGGCCATGGCCTCCATGGTTGCGATGCTTTGCAGCTCAGCAATAGAGGGCATGGCAAACAGAGTAGCGCGCTCGTAGGCCTTTGGCAGTTCAGCCTCAGACACATGGCCCAAGAACTTCACATTTTTAGCAATACCCAGTTCGAGGGCTAGGTTCTCTAGGTACTTGCGCTCTCCACCGTCACCAACAATTTCAACCTGGGTGTTCAGCGCCTTAGGCAACATCGCAACCGCCTTGAGCAAGTTGTGAATGTGCTTTTCGTAGTCAAGGCGACCCAGGAACAAAACGCGCGGAACCTCATTCGAGGTTGGTGTGGTGTTGGCGAATTTAGAGGCGTCAATGCCGCACGAAATAGCTAAGACTCCAGAAACACCGGCGGCTTCTTCAAGTAAATTCGCTGCACGACGAGTTGGGGTTGTGATTGCGTCAACCTGTGAAAGCACGCGACCAGCATCGGCCCAGGCCATCTTCATCGCGGTTTTCTGAAACCAACCTGGGATGAATGAGTACTTGATGAGGTTCTCAGGCATGATGTGGTTGGTCGCTAGCAAGCGAATGCCCTGCTGCTTAGCGCTCTTGACTAGGTATCGGCCGACAATCAAGTGCGACTGAATGTGCACTGCGTCTGGCTTAACATCCTTGAGAATTTGATCGGTCTTGCTCTTGAGAGTGAAAGGCCAGATGTAACGCAAAGTTTTGTGCTGAGGAATGCGGAAACTCTTGATGCGGTGAACGGTCATCTTCGAACCGTCGTGTTCCTCGATGAAAGTTCCGTGCTGATCGCTAAAGGCTGGTGCAACAATGTGCACGTCGTGCCCACGTCGAGCTAGTCCGCCGGCGAGGCGCTCGGCAAAGCGAGCAGCTCCATTGATGTCTGGCGGAAAAGTATCGCAGCCAATGACAATGGTTAGCTTTGGGGAAGAGCCGGGGGCAGATGCCAAGGTTTACCTCATAAAAGAAAATTGAATCTTGGGACTAGGGCCCACTTCTCAATTTTAGCCAGTCACGGTCAAAAACATCCGAGTTTGTTGCTAATTGTGCTTTTTACCGACTACCTCGGGATGAACCTTTGAGATGAGGTACACGCCTACCACCGCGACTAATCCGCTCAAGGCAAAACCAAACATGGTCAAAGCAGAGGCCTGCTGAGCTTCACCCAAGATCACAATGGCGATAGTGACTGCTACAAGTGGGTCAATAACTGTAAGTCCGGCAATCACTAGATCCGGCGGACCAGAAGAATATGCGTTCTGAACGAACCAACCGCCGAGTGCAACTGCACCGAGTAAGGCAACGAGACAAAAGACTGTGAGCCATTCAAACTGGTTCTGAAGTACGCGTTGAATAACCACCTTGGCCAGGGTGGCCACAAAACCATAGAGCACTCCGGCACCGAGAACGTATGAGAGCGCCTTAATGCGTTTACCTAGCGTGAAGAACAGCGCGCTGAAAATCGCGAGGATTGCGCCAAGAACACCGAGCACTTCGCGCAGTCGGTCATCAGTGAGCTCATTTTCAGCCGCTGTGCCCGAAGCCATAGCCACGAAAGCCGCGATGCCTGTGGTGCAGAGCACAACGGCAAAGATAGTTGCTCGATTGAGCTTGGTTTTGGTCACCTTGGCGTTTAGAACTGAGGTTATGACTAGTGCTATAGCGCCGATCGGTTGAACCACAATCAGTGGCGCAAGTGAGAGTGAAGCGAGTTGAAGCAAGATTGCCAATCCCATAACCACTGTTCCCGACCACCATTTTGGATGGGCGAGGAGAGAAATTAGCTGCTTGAAACTAAGTGAGCCGCGACCCTGAATCTTTGGTTTATTTCGCGAAACAACAGCATCATTTTGAAACTGCGTTCCAAAAGATAGGGCTACAGCACCAAGAACTGCCAATGCAATCGCGAGAATTCGCAAATCAAAGCCGGTGGTCATTAATCCCCTTAGGTAAGCAATTCGAGCCTATCTCGCAAGGCTGCAAATCAATGGCAACCAGAGCGGTAAATTTGTTTCATGACTATTCGTAGAATCTGCATAACTGGAGAGCCTGTGCTTCACACCAGGGCCAAAGAAGTCACTAAATTTGACGACGAATTGCGCGAACTCGTTCAAGACATGTATGAAACCATGGATAAAGCCCCTGGTGTTGGACTAGCAGCACCTCAAGTAGGAGTTGGCCTTCGCCTATTCACCTATGACTATGCCGATGACGAAGGAAATGAAAGACGTGGTGTGATTATCAACCCCGTTCTAGAACTTGGCGAAATCATCGACGAACCAGCTGATGAAGACACTGAGATCGAAGGCTGCCTCTCGGTTCCTGGAGAAAGATTCCCGCTAAAGCGTGCCGAACAGGTGACTATAACCGGGGTTGACCTTGACCAAAAGCCAGTGAAAATCGAGGCTGAAGGTTGGTTTGCAAGAATCTTCCAACACGAGTTCGACCACTTGGATGGATTGCTTTACGTTGATCGACTTGCCGAGCCATGGGCTGAGATTTCGAGAGACATCATTGAAGACAATGGCTGGGGCAAGCCTGGCCTAAGTTGGCTACCTGGCTACGACAAGCTCGAAGGATAAACTGCAGCAAATAGCTGAGATCTGGTTGCTAAGCCTAGTTCGCTAAGAATCTGTTCGATGGTTTTTCTGACACGATATTGGGCCATCGAAAGTTCTACCGAAATTTCTTTGTCACTCTTACCTCTTGCGAAAAGTTCGAGCACAGCCTTGTGTTTATCGTCTAAATCTGCCAATTTGTAATGGAAACCAATTGGCGCAGGCGGCAATTCAGGCAGGGTATCCAAGAAAGCTTTTAGCTGGCTGAAATCTGGAACATTATCTTTTGCCTGCGATGAGCGAATCGCTTTCAAAAGTTGTTCGGGGCCCGCGTCTTGAGTCACCAAGTCGGTAGCTCCCGCGAGGATGCTAGCTAACTGAAGCTCATCGCTGAAGTAGGGACCGGTGAGAATGATCGGCGGAATGGAGCCATTGACCTCGATGTATTTCGGTATCAATTGACCAAGAAGAGTGATTCCGTCAATGCTCTTCAACCGGTGATCGATCACAAGAACGTCAATGAGCGCCTCGGTAGCACGCTCCAGTACCGAAAGAGCATCTTCATCTTCGAAGACAACAGCCATATCTGCTTGAGAATCAATAACCAAACGGCGACCGAAACGAATGTCGGCATCGCCATCAATCAAACCAACGCGGATAACCTCGGTCATGCTAGTTTTCGGCCGAACCCGCGAGTGTTCTTAGCTGTGGAAAAATAGCAGAAAGTGTGAACCCGACACCAGGGACTACTGTGGCTTCGACACTTCCGCCGTAAAGATCAGCGCGCTCACGCATTGCGGTGATGCTTGCACCGCGAATTGGCTCAACCAAAGCCTTGAGGTCTTCATCAGCTGTGTAGCCACTGTCTTCAATCGGCACAGAAAGATCTAGTCTTCGGGTGACCTCGATGCCATTGTCTTTGACCAACACCTGAAGACCCTCTTCAACCCATGAGAACGACACAGAAACATCCGTGCCAACTGGGCAATGCTGTTTCACGTTTTCAAGCGCGTCAAAAACGATGCGGTAGATAGCTAACTGGCCGCCTTCGCTGAGGCTAAAAGGCACTCCCTCGGATGTAATCGAGACTGTGTAACCGAATTCACGGTATGCGATGGTCAGCGCATTCAAGTCAGAAATGCGGGGAGGAGCAGCAGACACAGTGTGCTGTTTGTTCAGCATGTCGTAGAGACGTCGAAGTTCGGTGTGAGCTCCCCGTGCGCTTTGTGCGATCTTATCTAGGGAACGCGTGGCGGAATTCAAATCAGCTTTAGCGGCATAAACCGCACCCTCAGCCTGTGAAATAACGGCCGAAACCTTTTGAATAATGAGTTCGCTGATGTCGCGAGCTATCTCAAAGCGCTCATTTTGCTCGGCCACCTCAAGTGATAGCAGCGAGTGGGTGCTGCTGGTGACGGCCTGGTCGAACCGAGTTCCAACATGCAAGTAATTGGTGATTGTTAGACGACCCATAAGCCAAAAGAGAATGTTCAGAGCGGCGACTGCAATGACCAACACAGCAATTGCCGTGTTGCGTGAGTCTTCACTAACCAGAATGAAACCAAATTTCACCTGGCCGATGATTGCACCGGCTGCCTCCCAGCCAACAAGGGTGAAACCCGAAACCAAGTTAGAAAGCAAGAGAGCAATGCCCATTTTCTGCGAGGCAAGCGCCCCCGCGATGAAGACAGCGACTGCCGCAATTACTCCTGAATAGAGCGGCTCCAAGCCAAAGTAAATGTATCCCGCGGTCGCTATGGCAAGACTCAGAATTGAAAATGTTGGTCTGTTTGCCGCAAAAAGAGCGGTTAGTCCATAAATGGAGGCGATTAGAACCGCTATTGGTCCTTGAAGGATTAAATCAATTCCGCCAAAAACTAAAAATAGAGTCAGTGCGATTATTGAGGAAGAGAGCCATCTGCGACCTTGGATCCAACGTATCAACGTGAACTCCTGATCTGCGAAAAAGAGTGGCTCCCCGGCTTGGACTCGAACCAAGAACCTATCGGTTAACA
>CAZIFS010000023.1:0-18648 GCA_964539165.1 uncultured Rhodoluna sp. | reverse complement strand
GGCAATGCCCAGTGCGCGAGACAAACGAGTCTTGCTGCGGGTACGTGTAGTTTTTGACACGTGTTCCTTTCAATGGATCCGAGGATCCTTTTAATAGCGGTAAATGTTCACAAAACGGATTCTGGGAATGAATCCTTTGCCACGGACCACTTGGCTATTCAGTGGTCGCACCGTGACGAAAGCTCGTACAGCCGCGTTCGAGCATTCCAGTCGGCAACCTCTCAAGCCTATCAGCGACTTGGTGAGAGGTAAAGAACCCACTTTAGGCTTTTGGTCCTCGAATTATGGCCCTTAAACGGGCCCAGCGTTCAACCAGTTCGCGCTCAGCGCCTATTTCTCTGGGAAGGAAGTACCGACGCTTGGCAACCTTTGCTGGCAAATATTCCTGCTCGACGACTGCAGTTGAACTGTCGTGAGGGTAAACATAGCCAATACCTGCGCCCACTTTGCCGGCGCCCGAGTAGTTCGAGCTACGCAGCGGGTTCGGTACGTCACCGATAAGACCATTGTCTACGTCGGCGATAGCGCTATTGATGGCGTTGTAAGCGGTGTTTGATTTCGGTGCCATCGCAAGATAAATGGTGGCCTCGGCCAAGGGAATTCTGCCTTCGGGCATCCCTATCATCGAGACTGCCTCGCCAGCGGCAACAGCGAGTGGCAGTGCTTGAGGATCGGCCAGCCCAATATCTTCGGCAGCGAGAATAATCAATCTGCGAGCGATAAACCGTGGGTCCTCCCCTGCTGAAATCATTCTCGCTAGGTAATGAATAGCCGCGTCGGCGTCAGAACCACGCACAGATTTTATGAAAGCACTAATAACGTCGTAATGCTGATCGCCGTTTTTGTCATATCGCGCAACCGCTTTATCCATGGCCTTTGAAACCAGATCAAGTGAAAGCTCAGGCGTAGTACTTTCTGGGGCGCCAGCCAAGGCGATAGTGGCAGCAGCTTCAAGCAAGGTAAGTGCGCGTCGAGCATCTCCGGCAGCAAGAACGGCAATCTGACTATTAACTTCTTCTGTGCTCGAAACCACCGAATTGAGACCACGGATGTCGCTGAGTGCGCGTTCGATCAAGGCAACGATGTGCTCGTCTGAAAGCGGTTTGAGAGTTAAAAGTATGGAACGCGAAAGAAGTGGTGCAATTATTGAAAAAGACGGGTTCTCTGTAGTTGCCGCAATAAGAATTATCCAACCGCTTTCAACGCCTGGTAGAAGTGCGTCTTGTTGGGCCTTCGAGAAGCGGTGAATCTCATCCAGAAAAAGAATCGTGCTAACTCCGTATAAATCACGGTCATTACGCGCCTTCTCCATAACTTCACGCACATCTTTGACGCCAGCGGTGATAGCGCTAAGTTCAACAAACCTTCGTCCACTCAGCCTCGCAACCAACTGGGCCAGAGTTGTTTTACCAATTCCAGGAGGGCCCCAAAGAATTACCGAGGAAGCGCTCAAAGCCTCGCCCGGTACGGCTTTCGAAGCTAGATTGGTCAGCGGCTGCCCCGGGCCAAGCAGATGCGCCTGACCGAGGACCTCATCCAAGGTATTTGGGCGCATTCTCGCCGCAAGCGGCATAGTGCCGGAATAGAGCGAGTTTTGCGACATGTCTTAAGGCTATCGAAAATGTGAAGAGGTGCTCGCCTAGACTCGTTCACGGAGGAAACCAATGCCGAATAACAAGGATTTGTCAAAATTTCGAGCCGCAGAAAAGCGACGGTTAACTGAATACCAGCTTCGAGTAGACCAGCAAAACGCTCTGGTTGCTAAGCGAAAACAAGATAACCGAAAAGCAGTTTTGTTCAGCGCTGGCGCCATCTTGGTTGCTCTCGCCTTGCAGATTTCCTACTTCGCGTTTGGTCCAGGTAGCCCAAATTCCAACTTGGCTGAAAAACCAGGAAGCGTGCCTGCAATTTCAGTGGCCGAAAATCGCTCTTGGGCCGGTGCAATCTACATCAACGACTCAACCCTTGGTATCACCTTGGATGGCGTAAATGCCCCACAGGCAACGGCTAATTTCGTTGCGCTGTCTCAGTCTGGCTTCTACATGAACAACAACTGCCACCGCTTGGTTACTGATGGAATCTACGTGTTGCAGTGTGGCGATCCAAACGGAGATGGAACCGGAGGCCCTGGCTACAGTTGGGGTCCGATTGAGAACGCTCCCGCCGACGACATTTACCCTGCTGGCACAATAGCTATGGCTCGCCAAGGTGGGAATGGTTCGAGCATGGGTAGCCAGTTCTTTATCGTGTACAAAGACAGCCCAATTCCGTCTGACTCAGCGGGTGGCTACACGGTGCTCGGAAGAATCACCTCTGGCCTCGAAACTATTAGCAACATCGCTGCAGACGGTGTTTCAGGTGATGGAACCGATGGTGCGCCAAAGACAGCGGCCGTAATCAAATCAATCACCGTAAAATAGCACTTACAACAAGGTAATCTCAGGAGTTCACATGTCTACAAGCAATACCTTCGGTCGTGTCGATGCCGACAACAATGTCTTCGTAATCGAGGCCGGGCAGGAGCGCAAGGTCGGACAGTATCCTGGTGTCTCCCCCGAAGAGGCACTTGCATATTTTGAGCGCAAGTTCAGTGATCTAAATGCTCAGGTGCGCCTTCTAGAACAGCGTGTTGCCGGAAAGCTCGATGCAGCTGGCCTTCAAAAGGCTGCAGCAAAGCTAGCTCAGGAATTGGTTGAGCCAGCTGCCGTTGGTGATATCGCAGACCTCCGACGCCGTGTTTCTAACCTTGATGAGAAGATTGGCGCCCTGACCTCAGAGAAATCCGAGCAAATCAAAGAGGCTGCCCAGAAATCTCTGGCAGAACGCGAAGCAATTGTTGCCCAGGCCGAAACCATCAGCAACCAAGATGCCACTAAAACTCAGTGGAAGAATTCTGCTGCAGAGATGGCGGCACTGTTTGACAGGTGGCAGGCCGTTCAAAAATCGGGCCCAAAGGTCCCTAAGAGCGACGCCGATGCACTTTGGAAGCGTTTTTCAGCTGCACGCACTAAATTCGACGCCGCAAAGCGCCAGTATTTCGCTTCACTGGATGCAACAAACAAACAGGCTCGAAGTGCGAAGAATGAAATCGTTGCACAGGCAGAGGCTTTGGTGTCGCGCGGTGCCGAAGCAACGGCTGATTATCGCAAGCTTTTAGATGCTTGGAAGAGCAGCGGACGCACCCCAGGAAAATCAGACGATGCGCTTTGGTCTCGCTTCAAGGCTGCCGGCGATGCCATCTTCGCAGCCCGAGCTTCAGAAGTGGTTGTTGAGTCAGCTGAACAAAATCAGAACTTAGAAGCCAAGCTAGCGATCTTGAAAGACGCTGCATTGATTGACCCGCAGAAAGACCTGGCCACTGCCAAAAAGCAGTTGTTGGCAATTCAGCAGCGTTGGGAGAAGGCTGGCCGCGTTCCAAAGGACAAGCTGCGTGAAACGGAGGATAAACTCCGCGCTATCGAGCATTCGGTTCGCAAGGCTGAAGAAGATCACTGGCGGAAGACCGACCCAGCCGCAATCGATCGTTCAAACGGCGTCATCGCTCAACTTGAGGAATCTATTGCCAAACTAGAGGCGGATCTGTCTGCAGCAAAAGCTAAGAAAGATAGTAAAGCCACCGAAAAGGCAACAGAGGCTCTAAATGCGCGCAAGGCTTGGCTAGATGTCGTCGTAGCTTCAATGAAGTAAAACTCACACCCACAGATGTGAAAAGGGAGCCGTAAGGCTCCCTTTTTTTAGCTTGAAACTCGATAAACGTCGTAGACAGCTTCAATGCGTCGAACCGCATTCAAAAGGTGTTCAAGCACGGCAGCATCACCCATCTCAAACACGAAGCGGCTCAGTGCAACCCTGTCGCTTCTGGTTGAAACGGAAGCCGACAAAATGTTTACGTGGTGCTCTGACAGCACACGAGTGACATCCGAAAGTAGACCCGAACGATCCAACGCCTCAATTTGAATTTGAACCAAGAAAAGAGTCTTTGATGTCGGCGCCCAAGAAACTTCCATGATTCGCTCAGGCTCAAGCAGTAAGTGCTCAACATTTTTACAATCGTTTCGGTGAACCGACACTCCGCTTCCTCTAGTGACAAACCCTAGGATGCTGTCACCAGGCACGGGAGTGCAACAGCGAGCTAGCTTTACCAAGACATCCGAGTCGCCCTTTACTAGAACACCTGCGTCGTTCGAACGTTGTCTGTTGATGCTCCTCGGAGCAGCAGGAAGGGTAAATTCCTGATCCTCTTGATCAGAATCAGAAACTGCAGCCGTTAGCTTCTCAACTACTGACTGGGCTGAGATTTGACTGTCGCCGATTGCTGCATATAGCGCCTCAACACCGGAATATCTAAGCTCGCCAGCAAGCTTCACTAGTTCATCGGCAGCCATAAGTCTTTGCAGTGGAAGATTTTGCTTTCGCATTGCCTTGGCAAGCTGCTCGCGACCAGACTCAATGGCCTCGTCTCGGCGACCAACCGCAAACCATTGCTTGATTTTTGCCCTGGCCCGTGGTGATTTGACGAAGTTCAACCAGTCTTGGCTAGGACCAGCATCTGGAGATTTAGAAGTAAAGATCTCGATTACGTCACCAGATACCAATGGTGTTTCGAGTGGTACCAGACGACCGTTCACCTTGGCGCCCATCGTTCGATGACCAACCTCGGTGTGAACGGCGTAGGCGAAATCTACAGGCGTGGCTCCCCCGGCAAGGCCGATTACACGACCCTTCGGGGTAAAGACGTAAACCTCTTTGGCGCCAATTTCAAAACGGAGAGAATCAAGAAACTCAGACGGGTCTTGAGTCTCAGCTTGCCAGTCGGTCAAGTGCTTTAGCCAAGCTAGATCTTCATCTGAAGTAACTTCTGATTTACCGATCTGCTCTTTGTACTTCCAGTGTGCTGCTACACCGTATTCAGCACGCTGGTGCATTTCGTGAGTACGAATTTGAATCTCAACTGGTCGCCCCTGTGGCCCCATAACTGTCGTGTGCAATGACTGGTACAAATTGAACTTCGGCATCGCGATGTAATCTTTGAAACGGCCTGGAATAGGGTTCCAACGCGCGTGAATAGAACCCAGAACTGCATAGCAATCACGAATCTCATTGACGAGTACACGAATTCCTACGAGGTCATAGATGTCATCAAATTCGCGACCGCGAACCACCATCTTTTGATAGATCGAGTAATACTGCTTAGGCCTGCCGGCAACTTTTCCCTTGATTTTTGCGTCGCGAAGATCCTCTTCGATAGACCCGATGACCGATTCGATGAACTCCGCTCGTTTTGGAGTCCGTTGCTTCACCAGGTTGACGATTTCTTCGTACACCTTTGGGTAAAGGACGCTGAATGAAATGTCCTCTAGCTCCCACTTGATGGTGTTGATTCCAAGTCGATGAGCGAGTGGCGCGTAAATTTCTAGTGTTTCCTGAGCCTTACGACGAGCTGACTCTGCTGGCACAAAACCCCAGGTGCGGGCGTTGTGAAGTCGGTCAGCAAGCTTAATTACCAACACTCGAATGTCTTTAGACATCGCAACGACCATTTTGCGAACGGTCTCGGCCTGAGCGTGATCACCAAACTTTACTTTGTCTAGTTTGGTGACTCCGTCTACAAGCATTGCGACCTCTGGGCCGAAATCTTTTGTCAGTTGCTCAAGCGTGTAGTCGGTATCCTCAACCGTGTCATGCAGCAATGCTGCAGCGAGGGTAACTGGGCCAATGCCCAACTCGGCCAAAATGTGAGTTACAGCAAGCGGATGTGTGATGTAGGGCTCGCCAGACTTGCGAACCTGAGGTCTGTGAGCAAGCTCTGCTACCTCGAAAGCACGATCGATTATTGAAAGATCAGATCGCGGATGATTGGCGCGGGCCAAGCGCAAAATCTCTGCCATTTCGCTGGCATAAGGCCCGCTCTTGGAAAAAAACTTTGGAATGCGACTACGAAGAGTCGCAATCGAACCGGTAGGTGTAGCGTCGCTCATTATTGCCTCTCTCTAATGAAAGACTAGCAATTCGAACCGACCTAGGCCGCTTTCACCCTGCTGAAACGAGGCTCTTTTTCACGTAGCTGGCTGTAAAGCGGTGCTGCAATGAAAATGGTTGAATACGTGCCGATGAGCATACCGATGAACAAGGCCAGCGCGATGTCGCGAAGTGTTCCGGCACCAAGCAAAGCAGCGCCAATAAACAAGATCGAAGCCACTGGCAACACGCCAACCACAGTTGTGTTGATTGAACGAACCAAGGTTTGGTTCACAGCGTAGTTAACCTGCTGTGCGAAGGTTGTGGTCTCGCTGTGCTCTACATCCAAGGTGTTCTCACGAATCTTGTCGAAGACCACGACTGTGTCATAAAGCGAGTAACCCAAAATCGTCAAGAAACCGATTACCGCTGCAGGGGTAACCTCGAAGCCCGTCAGTGCATAAACACCCGCAGTAATGACGAGGTCGTGAAGCAGCGCCACAATCGCTGCAACTGACATCTTCAGGGTTCTAAAGTAGAGCGCCATCAAAACAGCAGCCAAAGCGATAAAGACAATAAGTCCGGTCAACGCCTTTGAGGTTACATCTGCACCCCAGTTAGCACCGATGAATGAACTCGCGACGTCTGAACTGTTGACACCATAAGCAGTAGCCAAAGCTACGCGAACGTCTTCAGATTCAAGGTCACTTAGTTGTTCGGTTTGCACACGGATGCTATCGGTACCAACGTTAGAGACCAGAGGATTCTGCTCTGGAACAACTGACTTCACAGCATCTACTGCAAGTTGTTGAGATGTCTGGGTAACACCTGCAACTCGAAACTCTGAGCCGCCGCGAAATTCGATACCAAAATTAAAGCCCTTGACGAGTGAGAATGCCAAGAAAACCGCCAAAAGAACAGCGCTGATTGAATACCAAGTCTTGCGCTTTCCGACTACGTTGATTGAACGAGCTCCGGTGTAAAGGTCGTTTCCGAAATCACTAAAACGAGACATTAGTTCTTCTCCCCGCTCTTCTTTGAAGGCGATAGTAGTTCCGCAGCCTTGCGCTCGGCGATGGTCTGACGTTTGTTGGCCTCTTTTGAAGCCCTAGCCAACTTTGTATGAGATACCTTGTCGGCTGCTCTAAATTGCCCGCGACCAACATAGCCCGCTGAGCCCAGATTCTTAGCATCAAACCCAGACCACGCTCCGCCTGAACTAAAGAATCGAGTACGTGCCAGCAACTGGAGCAATGGGTGCGTAAACAAGACCGCGATCATAAGGTCAACGGCAGTGGTCAAACCGAGTGTGTAGGCAAAACCACGTACATTGCCAACTGTCAGGGCATACAGCACTACCGCAGCCAAAAGACTTACTAGACCAGAAACGATGATAGTTCTGAATGCGCGCTTCCAACCAACGTCAACAGCAACTGAGAGAGGTCTTCCGTCGCGGATCTCGTCGCGAACACGCTCGAAGTAAACGATGAACGAGTCAGCCGTAATACCGATCGCGACGATTAGGCCCGCCACGCCGGCAAGTGAGAGTCGATACCCTTGGCGCCACGAAAGAATAGTTATAGCGAGATAGACAACGAGCGCAGCAACAATGAGCGAACCGACGGTCACAACAGCCAAGCCACGGTATTGGAAGACTGAGTAGATAACGACCAGTAACAGACCGATGGCTCCCGCAAGCAAGCCGCTGGTTAGCTGTTCTGAACCTAGGGTTGCAGAGATGTTCTCTTGACTCTGAACCTCAAAAGCAATCGGCAATGAACCGTATTTCAATTGGTCTGCCAGTGTCTTAGCCGTGTCTTTGGTGTAGTTTCCGGTGATCTCTGCTGAGCCGTTCGCAATAACAGCCTGGATGGTCGGAGCAATCGTCACGAAACCATCGAGGGTGATGGCAAATTGGTTGCGCGGTGCCTCTAGCGGAAATAGTCGGCCAGTGGTGTCGGCGAACTGCTGCGTGCCAGTGCCGTCAAACTTAAGGTTGACAGCCCAGGTATTGGTTGTTGCGCCGGTTGATGTTGTTTGCAATCCAGCAGATGCGTCAGAGATGGTCGAGCCATCAATTTCTACCGGTCCAAGGATGTACTTGTAGAAACCATCTGTGTCACAGGTAACCAAAGGCTTTGCTGGGTCATCAACTTGACCAGCCTCACGGAACGGAGTTGAGCAGTCAAGTGCGTCGTATGCGGCTTGAAGTTCAGGCGTAATCCAGTTGACATCAGACTTGTCGGTTGGGCTGACACTCGGAGTTGATGTCGGTGCTGGAGACTCTGTTGCAGCCGGGCTTGCTGAACCCGATGCGGTCACAGTTGACGAGATTCCCTGGGCTGTCACCAGTACAGGTCTGAATTCGAGTTTTGCGCTACTGCGAATCAATTTGAGGGTGTTGTCATCTGGCGAACCTGGTATTTCAACGATGATGTTGTTTGAACCCTGTGTCTTGACTGTTGACTCTGAAACACCGCTGGCATCTACACGCTGACGAATAATCGCAACTGCCTGAGCAAGCTGTTCCGTTGATACGGTTTCGCCCTCGGCGAGAACAGGAGCCAGGATGATTGAGGTTCCACCAGATAGGTCAAGTGCCAATTTTGGGGTCGTTGAAACGCCGCTGCCATTAATTACACCCAGACCAATGACTGCCGCTGCGATTCCGATGATTACAGCAAGTGCGGTGAGACGCTTGCGAGCACCCTTGGTGAGTTCAGATTTTGACACTTGGATCCCCTAGCGAAATTACTTTGAAGCAGGCTTTTTTGCAGCTGGCTTGGTTGGTGCTTTCGCAGCAGGCTTCTTAGCAGCCGGCTTCTTGGCCGCAACTTTCTTGGCCGGAGCTTCAACGATGCCGCGAACTGCACCGCGAGCTACAACCAGTTTGTTACCTGGGGTAGATTCGATTACTAACTTGTCATCGTTGATTTCGACAACCTCACCGTAGATGCCGCTGTGCAGCATTACGTAAGCGCCACTCTTGAGCTGCTCTGAAAGTTCTGCAGCCTGCTTCTTGCGCTTTTTGTTGCTGGTGAACATGAAGAAAATTACCAATGCCAAAGCAGCAAGTACAAATAGGTCCTGAGGTTGCATGAGTTGCCTGTCTGAATAGATCTTAGAGTGTGAGGCGCCTTTGGCGCCCTAACAATCATAGATGAAGGGATTCTGTTATTTAGGCGCGATGCCCATGTGTTTCATGGCCGCTACAGTTACCTGTCGTCCTCTTGGAGTACGGATGATAAGTCCCGCACGAACCAAATAGGGTTCCACTACCGACTCAATGGTGTCGGGCTCCTCCCCAACAGCAACGGCGAGAGTCGAGAGTCCGACCGGTCGATTGTCGAATTTAGAAATAATGACATCCAAGATTTGACGGTCTAATCGATCAAGGCCCAAGTCGTCGACCTCGTAAAGCGATAACGCCTGCATTGCAACGGATTCTGAAACTTCACTAATACCGGCTACCAGCGCAAAGTCTCGAACGCGTCGAAGTAGGCGGTTTGCGATGCGAGGTGTACCACGACTGCGTTTGGCAATCGCACCCAAAGCTTGACTGTCGATCGATACATTCAATTTCTCAGCAGCCCGTCGAATTACCTCAGTGAGGTCACCGGACTCGTAAAACTCAAGGTTTGCGGTGAAACCAAATCTATCTCTGAGCGGGTTTGGCAGCATTCCCGATCGCGTTGTGGCTCCTACGAGTGTGAAAGGTGAAATCTCGAGAGGAATGGAGGTGGCACCCGGCCCCTTGCCTACCATCACATCGACTCGGTAATCCTCCATTGCCAGGTAGAGCATCTCCTCTGCCGATCTTGCCATTCGGTGAATTTCGTCAATGAACAAAATTTCACCTGGTGAAAGTGATGACAATACGGCTGCGAGATCCCCCGCGTGCTGAATGGTTGGCCCGCTCGTGAGGCGCAGCGGCCTTGCGCTCTCGTGCGCAACAATCATTGCCAATGTGGTCTTGCCGAGGCCTGGCGGGCCAGCTAGAAGAATGTGGTCAGGCGTTCTATTCTGAAGACGCGCAGCTTCTAGAAGCAGAGAGATTTGGTTGCGAACCTTGGTCTGACCGATGAATTCGTCCAAAGACTTAGGTCTAAGAGCGGCTTCAAATGCCAAGTCGCCCGAATCGGCGCTCACGCCGGTTGATTCGTTCACCTATGCACCAACTGACTTTGAGCCTGAAAGGTGAGCCAAAGCCGAACGGAGCAGGGCGTTGCGATCAGTGTCGGAAGATTGGTTGATGACCGCCTCAACAGCCTCGCTAGCAATTCTTTCGCCCCATCCAAGGCCGGTCAGAGCATCGACCAGTAATTGCTTGTTTACGCTCGGAACAGTTGGTTCTGGGGCAACAATCGCAATGTCATGAAGTTTGCCCGCCAATGTAACGCAAATGAGTTTCGCGGTTTTTGGACCAATTCCGCTGACTTTTCGGAACACAGCATCGCTATCGAGTGAAACCGCTGTTGCTATTTCTTGAACGCTCAATTCGTTGAGCGTTGCAAGCGCAGACTTTGGCCCAACACCGGTTACGGATCGCAGAGCCTCAAACATAGAAAGTTCAGAGTCAGTTAGAAAGCCGAACAGCGCCATTGCATCTTCGCGAACAATAAAACTTGTGTGAAGACAAACGCCGGCGCCAATTTTCAATTGCATGGATGTTTTTGCCGTTACTGAGACTGCGTAGCCAACTCCATTGACATCCAACACCAAATAACCGGCGCGAACAGCCTGAACGAATCCCGTGAGTGAAGCAATCATTTATACAGACTAACTTCTTAGTTATTATTGGTCGCGTTTTTGATGGCTGCGTGCCATGCCGCTTGGGCAGCGGTTGTGCCGACGAATCCGGATTGAACATTGGTATCGAATGATCGCCAGGCGTGGCAAATGGCAATTGCCAAAGAATCGGCTGCATCAGCTGGTTTAGGCACCTCGGCAAGACCAAGAATCTTGGCAACCATGAAGCCAACCTGAGTTTTATCTGCGCGGCCCGAACCCGTGACTGCGGCCTTAACTTCTGTTGGCGTATGCAATGCTACTGGGACTGAATGTTTGTGGGCGAGAAATAGAACTGCCCCGCTGATTTGTGCGGTGCCCATTACCGATCGAACATTGCTCTGCGAGAAAACCCGTTCGATGGCTATTACCGATGGTTTGTGGCTCAATATAAGTTTCTCGATAGATGACGCGATTGAACCTACCCGCTCAACCAAGTCGTTATCAGGTGAAGTTCGAAAAGTATGGACGTCAACAAACGAAACTTTGCGAGCGGTTGAAAGCTCAATAATGCCCGCGCCGCACCGGGTAAGTCCGGGGTCGATTCCCAGAATCCGGTTTCTCAAGGGCTATTCCTGCTCTAGCTCGGCCAGAACCTCAGGCGACATGTCGAAATTCGAATACACGTTTTGAACTTCATCCGAGTCTTCAAGGGCATCGATTAGTGCAATCACTTTGCGCGCTGTGTCAGCATCAACCTGAATAGGCATAGATGAAACGAACTCGACGTCGGCGCTTTCGTAGTCAATGCCTGAGCTCTGCAGTGCCGAGCGAACAGCAACCATGAGGCTTGGATCAGTCGTAATTACGAACTGCTCACCGCGGTCCTCTAGGTCGTCAATTCCAACTTCTAGAACGGCTTCAAGGATTGAATCCTCACTCGCTGATTCATTCTTTGCTACAACGATGATTCCCTTGCGGCTGAACTGATATGAAACTGAACCAGGATCTGCCATGGTTCCGTTATTGCGTGAAACAGCAAGACGAACTTCTGCGGCAGCACGGTTTTTGTTGTCGGTCAGACATTCAATAAGAATTGCTACACCGTTAGGGCCATAGCCCTCGTACATGATGTTCTGGTACTCGACAGCATCGGCACCAACACCTGAACCACGCTTGATTGCGCGCTCAATGTTGTCGTTCGGGAGCGAGCTTTTTCTGCCCTTTTGCACTGCATCGTAGAGAGTTGGGTTTCCGTCAAGATCTGGTCCGCCCAAACGCGCAGCCACTTCAATGTTCTTAATAAGCTTGGCGAACAACTTTGCACGGCGACCGTCAATTACAGCCTTCTTGTGTTTTGTTGTAGCCCATTTGGAGTGGCCGGACATAGTGCTCCTAAAGCGGTGAAGTTTTCTTTGAGTTTATCAGCGCGGTTAGTTAGACCGTTTTACCATGCTGACAAAATGCTGATGGATTCTGGTTTCACCGGTGACTTCAGGGTGAAACGAAAGACCAAGAACGTGATCGTTTTGCACAGCAACAATGCGGCCATCAGGCAACGCGCTCAAAACTTGTACATCGCTGCCGACGCGTTCAACTATTGGGGCGCGGATGAATGCTGCCTTGACCGGATCGCCAGGGATGCCAGCAAAATCCAACTCAGCTTCAAAGGAATCAAGCTGGTTGCCAAATGCATTTCGTCTGACCGAAACATCTAGGCCACCGAATGACTCTTGGCCTTGAATTCCGTCAAGAATTTCGTCAGCTAAAAGAATCAATCCCGCGCATGTGCCAAATGCTGGAAAGCCATTGGCAATTTTCTCTCGTATAGGTTCGAGTAAGTCATACGCTCTCGCGAGTTTGGCAATAACGGTTGATTCTCCGCCCGGAATAATCAAGCCGGCGACCGACTCCAAGTCACTAAGTGTTCGAACCTGTCGCGACTCAACACCGATGGCATTGAGGGTGTAACCGTGTTCTCGAAAATCTCCTTGCAGAGCAAGAATTCCGAGGGGAAGCACGAACTACCAGCCGCGCTCGGCAAGACGGTGTGGCGCCGGAAGGTCAGTCACATTGATGCCAACCATTGCTTCACCTAGACCACGGCTTACCTGAGCCAAGACATCAGGGTCGTTGTAGAAGGTTGTTGCTTTTACGATTGCCTTGGCACGCTCCGCCGGGTTTCCCGACTTAAAGATTCCTGAACCGACAAATACGCCGTCAGCACCCATTTGCATCATGAGGGCCGCATCTGCCGGAGTTGCAACACCGCCAGCCACAAACATCACAACCGGAAGCTTGCCTGTAGAAGCAACTTCACGAACCAATTCGTAAGGCGCCTGAAGCTCTTTGGCAGCAACATAAAGCTCGTCTTCAGTCTTTGCTGCGAGAGCACGCAGTTCGCCGTTGATGGTGCGAATGTGCTTCATGGCTTCAGAAACGTCACCGGTGCCTGCTTCGCCCTTCGAGCGAATCATTGCAGCACCTTCGGTGATGCGTCGAAGCGCTTCGCCCAGGTTGGTCGCGCCACAAACAAATGGAACGTTGAACTTCCACTTATCGATGTGGTTTACGTAATCGGCAGGGCTGAGTACTTCAGACTCGTCGATGTAGTCGACACCAAGTGACTGCAAAATTTGAGCCTCGACAAAGTGACCGATTCGGGCCTTTGCCATAACTGGAATAGACACTGCGTTGATGATTCCATCAATCATGTCAGGGTCACTCATGCGTGAAACGCCGCCCTGCGCACGGATGTCAGCAGGAACACGCTCAAGAGCCATGACTGCAACTGCACCAGCATCTTCAGCAATCTTGGCCTGCTCTGGAGTAACTACATCCATGATCACGCCACCCTTCATCATCTCGGCTAGGCCGCGCTTTACTAGAGGGGTTGCTGAATTCGGACGTGAGTTGTTTGATTCGGTCATGCTGATAATTCTAAGCCGATTCGAGTGAACCTATGAAACCTTAGGAAACAGTTGACCAGGCTTCGGCTATATCTTTTCGAACCTCGCCAAGAAGTCGCGGAAGAGCTTTGGTTTCGGCAATGATTGGAAAGAAATTCGCATCATTAGCCCAACGCGGAACAATGTGCTGATGCAGATGCGAGGCGATCCCTGCACCCGCAACTTCGCCCTGATTGAGACCGATGTTGAATCCGTGTGCTTTTGAAACTGCTCGAACAACTTTCATTGCCTGTTGCGTTATTGAACCAATCTCAGAAACTTCTTCAGGGGTTGCCAAGTCATAGGTCGAAATGTGTCGGTATGGGCAAACCAGAAGGTGGCCTGAGTTGTACGGAAAGAGATTCAGGAGGGCATACGCGTGTACTCCCCTAAAAACAATCAGGCTCTCCTCATCTGACTTTGCAGGAGCCAAGCAAAAAGGACAGTCCTCATCAGCAGGTTGCTGACCATTTTGGATGTAGACCAATCGATGCGGGGTCCATAGGTGTTGAAACGCGTTTGGCACTCCAGGAAGATCAGAAGACATTTCCATCCCGCGCTCAACCATGTCTAGACCTGAGCCTTAGTTTGGATTGCCTCGAGAATGCGCTCAACAGCAACAGCAACAGGCACGCCGTTTTCTTGAGAACCATCGCGGAATCTAAATGAAACCGCTCCAGATTCAGCATCTTCGCCACCGGCAATCAACATGAATGGAACGCGATCCTTGGTGTGATTGCGAATCTTCTTCTGCATGCGATCGTCAGAGTCGTCTACCATCACTCGTACACCGTGCTTGCGCAGTTCAGCAGCAACACCGTGCAAGTAACCCGAGAACGCATCGGCCACCGGAATACCTACGACCTGGACAGGCGCCAGCCACGGAGGGAAGTGTCCTGCATAGTGCTCGGTTAGAACACCGAAGAAGCGTTCGATTGATCCAAAGAGCGCACGGTGAATCATCACTGGGCGCTGCTTTGAACCATCCGCAGAAGTGAACTCCAGGTCAAAACGCTCAGGAAGATTAAAGTCGAGCTGAATCGTGGACATTTGCCAGGTGCGACCAATTGCGTCTCTTGCCTGAACCGAAATTTTAGGTCCATAGAACGCGGCGCCACCTGGGTCAGGAACGAGTTCTAGACCAGTGGCCGTTGCAACCTTCTGAAGGGTTGCTGTGGCTTTCTCCCAGATCTCGTCAGCGCCAACGAACTTTGGGTTGCCCTCTTCGCGCGTTGAAAGCTCAAGGTAAAAATCGTCGAGACCGTAGTCACGCAATAGACCAAGTACGAAACCAATAACATCAGTTAGCTCTTGCTCCATGTTGTCTGGTGTGACAAAAAGGTGGGCGTCGTCTTGGGTCATACCCCGCACACGGGTGAGTCCGTGCAATACGCCAGACTTCTCGTAGCGATAAACCGAACCGAATTCAAACATGCGAAGCGGCAGATCTCGGTACGAGCGAGCTTGAGACTTGAAGATAAGAATGTGGAACGGGCAGTTCATTGGCTTCAGGTAGTAGTCCTGACCCTGTTTTCGAACAACTCCGTTTTCGTCTACCTCTTCATCCATCTTCATCGGTGGGAACATGCCATCGGCGTACCACCCTAGGTGGCCTGAGATTTCGAACAAGTTCGACTTGGTAATGTGCGGAGAATAAACGAAGTCGTAGCCCGACTCTTCGTGACGCTTGCGGCTGTAATCCTCCATAACGCGGCGGATAATTCCACCCTTTGGGTGAAATACAGCTAGTCCCGAGCCAATTTCTTCAGGGAAACTGAAAAGATCAAGCTCTGTACCAAGTCGACGATGGTCACGGCGAGCAGCCTCTTCGAGACGTTCCTGATGTGCGCGAAGTTCATCCTTGGTAGGCCACGCAGTGCCATAGATACGCTGAAGTTGCTTGTTATTTTCGTTACCACGCCAATAGGCCGCGGCTACGCGGGTCAGCGCAAAGCCGTTGCCGATCATCCGAGTATTTGGCAGGTGTGGTCCACGACAAAGGTCGCGCCATACGGTCACACCCGACTGAGGGTCAATGTTGTCGTAGATTGTGAGTTCCCCGGTGCCAACTTCGGCACTGCCCTCGCCAAGATCTGAACCTTTTAGGCCAATGAGTTCAAGTTTGTAAGGCTCTCCCGACAGCTCAACTCTCGCATCGCCTTCAGTTGTCACTCTTCGAACGAATCTCTGGCCCGAGCGGATAATTCTCTCCATTTGCTTTTCGAGAGCCTTGAGATCTTCGGGAGTGAATGAATCGAGCACGTCGAAGTCATAGTAAAAGCCATCTCGAATTGGAGGCCCAATGCCTAACTTCGCGTCAGGGTTAATTGACTGAACAGCCTGAGCAAGAACGTGCGCGGCAGAGTGTCGCAGAATATTGAGACCATCTTCAGACGTAATTTCAACGCCCTCGACGACATCGCCATCATTTAGTTTGTGTGCTAAATCGCGAAGTTCACCATTCACACGCATAGCTACTACTGACTTGGATGTAAACAATCCAAAGCCATCCGAAGCCGAAGCACCTTGTTGAAGAATGCCATCCACGGTCAGGTTAATCATTACTACCTCGCTGAAACTAAGAATCAAATAAGTCTAACCACCCAAGTTAGGCATGCCTTGCTGGTGCCGCTCGAGTTACTGCGCTTTGATTTTGACTATGAGTGAACGAGACATAGTCAAGCTGGACGAAGCAATCATGGCGAGTCAGGAATTTCAGCGCCAGAACATGGCAGCAAAATTGAACTGGTTGCGAGCCGGTGTTCTCGGAGCGAACGATGGAATCGTTTCAACCGCTGGCCTCGTTATGGGCGTAGCCGGTGCAACAACTGACTCGGGTGCGATTCTGATCGCGGGCGTCGCAGGTTTAGTGGCTGGTTCAATCTCGATGGCCGGTGGTGAATACACTTCAGTTAGTGCCCAAAAAGACTCTGAAAAGGCTGCCCTCGAGAAAGAGCGTAAGGAGCTTGCAGAGAATCCTGAAATGGAGTTGCGCGAGCTAGCTTGGTTCTACGAACAAAAAGGTCTGAGTCTCGAATTAGCGACCAAAGTGGCAGCTGAACTCACCGAAAAAGATGCTCTAAAGGCGCATGCAGAAGCTGAGCTTGGCATCGACTCTGAGCAGCACGTTAGCCCCGGCCAGGCGGCGCTTTCTTCTTTTGTGGCGTTCGCGGGTGGTTCACTTCTTCCTCTGCTTGCAGTGACCGGCCCATGGGTTGCCGTCCGAATTCCAGTGACTGTCGCCGCGGTTGTTGCATCGCTTGCTGTCACCGGGTACGTCGGTGCGAAAATCGGTGGTGCAAAGTCGGCAAAAGCGATTCTTCGCAATGTGATTGTTTCAGTTGCGACGATGGCAATCACCTACGCTATCGGAACATTTGTCGGATCTATCGTGCCTGGGACGTCAGTTTAGCCACTAGCAGGGAAGTTATGCTTATCAAGTGAGTAAGCTAAAAAACCCTGACGTGATCCTCATAGGTGCGGGCGTCATGAGTGCAACTTTGGGCACCTTCTTGAAGTTGCTGAACCCTAGTATTTCAATTGAGGTTTACGAGCGACTTGATGCCGTTGCACAAGAAAGCTCCAATCCTTGGAATAACGCTGGAACCGGACACGCCGCACTTTGCGAACTCAACTACATGCCGGATTCCAAGGATGGTTCCCTACCAGATCCATCCAAGGCAATTGCAATCAACGAGCAGTTTCAGCTTTCGCGTCAATTCTGGAGCTACCTGGTTGAAAAGGGCATACTCGCGGCACCAAAGAGTTTCATTCACTCAACGCCGCACATGACTTTTGTTCGCGGAGCCAAGGATGTTGATTACTTAGCTCGCAGATTCGAATCGCTGAAGACCCAACCACTATTCGAGGGGATGCAGTACTCAACCGACCCGGCGCAGATTTCGAAGTGGGCACCCCTTCTTGTTGAGGGAAGAATGGAATCGGAGCCAATTGCTGCTACATTCATCGATTCGGGAACCGATGTGGACTTTGGTGCCATCACAACCCAATTGTTTTCGTGGCTTGGAGCCACAGGTGTTTCAGTAAAAACCAGCACCGAGGTCACATCAATCAAACGTGTTGGTCAAAATTGGAGAGTTACTAGCAAAGACTCAAAGGGTGTACAGCAAAGCAGCGAAGCGAAGACTGTGTTCGTTGGCGCTGGTGGTTGGGCTCTCAAGTTGCTTCAATCTAGCGGAATTCCTGAGGCGAAGGGATTTGGCACTTTCCCAGTTGGTGGTCAATGGTTGCGAACTGACAATCCAGATCTGATAGCAAGGCACAAAGCAAAGGTTTATAGTCAAGCCAGTGTCGGCGCTCCCCCAATGTCGGTTCCGCACTTGGATACCCGAGTGGTAAATGGCAAGACGAGCCTCCTCTTCGGGCCATACGCAACAGCGAATCCAAAATTTCTGAAGAACGGCTCTATTCTTGATTTGCCATCGTCTCTGCGGCCTTCGAACCTGATTCCATACGTTGCGGTTGGCCTAAGTAACTTTGGCCTGATCAAGTACTTGATTGGGGAACTAGCTAAAAATAAGGCCAAGAAGTTTGAATCACTCAGAGAGTTCATGCCAACCGCTAAGAGCGAGGACTGGCAACTTCTAAATGCCGGCCAACGCGCTCAGGTAATCAAAAAAGACGCAAAAAAGGGTGGCGTGCTCCAATTTGGCACCGAAGTTATTAGTTCTGCGGACGGCTCGATTTCAGGCTTACTAGGAGCTTCACCGGGCGCTTCAACCGCTGTCCATGTCATGCTTCAGGTACTAGAGCGAAGTTTCCCAGTGGAATTCAATGCGGGTCAGTCAAAGCTACAAGAAATCATTCCTAGCCTTGGCACCTCGCTTAACAGCAACCCCGAAGCGGCGCGTAAAAGCCTTGCCCGCACCGCAGACATACTCAAATTGAAATAGCATTAAACAACTAATCCCCTAGCCAAAATGGCTGGGGGATTTTTTATGGTGGTCGATACTGGGATCGAACCAGTGACCCCTTCCATGTCAAGGAAGTGCGC
>CAZIFS010000022.1:7327-18892 GCA_964539165.1 uncultured Rhodoluna sp. | reverse complement strand
ATTATTCAGCGTATGCAGAGGCGCACGGCCTCAAGCGAATGGGTGCTCGCCCTCCGCTATCTGAGTACCTCCGAGACGCCTGGCGTAGGCGCGATTTTGCAGTAACTCTCTCTGCTTACTCAAATGAAGCGGCGAACTCTCGAAATCGCCTGGGTCGCTGGTGGACTATCCTGCTTCCCACCATCCAAGCCGGAACTTATGGGCTGATCTTCGGGCTAATTCTCGGCGGTAATCGCCCCGATAATTTCTTGCCGTTTTTGTTCACTGGGGTATTTTTATTTTCGTTCTTTTCGGCTAGCTTCTCGTCTGGAGCGAGCGCGCTGACCGGCAATGTGGGTCTAGTTAAGAGTCTCAACTTTCCGCGAATATTGTTGCCTATCTCCTCGGTGCTCAGCCAGTTCTTCAACTTCTTGCCTCAGCTTGGTGTCTTAGCGCTATTGCTGATTGGCATTCAGCAGACAATTAGCTGGTCTTGGTTGGCGCTTATTCCGATCATGATGTTGATGGTTATTTTTGCCTCGGGTCTTGCCATGATTGCCGCTCGACTGACCGTTCAGGTTCGAGACCTTAGCCAGTTGATTCCATTTGTCACACGCATTGCCTTTTACATCAGCGGAATCTTCTTCAGCATCGACACTGTTTTGTCGGGTATTCCGGTGCTTCACGCGATTATGCAGTGGAACCCGATTTATGACTTTGTAGCACTAGCTCGCGGTGCAGTTGTTGTTGGCCACGAGATGACTCCGCACCTATGGATCGCAACATCGGTGTGGGCATTTGGGTTGTTCATTTTTGGAACCATATTCTTCTGGAGAGCGGAGGAGCGCTATGGTCGCGACTGATAACCGCAAGCCGGCCGTTGTCGTTGATGACGTTCACATTGTCTATAAGGTTTATGCCAGCGGCAAGCTAGCAACTGGCGACGCCGGAAGAAACGGCCTCTTGAAAAAGAAGGTCAAACTTCGTGAAGTGCACGCGGTAAAAGGCGTCAGTTTCACAATCTATGAGGGCGAATCAATCGGATTGATTGGTAGCAATGGATCAGGCAAATCATCTTTGATGCGCGCTGTTGCCGGCCTGACTCCGATTGACCAAGGAAACATCTATGCCTCGGCTCGCCCAACGCTTCTAGGCGTTGGCGCAGCGTTGCTGCCAAAGCTCTCGGGTGAAAAGAACATCATGATTGGCGGCATGGCTATGGGCCTTGACCGCAAGTCAGCTCAGGCCTCACTTGAGCCGGTAACCGAGTTCGCAGGTCTTCAAGACTTTATCGACCTACCGATGCGAACTTATTCATCGGGTATGTCTGCCCGTCTGCGCTTTGCTATTGCTGCATACCGAGACCACGACATCTTGATCATCGATGAAGCATTGGCGGTTGGTGACAGCGCATTCCGCAAACGTTCTGAAGCTCGCATGCGTGAACTTCGCGACACAGCCGGCACCGTGTTTTTGGTAAGCCACAGCATGAAGTCAATTCTCGACACCTGCAACCGAGTAATTTGGCTCGAAAAGGGTGTGCTGCGCATGGATGGCGACCCGCAGACTGTTGTCGATGCCTACAACGCTGAAAACGGCTCGGACATAATCGACTAAATATGGCCAAGACTTATCCGGCAATCTCGGTAATTATGCCGGTGCTCAATGAGCAAGATCACCTCGCTGCTGCAGTCGAAAGTGTGCTCTCGCAAAACTACCCGGGCCAAATTGAGCTGCTTTTGTGCCTAGGCCCATCAACTGATTCGACCAATCAAATTGCTGCTGGTCTGGCGCTGGCCGACCCGCGTATTCGACCAATAAACAACCCGCGAGGTTTGACAACGGTTGGTTTGAACGAGGCAATTCGCCAAGCCCAGTTCGACATCATCATTCGAATTGATGCTCACAGTGAGCCAACACCTGGTTATTTTCAGCGCGGTGTTGAAATCCTGGATGAACAAAAAGCTGACCTGCTCGGTGGCATCATGGACGCCCGCGGTAAGGCAAGTTTTCAAAGCGCAACTGCCTGGGCATACACCAGCAGGTTCGGCATCGGCGGGGCAGCTTTTCACGTTGGTGGCGAAGCTGGCGAAGCTGAAAGCGCCTACCTCGGTATTTTTCGCAAGAGCGCACTCATTCGAGTTGGCGGCTACGACGAGTCGATCATCCGTGGAGAAGACTGGGATCTAGCTCAGCGCATTAAGAAGACCGGTGGCTTGGTTTGGTTCAGCCCTGAACTTAGAGTGGTCTATTGGCCTCGCGGTCGCTTTGACCGATTGGTGAAACAGTTTTATTCAACGGGCGTTTGGCGTGGTGACCTTACTCGTCGAGACTTACGCGGTGCTCCGAAGCGCTACTTCGCTCCGCCACTCTTGGTGGCTGCTGTCATCATTGGTTTTGTGGCCGCAGCCCTTGGCATGTTGATTGGTATTCTGCCGGCGGCAGCCTATTTATTAGGTGTTGCCGGACTCGCCGTTACAGCAAGCAAGCTCAACCTCAAGGCTCGCATTGCACTGATGATTGTTCTGCCAACCATGCATTTCAGTTGGGGTTGGGGTTTCTGGGTTGGCCTGCTCAAAGGCGCCAGCGGCACCATCGACCGCAGCCGAGTTACTAAGAAGTCATAAACTAAACGCATGTCAAAACAGGTCGTAATTCTCGCCGCCGGCATGGGCACCCGCCTTGCCCGCCCACTTCCGAAGCCACTTACCGAGCTTCGCGACGGTCGTTCGATCATGCGCCAGCAATTCGACAACATCGAGACCGCTTTCGGAGAAGCTGCCCGCGTAATGGTGGTTGTTGGCTTCAAGCTGGAGGCAATCATCGAGAGATTCCCCGAAGCGAGTTTTGTCTACAACGAGTTCTACGACCAGACCAATACATCCAAGAGTCTTTTGAAAGCTCTAAAGGCCTCTGGCGACGGCAGTGTTTTGTGGTTGAACGGCGACGTAGTTTTTGACCCACAGGTTTTGACTCGGGTTACCCCTCTGATTGAAGCTGACGAGTCTTTCGTTGTGGTCAATACCGCAAAAGTGAGCGACGAAGAAGTGAAATACACCTTGGATGCCTCTGGCTTTATCAACCAACTGTCAAAGCAGGTTGTTGGTGGCCTTGGAGAAGCTGTTGGAATCAACCACATAGGTGCTCGCGACAAGGCCATTTTGATCAATCGTCTAGCCGAAGTTGATGACCAGGATTATTTCGAGCGTGGCATCGAAGTAGCAATCGAAGCTGACGGCCTGCAGTTCAAAGCCGTAGACATTAGCGATCTATACGCTGTTGAGGTGGATTTTGCTGAAGACCTCGAACGCGCTAACCAGCACGTTTAGTTTGTGCTTACAGGATTAGAAATTTTTTAGGCGTTCCAGGCGCTCTCAATTATGTCGTGAAGGTTCTTCTTTGCCTTCCAGCCAAGTGTCTTTTCAATTCGCGAAACATCGGCAGCCAAGAACGGCGGGTCACCAGGTCGGCGGTCAAGCACATCGGTTTCAAAGTCGATTCCGCTAACCGCTTTGATTTCGGCTAGAACTTCAAAAACACTCGAGCCCTTGCCGGTGCCAACGTTGAAGGTGTCGTGCGGGCGAACATCAAAATCAAGATAGTCAAGAGCACTCAGGTGCGCCTCAGCTAGATCAAGCACGTGAACATAGTCGCGCACGCAGCTGCCGTCAGGAGTGGCATAGTCGTCACCGAAAACCACTGGGTTTTTATTTGCACGGATAGCCGCAAAAACAATTGGAACCAAGTTAGCTACTGCAGTGTCAGCCAAGTCTGGCCAGCCAGCGCCAGCAACATTGAAATAGCGAAGGTTTGCGCCACGAAGACCCCAGGCGCGTTTTGCGTTTGCTACCATCCATTCGCCAATGAGTTTTGTCTCACCGTATGGATTGATTGGCTTGCAGTCGATGTCTTCAGAAACCGCTGGAACATCTGGCATTCCGTAAGTGGCAGCAGAAGATGAGAAAACTAGTTTTTCAACTCCGGTGGCGTGCATTGCCGAAAGCAAGTTGGCCATGCCGCCAATGTTTTGTTCGTAATAGAACTCAGGCATCTCGACAGATTGGCCCACTTGTTTGCGCGCTGCAAAGTGAATAACAGCATCGACCTCAGAGTCGGTGAAGGCCTGGGCAAGAATGCTCTTGGCGTCAGGAGCAGCAAGGTCGAGTTGAAGCAACTCGGCACCATCAAGGCGGGCCTCAATGCCGGCAGTCATGTCATCGGCGACGATTACGCTGTCGCCACGCTCTTGCAAAAGGCGAACTACGTGTGAACCGATGTATCCGGCACCGCCGGTGACTAGAACCTTCATATCACCGAGTTTAGCCGAGCGAGGTTTACGCTATTGGCATGAGCAAACTTCGCCTTGTTGCAGCAACAGCCATTGCAATATCCGTTCTAACTGGCTGTGCTTCGGCACCAGCCCCAGCATCGCCAGAACCATCTGCCAGCCCAAGCGCCTCCCAAGGCGCGTTCTTTATCTCAGCCCCACTAACTGGGATTCAATATGAAGTTGGCTCAGCAAACTTTCCGGCGCTGGGGCACCCATCCGTGGCTTGCAAAATTGACAACTCTTTCGATGCTCGCCCGCAGTTTGGTTTGAACCGAACTGACATAACTTTTGTTGAGATGGTCGAGGGCGGCCTCACCCGCTTGGTTGCAATTTGGCACTCAGATATGCCTGAGGCTGTTGGCCCGGTTCGTTCTATTCGCCCAATGGACCCAGACATTCTTAGCCCATTCGGCGGAGTGGTTTGTTATTCAGGCGGCCAGCTTGCCTTTGTTCGCGCTATCGAGGCGGCACCGGTTTTCACGGCCTCAGAAACCAGTGAACAGGGTAATGGCACCTTCAAGAGAAGCCACGACCGCCCGGCTCCGCACAATGTGATCGTGAATGCCAATCTTCTTGCCGAGCAGCACAACGAATTGCGTTCACCAAAAGCTCAGTTCACTTATTCAATCGATCAGGCAACAGCCAGCTCAGCAACCGGCACCGCAGTCAAGCAGTTCACGGTTAGCTACCCACAGGCAACTTCTAGCTGGAAGCCGAATGCAGATGGCACTGCTTGGTTGCGAACCCAGGATGGCGCCGTGCACCGAGACGCTGCAACAGGCAAGCAGGTTCAAGCGACAAACGTAGTTGTTTTGACGGTGAAAATCGACCGAAGCTTTGCTGACCACAAATATGGCAACGTACCAAAAACCATCATGGTTTCATCAGGCACCGCCTGGGTTTTCACCGCTGGCAAATACATCAAGGCCACTTGGTCTAAGGCAGATGCAACCTCGCCGATCATCTTAAAAGACGAGGCAGGTGCAGTAATCAATCTCGCTCCGGGCAATACCTGGGTTGAGCTGATGCCAAAGGCGCCAGAAGGCAAAATCGTGATCAAGTAGCACATCAGAAGGTAAACCCTGCATTTGAAGAGCATATGTGGGGTTTACCGAACATTTCCCCTACCCAACAATGCCTAATTTCTAGACTTTAACTAGCCTTCAATTCGGGCTCTAATTGGCGTTTCTGGGGAATTAATGGCGATCAAGTTTGGCTCCTGGGTGAGCCGATTTGTCATAGCCTCCTTGGTGTTTGCACTCAGTTTTGCCGGTGCTATATTTAGCCCAAATCCAGCCGGTGCAGCCACCCTAAACTTCACAAACTGGCTGTCATACGTTGGCAACAGTGGAGGAAGCGCCCAGACCGACCTAATGTGCCCAAGCGGACAGGCGGTTGTCGGAATCGCGTCTGGCGGCAATAACGTAATCGGCATCAGGTGTGCCACAGTCAACGCCGATGGAACGGTTAGCACAACCACAACCGATCGATTCTGGGGCTCGGGTGGCACGTGGGCACTTTGCCCAACAGGCAAAGTAGCCCGATCTGTAACCGTAAATTTCAGCGGGGCTTTTCCGGTGGCCGCAGGCCTCAAATGCGTGACAGCTCCGGCGGGCACCGACACTCCGAGCTTGGCCGGGCTGAGTAGCTGGGCGGCCGAACGAGACTGTGGCGATGGCAAATTCCTTTCGCGCATTTACGTTCAAACCGGCGCTTGGATGGATGGTTTCACACCGGGATGTGCAACTGCGGTGGGCTTCAACGCGCCCCCAGCGGTGACTGCAACAACTGCACCGACTGGTGCTACTCAAATTGGATCCACGCTTACCAGCGCAGTCACATTTAGCGGCAGTCCCACTCCAACCTTGAGCTACCAGTGGCAGCGATCCTCAACTGGAACTGATGGTTGGGCCGATCTGGTCAACGCCACGTCTTCAACTTATGCACCCACTCTGGCTGACGCTGGGCGTTATTTGCGCACAGTTGTGGTGGCAACCAACTCGAGTGGTTCGGTCACCGGCACATCAACGGCAACCGCTGAGTTGCGCCTAGCAACTTTGGCAGCCCCAGATCTGCAGACAGCCTCTGACACCGGAACCAGCACCACCGATAATCTGACCAAAGATTCAACACCCACCTTTGACCTAGTCGGATTAACCGTCGGTACCGATGTTGTGGTCACCGCCACTCAAGCTGGTCAACCAAACCAGACTTGTCAGGTTCTCAATGTTCCTAGCTCAACCGCGACTTGCACATTTGTCGAGGGCTTTCCGGCAGCCGGCGCCTGGAGCTTCTCTGTTACCCAGTCGACCAGCCAGGCAACCTCAACTGCATCGAGTGCAACCACGGTCACATTCGACACCGCCGGTCCACAAATTACAACCGTGAGCATGACTCCAGTCTTGACCAAGTTAACCACAATCGCGGTTGAGGTGACTTTCAACGAAACCATCTCGAACACAGCCGGCGAAATTGACTCAAGCAAAATTCAACTCAGCGGCATCTCTACGGGTTGGACAATCTATGGCCTTAACCGAAAAACTGCCAACGACAAAGTTGCACAATTCAACATCACAAACTCGGCAACCACTATCGTCAATGGTCAAATCAATGTTGATTTCTTAGAGGGCTTCACTCGCGATCAGCACGGACAATTGTCAGCAGCCTCGACAGAGGCTCAGCGCCTAAGCGGTGTATTCGATAACACCCGACCTACAGCAGTTATCTCAGGTGAACCAGAATTGCCAACTCAAAAAGGCACGGATGCAAACCCGTTGCGCTTGACCCTCAGCTTTAGCGAGCCTGTTCGTGGATTAGTCGGAGGAGCCGCAACCCTAACTGCAAGCGACTTCACTTTTGCAGGCACTGGTTACACCGGTTGCACAGCCAACCCGGTTTCATCATCAACAGCTACCTCGGGTGGTGTTTATGAAATCTCAGTCGACATCAAGGGTTGCACAGCATCGGGAACGTTCACCATTGCACTAGAAGCAAACTCGATTGATGACCTAACCGATACCACAGGTAATACGGGCCCGGTAGTCAACGTTGTTTCGCGCTCGATTACGCGAGACATAGTCGCTCCAAAAATCACCACGGTAACCAAGGCCCTTACCAACAGCGATGTCACTACCGTCACCTATCAGGTCACATTTGACGAGGCAATTGCGCCTAGCTCTTTTAGCTCTGACAAAATTACTGCGACTCAAACCGGAGCAACCTCACCGTGGATCGTTTCGGCCCCACCTAGTCAAATCGGCGACAGCAACACCTGGACGTTCGCAATCTCAAATGCCACTCCGGTCAACGGAACCGTGTCTATCGCCGTGGCAAATACCATCACAGACTTGGCCCTAAATTCGCTGGTTGTGACCATGCCAACCATCAGCGCGGTGAATGCATCACAGGCACAGATTTACGTTGCGCCGGTGATGAATCTTGGAACCTTGAATATTGCTGGTTCTGGCTCAACCGAGATCGCGCCAAACCTCACCCTTGATGGCCGTGGCGGCACGATTTATGGAATGCGCATCGAGCTCACCGACCCTCAGCCAGGCGACGCCTTGGCATTCACCGCATCAAATAATGTGACTAAAGAGGCGCGCAGCAGTTCATCCGTGTTGTATCTGACCAGCACAACCGCAACGGCCGCTCAATGGCAGGCGGCCCTAAGAACTGTGACTCTTAGTGCAACAGCTTCGACTGCAGATCGTCACTATGAATTTCACCTAAAACCATTCGAGGGCTACTCGTACGTGAATGGTCACGTCTACCAGCAAGCCGACTACGGCACGGCTGCGACTCCTTTTGCATCGCTTAAAGCAGCCGCACACAAGGCAACCCTAGGCAACAACCAGGGCTACTTGGCAACCTTCACCAGCGCTCCAGAGAACGCTGAGTTTTCACTCATGACCAGTGTGACTGGCTATTTGGTGCACGCAGCTCAAAAGACTGTTGGCACCACGACGGCCAATGTTGCCAGCGAAGTTGTGAAGTTTTTTGATGGGCCAGAAGAGGGCCAAACTGCAACTTACCTCCCTTGGTACACCAATCAGCCTGATGTTGCCGGCTCAATGTGTCTGTTGGTTTATGCCCAGAACTATGGTGTCGGCATAGCCGGCAAGTGGAACGACATTGGCTGTAGTGAATCGTATTCTCAGCGCTACATTGTTGAATTTGGTGGCTATGAAGGAGATGAGTCTTTCACGCAGATTCTGTCGGCTACTCAGGTTGCCGACACAGTGGCTCCGAGTGTTGAGTCGATTGGCGCACCAGCCGGCTCGGCGAACCTTGGTAGCACTGCTAAGCCATTGGTTCTCACTCTGCGTTTCAGTGAGCCATTCAAAAACCTCACTGCTGCAGACATTCTCAAGTCTGGTGCTACCGCTGGTTGTGTAATCGCAACTCCAAGCGTTTCAACCGACACCATCGCACCTTATGAGGCAACAGTCTCAATAACTGGTTGCACCGACTCTGGAGAAATCACCTTGTCGCTTGCTGCAAACGCGGTGAATGACCTCGCTGGCGACACCGGAAATTCGGGCCCGTTAACAGCAACTGTTCTGGCAACTTTTGTTCGTGATTTCACCGCGCCAACTGTTGTGATCACCAGCGAAGTTCAAGGCACCACAGTCAACTACGAATTTGCATTCAGTGAGTCTGTCGAAGATTTCACCCACGATGACCTGACGGAAACTTTCTCTGGCATTGGCGGTGCCGAGAGTTGGGCGGTAACCGGGCCGACTCTCAAAGAGGGCACAACTTCAACTTATGTCGTCAGCTACGAACGTGCGACCGAAACCGCTGGTGAACTAGCTGTTTCGCTAGATTCACTAAGTGTCAGCGATGTTGCTGCGAATCAGATCGCTGCAACCGCCACGTCAACGGTGAGCCTCGCTTACCTACCTACCTTCAGCCTCGGTGCGTTGCACGGTTCAAGAAATGCCACCGAACTTGCCCCTGATTTCACCTTGGATGCAAAGGGTTCAACCCTGGCTGGCACTCGAATCAGAATCACCAACGCCGAGGTTGGCGACACCCTAGCCTTCGTAAACAACAACAGTTCGACTTTCGGAACCATCCAGAGCCTAACCACCACAAACGGAGTCTTCGAGCTCACCTATTCTGGAGCCGTGCCAAGCGAGGCTCAGTGGCAGGCGGCTATCCGTGCGGTTCGTTATTCGAATGTCTCAAACTCTTCATCTTCTGCAGAGCGCAACATTGAGGTGCACCTAAAGCCACGTCTCAACTCGAGTGCAATTTATCTTTACGACACTCAGCATTTCTATGAACCGGTATCAACTCTCGTAACCAATGCCTCAGCTATTTCGGCGGCCCAGGCCAAAACCCTTGCCGGCCTGCAGGGCTACCTGATGACCGATGTCATTCAGGCTGAACACAACTATTTGCTTGGCACCAGCGGCAATTACTGGGTGAGCGGTTTTGAATACGCGGATGGTTTCAAATACAACACTGGCCCTAATGAAGGCAACCCGGTGAACGCCGCTTTTTGGAATCCATCAGAACCGAATGCCGCCTTGAATGAGCCTTGCATTGTTTCGATCGATGAGTCTTATGCCAACTATGGCTGGGCTGACTATGGCTGCTCGGCAACTTTCAAATATGTGATTGAGTATGGCGGCATGGCCGGCGAAGCACCACGCAGCATGATTGCCAACTCAACCATGTCTCCCGACCTTCAGGCCCCTAGAGTGTCAGCCGTCACCGCGCTAACCGAGGATGGTTTCTACATCGCTGACGATGTTGTTCGAGTCAAAATCACCTTCAGCGAACCGGTGGAAGTTGTCGGATCACCAGAGTTCAGTTTGGCCTTTGACGCAGGGTCACAAGCGGCGCTCTGTGATGTCGGCGAATCGCCTTATGACTTGATTTGTGAATATGTAATTGCTCAGGGCGACACCGCTGCCGACCTCGATTATGCCGGTGTTACCGCGCTGTCAATCGGCTCGGGTTCAATCAAAGACGCCTCGGGTAACAGTGCAATTTTGACGTTGGCTGCGCCTGGTACATCGGGCTCGCTAGCTTTGGGTTCAGATCTTGAAATCGACGGAAACTACCTCGAGTTGAACTATTCGGCAGATTCTTCAGCTTCAGAAGTTGCCGAATTAACCTTCACCTTGAGCTCAACTTTGCCAATTGACTGTTCAAGTCTGAGTCAAGTCGATGGTGTTGATTTTGATTTCACCAACATCCTTGAAATATCTTTGATTGTTTCTGCCGACGACAATCTCTCTTGCATCATTCACGCAACCTCTAGCGTTGTAACCGCCAACTATGGCGAGAGTGACCTAAAAATCGCTGATTCATTCTCGGTTGACGATCTCCAAATCTCGCCGGTTGCCCACACGGTTGTAACCTCGGGCAACACGCGAGTCTCGGTGATTATTGATGCACTTCCTGGTGAAGGTTCGGTTGACCTGATTACCTTGCCGGGTGACCCAGCCACTGAGCTTGAATTAAATGCCCCGGATGAGTTCTTTGGCGAGCTCAGCTCAGGTGCACGCTCGGCCCTCGAAGCTCTTGGAATCGTGCGTGTTCCTGAAGGCCTAGCTCTATCTGGCGCGCAGGCCACTGCCGACTTCAGTGCGCTTAGCAGAACCAGCCCTCGAGTAGATGCGGCGCGAGTTAGCCAATTAATCGCCGGCGAAAAGCTATCGATGCAACTCAGTGTGTCTGCCGACATTGCTGCCGATTATGTTGCAGTGGGTTATCTAAAACGCGATGGAAACTGGATCTACCTGGGCACTAAAGAATTTGATATTGATAATTCTGTTGAGTCAGCGGCCTTGGTTTTCGCGCAACCAGGCGCATATAGGGCCAGGATGATCATTGTTGAGCGAGGCAGCACACTCGCCATGTCAACTCTTCGGGCAACTGGTTTCCGCGCTGCGGCAATTACCGATGCTGATCTTCCAACCGGAATTCAAAAGCTCGACCTAGATATTTCAGTGTTGGGAACCCCAATCACCCTTGTAGTCCCAACTCCGTCACCGACGCCTTCGCCGTCTGGCTCGACTACCCCGACGCCAACTCCATCTCCGTCGGCAACGCCTACTTCGACGCCGACGCCTACTGCTTCGGCAACACCTACTCCTTCGGCTCAAGCAACCGCAACCCCTGAACCTTCTATTGAGCCAACCGTCGACCCAACTTCTGACCCAACCCCTCAACCAAGTGAATCTGCTATCGCTTTGCCCGAGCCATCGGCCGAGGCTGAAGCCCCTGCACCTGGTGAA
>CAZIFS010000022.1:0-7227 GCA_964539165.1 uncultured Rhodoluna sp. | reverse complement strand
TGCTATCGCTTTGCCCGAGCCATCGGCCGAGGCTGAAGCCCCTGCACCTGGTGAAGCGGTAGCTAACCCGGCCATCGGCGCAACCGGTGACGACAGTGACCCGCCTTCACCTTTCGACCCGTTGGCAACGCCAGAAGGTGTGGCTGCCGTAACTAAAACTGCCGTGACAGCTCTAACGGTGGTTTCAAGCGTTGCCGCCGCAGCTGCAGGCGCAGCCGCTGCTGCCGGAGCCGCTGGTGCTGCGGGTGCTGGCGCATCTTCTGGTTCTGCAGGCTCAAGTGGTTCGGGCGCCTCAGGTTCAAACTCATCAAACTCAAACGCAGCCGAAATGGCCGAGGGCGCCGAGGGTTCAGATTCGGGCGAAGGCGAAGTCGCCGAACTTGAAGTTGCACTCGATCAAATTGAGCTCAAGCATCGCGGCTGGGGTGATGGCCTTGCCATGTTTGCGTTGCCGCTCATGACCTTCTTCGACATTCGAAGCAACCGTTGGGCAGTCAAAATTGCTCGTGTTTCGCCATTGATTTCTAAGGTTGTTACCGATGGCGCATACATCCGTGCCGCCCTTGGTTCACTCTCATTGTTGTTGCCAGTTATCGCTGGCGCACTCGCCCTAATTTCAATCGGCATCAACCAAGAGAACAACCCGGGTCTTGTGCTTACCCCGCCATGGATGTTTCTTCTAGCGATTGCAGTGCTTGGTGTGTTCGATGCATTTGCGGGCTTTGTCGCCGGAATGATCTTTGTGCTCGGCACTATCTTCGTAACTTTGGCGAACGCACCTGAGGCAATGACTCTTAGCGGTGTTCGTTTGCTAATGGGTGTGATGGTTGTCGTGATTGGCCCGGCCATGTTGACAACTGCCTTCCGCCAACTGCGCAAGGCTCCTGAATCTGGACATCACTACTGGTGGGAGCGCCTGGTCGACACCGCCGTTGCGCCATTCATGGCCGGTTGGTCGGTTGCCGCAATGGTCAGTTCGCTGCCTGCACTTGCAGGGCTAACCCTGCCGGTTGCCAACCACGTTCTCGACTTTGCTCTCGCAATTTCTCTGGCCGCTTTGCTTCGTGTTTGGTTCGAAGAAGCCACTGCTCGTTTGTTCCCAGCACGACTAGACGCCATCAATCCAACTGAAATTCCTGAACCGGGTCTGCTGCAGAAAATTATCGTTCTCGGCATCAAATACCTCATTTGGGTAATCATTGGCGGGGCACTGATCGGCCCAAGCTGGCAAGTCTTTGCGGGTTCTGCCCTGTTCTTGTTCCCAACAGTTCTCGGATGGTTCGCAGATCGATTCCCGAACTCTCCGCGCCTATGGAAGCTTCTACCTTCGGGGTTGCCTGGTCTAGTAACAAGCTTGGTCGTGGCTAGCGGAACATCCGCGGTGGTTGCAGCAATCTTCGGTGTCGTGCCAACTCTGGCTCAATGGTCTTTCCTGATCATTCCGATGCCGATGTTGGTGCTGAGCATTCTTGGACTATTCGGCCGTCACGGCGAGAACGAAGATGACGAAAAACCTGCCAAGTCACAAATATGGGTTTATCGAATCGGCGGCCTGGTGATGTTCGTCATCACACTCAAGCTCACCGGAATTATCTAATCGATCTGCGGCTCGCGGCCTGGCTGAAATTCCCAAGCAACTTCAGTAATTTGCGATGCGTCGACCAGCGGTGAACCTGAGCCGTCGGCGCCAAAATCTGCTGCCACAACCTCAACAATTCGAGCAGCTGATTCGCCATCAAATGGCATGGCAGCGATTTTAAGAGCAGCAATCTGCTCGGTGCGGTCGCCCAACACAAAATGGCCGTTGCGAATCTCAATTTGATCAATCGATTCAACTCGGATGCTGCTCGCGGCTGCCAACTCGCCAATCTCGCTGAACTTCCAGTGTTGCGGATTCTCAATAAAGAACGTCGGGCGACCAGTTGCCAATGGATATTCGGCAAGGTAAGAAATGCCATCGGTAATCAAGGCATCAGAGTTGATAAAAATTTCGGCCGAACTTGATTCAGTGTCAATCTTGGTGTTTGGCAAAGCGTTCCATGCGGCTATCCACTCATCCAAGGCTTCTGCGGTCATCACCTCGCGGTCAACTAGCGTGCCAAACAAGAATGGGTGTGGGCGAAGGGTCAGGCTCACCTCTGAGTGATCAGTTGCCCAGCGCAACATGTCTGCGTGCGTGGCTGCAAAGGTGCCAAAGTTCAACCAGCTTGCCGAGTAGCTATGGTGAGGAGCCCAAACCATTCGGAGGCCGCCGCCTATATCGCCCGCGGCTCTAACCTCGTTGACTAGCTGATCTAACTTTGGCGACCCAACAAAGTGCACATGCTGGTTGCCTCGCGAGGTAGATGCATAAGCTTCACGCATAGCTGCGGTCTGCACAAAAATCAGTGAGGCCAGCTGATGCGACCGCTGTGTATAAAGGTGTGGCGCAACCTCGTTGCCAGAGCCAGGCTCATCGACGAGTGAAATCGAGTAATAAGGCACATAGGCAATACGAGTGAACTTAGCCAGCGCTTCAGCCCGATATTCCTTTGGGTAATTTCTTTGCCACGGATAGTTGATGAACACATAGTCGGCATTCAATTCAGGGATGTCGGCATTCACTAGGTGTTCGATTCCAGCATCGGTGAAAAATTTCGAAACTTCAGCGGCGTCGTCAAAGTCAATCTCGCCGGTCAGTCGTCGCGAGATTGCAACAACAGTGACTTCAAAACGCGGGTCAGCTTTCATGCGCGAATAAACCTCAGCCAGGGCATCCCAGGCTTCAAAATAAAAAGTCAAAAAGACTACGCGTATCGGCACTCATCAAACCTAACCCCGCGTGTGCTCTCGGCAAAGTTTGGGTTAAAGCAAAAACTCGGTTCCACAAATGCTGTGGTCCCGAGTCTTGTCGCAAATGGCTTGGTTTCATTTGCGATTGCTTCATTTCTATTAGCGCCAATAGGCCGCGGGCATTACGGTGGCTCGCTAATGTTCGCAAAATGTCATACCCATAACCGAACATTTACTTGGCATCAAAAGATGCCTCTGAAGTTGATTTCACCGGGGGATCGGTCGCATCGATTTCTAGGAGCGGGGGCTCCCAGAAATTATATTTTCAATGCACCGTAATGAATCAGCCCTTTCCTCGTGTATTTCAATGTTCGGCAAATTTGTTGCTGCGTTTATGCGCATTAGCTGGCCAGCATCACGGGGACCGGGGGAAACATGTCCAAAAAGCGCAACCTGCGCATCGTCAAAGTAGTCGCGCCTGCCTACGAGGCAGAGGCCAAGGGGCCGCTCGACGACGACTACAACGAGGTGCTACTTAGCAAAGGCGCGTCTGGCGTCAAGCACGCCGATCAAGAATTCAAAACCTATGTTGAAGATCCTCTTGAGACCATGCTCGACCTCGAGTCTGACGAAGAGTTTGGCGAGCCAGATTTTCGCGAAAAAGTAGGCACTGATCTTCAACCAGTAAAGCTCGCTGAGTGGAGTGCTCAAGATTTCAGCAGCATCTACACTCGCTTTCGCCCTCACCTAGAGCGTCACGCTAGACGTTTCTTGCGCAACCCATCTCAGGTTGACGAGGTTGTTCAAGACGCGTTCCTTTATCTAATGGTGAGCCTTCCAGAACTTGATTCAGAGCTTGGTGTGCTGCGCTTTCTTAAGTGGAAGGTTCGATTGCTCTGCCTAGATGTCATTCGTGCTAGCGGGCGAGCCCAGTTCAGCAGCATCGACGACAATCCCGAGATTGCCAGCAATGATCCAGACATGTCGTTGGCGCTAGAACAGCAAGATGATGCAGCAGTGTTGCGCCTTGCCCTCAGCAAGTTAAACCCGCGCCACCGCGAGATTTTGCTTGCCAGCATTTATGAAGAAAAGACCACCGAAGAGATCGCACAGCAAGTTGGTCTTTCTGAGAACGCAACGCGGCAATTGATGTTCCGGGCCCGTGCAGCTTTTAAAAAGGCGCTGTTGGGTGATGACGTAAACACCGATGGCATGAGCGCTTCGGCAATTCTCTCGGTTGCTGCTCGCAAGGCTGCTCAAGACGCAAAGCGCATGAGCATGCATGCAATGGTCTTCGCAGTGTTTCTCATGCTCAGCGTTGGCGCCTATCTCAACCTCCCAGGTCGAGCAGGCGAAAATCAGGTTATTGCCGACGGTGAAGGTCCAACTGCCGTTTCACCCGAGCAGAGCCCAAGGCCTTCATCCAAGCCAACCCAAACTAAAACCCCGGATGCTGAAAACCTTGGCCCAACCGTGGTTACCAAACTGGTTGATGTTGTAGTTGAAGAGCCAATTTCAAAACCAGCCCTTGAGCCAGAAGTCGAACCATCGACTGAGCCAGACTCATCTGAGTTCTCAATTGCAGCCCTTGAGAATCTCTTCACCACCACCCCAGGTTCAAACAAACTGATGCTTATGTCTCCAACCGGAGTTGGTGCAGCCCAGTCTTACCGACTGATTTCAGGTCAAGGTGTCATCGCTGATTTCAACTTTGACGCCACTTCCGAGAATGTCTTCGCCGATGCGCTGTTCACCATCGACGTCAATGGCCAGCAGTACTTTGCCTACCCAGAAGCCACTGAGCTTTATGTAGTCACCGATAACGCTGGGCTCAAGCACTACATCTATTACGGTTCGCTAGCTCATGTTTTTGATGAAGCTGGTCAAGTTTTGAGCGGTTCGGCTTTGGCCAAAGCCACCGTTCGCCTAGAGCTGGTCGTCGAAAACGATCAGAGCACGCTTCGCGATTCGATTCTTACGGTTTTGCCGCAGGAATAGTTTCTCTTAGAGTGCCGGAGCCCCCTACCACCCCCTGGGAGGGGGCTCCGTATTTAACCGGGCCATCGAGGGGCCAAATAAATTTCAAAAACTTTCTTGGATGACCGTAATAACTCAGCCACCCCATCGCTATTTATTGTGGGGAGCCGCGTGCCATCCTGCTTGGTTGCTTGGCGCAAGCGGATTTCTCAGTGATCTAAGCCTTAGATCGCTTCTAAACCAAGAAAGAAAGAGACATTATGTCTAAGAACATCTCCCGCAAGGGAATCGCGTTCGGTGTGGCAGCTACTGTCGGTTTCGCTGGTCTAACTGGTGCATTGCCAGCTCAGGCCGCTGAACTAGTAACGCTTAGCCCGATCGCCGGAACCTCATATAACGTTCCTTTGGACGAGACCTTCACTCTGAAGACTTACTTCGGTGCAGCTGCTCAGGAGGCCACCACTGACATGCTCAAGGTGCGCATTGTTGACGCCTCTGAGGCGCTTGAGTTGGGACCTGATGGTCCAAGCTCTGGTCTGGTTATCGATGGCTCCCCTGACGTAACTTCACTTGAGGCATTTGTAGATGGCGTTAGCATCACGGAAGTTGACGATACAGCAGGTGTCGCATCACTTGACAAGATCAAACTCGTTCCATCTGCTCTAACAGAAAAGGCATCTGTCACTGTGCAGACCTGGGTTGACGCGAACGGTGACAACATCGTTGATGGCGACGAAGCTAAGTCTTCAGTTCGCACCATCAACTTCCTGAGCAAAGATGACATCAAAGCTTCGGTAGCGATTGCTGATTCAACCGACTTCAACTCAACGGATGCAGAAGCAAAGGTAGTTTTCTCTCCGGCGCTAAACCTAGATTTGTTTGCAAACACCTCAACCAAAGTCTTGACTCTAGGTGATCTAGACGTCACTATGGGTGGTTATGCGGCTGACAAGCTAGTTTTGAACTCAGACGGTTCTGTAACCGCGACTGAGACCACTGCAGTTGACGACGTCGACTATGTGGTTGAAGCTCTTTTGGGAACTGATTCACTTGGAAAGTCAACCAAGTCGGTTGTTGACCACGACATCGATGCGGCTAAATCAGAATTCATTGCAACTAAGTCAAACAACGTGGCTGAAGCAATCGAAGGCGTAACCGCTGTTCGCACCGGAACCAAGAACACCGAAGCAGTGTTCAGCATCGCAGACTCAAATGATGACGCAGTTGGTGCTGGCGTGTTGGTGCGAGTGACCTTGGACGCAAGCCATTCAAATCTTGCAACTCCCTCAGGTTCAGGCGCAGTTGCTGACACCATCAAGGTGAACGGCAACTTGGTAAAAGCCACTGACGTTACTTTCAATGTGAAGACAGACGTCAATGGCCAGGTCAAGCTTCCTGTAGCCGTTACCGGCGCAACTGCAGGAACAAAGTTAAACATCGACCTAGAAATCGAGGGCGATGTTGTTTCTGACGCTCTAGAACTCGAATGGCAGGACGCTGACTATACCGCCGTAACTGCAGTGGATGCAAGCTCAAACTATCGTTCGATTGCAAATGGCGGCTCAACGTCAATTTCATTTGTTGTTCAGGACCAGTTCGGTGTTGCAATCGGTTCGGGCGCACGCTTAGCTTTCGTAGTTGACGGTTCGGCTTCGGACCCAGTGACCAGCTACGTTAACCTCGTTGGTGGCAAAGCCTCAATCAAGGTTTCAGACACTACTGCGGATGCTTCGACTTCATACACAGTTGATGCCGAACTTCAGACTCTAGATGTTGATGACGAGAATTACTACGACTACAACACCGACGCGGGGATCACCGCCGCTCAGCACACAGTCAATGTGACCGACGCAGCACTTGCATGGAAGACCACCGCATATGTGAGCACTACGGACAAGACCCTACAGGCACCGGCAGACGCAGAAATTGGAGTTGCCGCAAACCTAGATACAGACGTTGAAGTGACAAATCCAGGCGCACCTGTAACTCTTGCCTCTAAGGGCGTAACTTTCATTGTTGATGGCACCGAATATGCTGACAGCGTGACCGTCTTTACTGGTGAAACCGGCGCTCCGGCTGTTTCAGTCAAATCAAACATTGCTGGTAAACACACCATCACCTACACAGCTGGTTCAGATGTAAGAACTGGTCTATTCACTGTGCTGCCTGCTGCCGCGGATTCTGGCGTGAAGCTCACCTTGACTGCCCCTGCAAAGGTTCTTCCTGGTGGAGTTCTAGTTGTCTCAGGTAAGTTGACTGACAAGTTCGGCAACCCTGTAGACACAGCGAAGTCAACCGAACAAAGTCCAACCGCCTACAGCTTCTCAGTTGCATACGAAGACAACGGGCTGGGCGTCATCATTGGCGATCTTCCAGTTGAGACCGATGAAGCTGGAAAGTTCAACCTTCGCTACTCAATCGCAGCTAACCAGTCAGGTACCGCTGTTGTAACCGTCAAGTATGACGCTGACAACACTG
>CAZIFS010000021.1:16457-18985 GCA_964539165.1 uncultured Rhodoluna sp. | reverse complement strand
TGCAGGTGATTAGTGATGAAGTTATCTAGTTGAGCCAGAGCGCCTGCCCTGGTTGTCGCCCAAGTTTTGCTCGGTTCAAAGTTCAATTCGGCAGCTACTTCGGCGTCGATGACATCACGCTCGTGCAACAGGTATGGCGGCCACACATAATTTTTTGGAGGTGGCAGGCGGTTCTCAGAATCGTAATTCCACCGGCCGCCCTCGGGGTCACTGCCGTTGACCAAAACACCTAATCGAACACGTTGGGCCCGATAGAAGTTCTCCATCACAAAAGTTTTTTGACGCTCTGCCCACATAAAAAAGTGCTTGCGAGTGGTCATGAAAAAATCATTTTGAACGAACTCGACGCCAAAATCTTTTAGCTGTTGATACTGCCTGAAAGACGACGGCTCGGCACAATGAAAAGTTGATTCAACCACTAGATTGGCAGCTATTTGCTTTAGGCCTTCGATGGTGCTTGAGGCTTGGATGTAGTGAACCTCGAAACCCCGCCTGCGGGCCTCTGCTGCAAAATGCCTTGCCGAAGCAATCAGAAAAAAGAGCCTCTCTTTATGCCAGGGCCGGCCGGTTACCATTCGTTGGCTCTCGACCATGGCTATGACATCAGATGCAGGGTCAGCGCCCTTTAGAACTCCGAAGTCGAAGTTCAGGTGGTCAAAAGGCACATAGAGAATTCGAGCCATTTAGCCCTTGCACTTCTGCGAGCAGAACTTCACATTTGCCCAGTCTCGTTCCCATTTTTTGCGCCATTCAAACGGCAAACCGCAGCGCTCACAAATTTTCGGCGGGTGGCCATTCTTGGTCTGGGCTACTCGGGGCATGCCCTTACTTTAACATCCGCCCTCAACAGCGTTTCCGAATCCTTTGAGAACTTCAAGATCGTTCATGTATCCGAGCCCATAGCCAGTTCCAGGATCGGGGCTTCCCATGTATTCCTCATCCCAGGCGTCAATCGAAAGGCACATGTGAGCGCCATCAGAGTTAGTTAGGTCTAGGCGATTTGCCACACCTGGCGTGCTTTCAACCACGGTAATGTCGACCGGATATTCATAACCGGCGAGAATTTCTTTGACGAATTTTGGATCGGTTGGGTTGCGATCGGGTTCGGCCAATCGGGCTTGGCCAAATGCTTCGAGCAAAGCGTTAATCTCAACCGTGCCCTGAGAAAGGCCTCCGTTACCTGCATCAGCAGGGCTTGAGTTATAAGTCGTTGCGATTGAAAAGTCGTAACCCCAGGTGTTTGGAACCTCAGACAGTTTGCCAGCTTTCATCAACATGAGCTCGAGTTGTAATGGGCTTCTTGCCCCAAAATTGGCTGTTCCCGAAATTGTGAACCGAGGTGAAATTGCCTCATATTGCTGAACTTTCAGACGGGGGTATTCATCCATGGTTTTGGCACAGACAGATGTAGCCTCAACACCATCGCCGAGGGGCAGAGTTTCGCCATTTTCACCTGCCGAATAGTTGTCTAACCCAAGGTTGAGTCCATAACTAATGACTGCCTCACAGGTTTCGATAATGGCAGGATCCTCGAGTTTGTAAACCCCAGTGCGCCAAAACGAATTCACTTCTTGACCGCAGCCGGCATCGAGGCAAGAACTGAACTCGTCGATCATTCCGAAACCAGCTGGGAGGGGCTGGTTCTGCAAATAATTCATTGTCTCGTAGGAGTCTTTTTGCTGTGACACAAGCTGGCTGGCTGCCGCATTAGGGCCTGCAGACAATGCCAACGGTGTTGCAAATGCTCCCGGAAATATTGCCAGGTTTGCGATCGTAAAAATCGCGATTAGGCGCATTCGGCCTTTTGGATACCTTGCCCGAGCCTTGATAGCAATAATCATGAACACAAGCGCAATGAGGTCGATTACAAATATGTCGAGGAATTGAGCCAGTCCCAGCATCATGCTTGATGGATACATGCTCGATCCGAGCGTAGAGAACCCCGGATCACTTCTAAAGTCGTTGTAAAAACTTATTTCACCAACAACATTGATTGCTAGTAAAAGGCCAGTTATGACCAACGGAACCATTCCAGATTTAGGGTCTGTTGTGATCTCTGGTTTGTTTTCGACCTCTAGTTCAGCCTGGACAGCAGGCGGCGTGTTCTGTGCGAGTCGATACTCACGATTCAGGGCCCGAGCACGCAGGTGAATATATGCGCCGGCAAAAATTGGAAATACTACGGCGAAACCAGGCAACAACATTTGAATTGCCATCAGCGAGCCAGGAATCATCACTACTGCGCCAGCGGTCACGATGGTTCCGACTATTTGTTGAAAAGCCCAGATTGCTCGATATTTGGTTCTCGCACCTTCAGGCGACAAAGTGGCTAATTTCTTGGATGAGCGATAAAGCCAGATCATGCCGGGAGCGGCAATTAGGTCTGCAATTAGTGTTGCCAATGGGCTAAATAAACCGTTGCCAGCGAGTGCATTGCTAAAACTTAGATCGCCATTCGACGACTGCATCGCCAAGACTTGAAAGAAGCCAGCAATCGTGATTCCTGTAGCTGAGGCCAGAAGAATTAG
>CAZIFS010000021.1:15092-16357 GCA_964539165.1 uncultured Rhodoluna sp. | reverse complement strand
GCCCCCTGACAATCATTTCTTGATGTCAGGTTAGTGGCTTACCGCAAAAATTTACTAGAAGCTTTTTTAATATCTAATTTTGTTACTAGTCACCCAACTGAAGTTTCTTTGGCAGGACAAAAACCAGAACAATAGCCAGAGCGATAGAGCAAAGAATACCTCCGCCGAAAACGGCAATATTTGCCTGCTTCGAGATCGCTTCACCGGCCGAAAGCCCACCAACTTCAACTGCTGCGGCCAAGGCAATTAGAACACTAAGGCCAAGTGAGCTGCCGAGCTGAACAGCCGTGCTGACTATGCCCGAAGCAACTCCAGAATCCTCAGCTGAAACTCCAGCTATTCCCGCGGTTGTCAAACGAATGGTTGAGGCCCCCTGGCCAATACCCACTAGCACCATCGGCACAGCCACCTCCCACAGATAAGACCCATTGGCAGTGAATTGGCTAAGCCAAATAGTGCCAATCGCCACAGTTGCTAAACCGCCAGCCAGAAATGGTGTGTCACCGAAACGGCGAGAGAGGCGTGGAACAAAGAATGCAATTGCAAAACTTGCGAGCGTCATCGGCAAAAAGGCTAGTCCGGTTTCGAGTGGATTTAATCCTTTTGCAACCTGCAGGAACTGTGAAACAAAGAACCAGAATGCCGCCATTGACCCCACAAATAGAGCTCGGGCTAGGTTGGCTCCTGAGCGTTGAGCGCTCCTAAACAGTCGCAGCGGAACCAGAGGCGTTTTTACCTTCTTTTCTACCTGGATGAAGGCACCGATTGAGATGATGCCGAGCAGCAAAAGCATCCAAGTGGTGTTTTGTTGCCAGCCTTCTTCAGCAGCAAGAATTAGTGCATAAACAATTGCGGTCACGCCAACGGTCGAAAGCGCCGCACCCCAAACATCGACGCGACCAGTTTGTCTTGGAGTTTCAACCAGGTAAGCGCGAGCGGCAATCATGAGGGCGATGCCCAGGGGCACGTTAGCAATAAACGCCCAGCGCCAGTCAAAAGCTTCGGCTACCCAACCGCCCAGAACCAAACCTAGGCTCGTGCCGATGCCGGTGATCGAGCCATAAATGGCCATCGCCCTGCCTCGTTCTGGTTGCACCGGAAAACTTGTGCTGAGCAGCGCCAAAGTCGAAGGCGCTAGAACAGCAGCGCCCACGCCTTGAAGTACTCGCGCCACAATCATGACTTCGGCTGAAGTTGCGAGGCCCACCAAAAGTGAGGCACCCATGAAAAACCCGAGTCCCCAGATAAACATGCGGCGACGGCCA
>CAZIFS010000021.1:0-14992 GCA_964539165.1 uncultured Rhodoluna sp. | reverse complement strand
CTTTGACAGCAATGTCTTTGGCAAGGGCTGGTCAATCGCAAATTGGAATGAACTTTTTGAAGTCACATAATCGGCCAGATCAGCGGCATGCTCGATCATTACATCGGGGCTCTGCGGCGAGAAGGTCAAGTGATTTTTAAAAGCACATAGTCCCACGGCATATTTGCCCTTGAATTTGAACTGGGGTGAATTCCAGGCAATTACCTGTTCAAGTGAAGGTTCAATTTCTAGGATGCTCTGACGCACTGCCAAAAGAGTTGTGCGTTTGGGTTCATCCTGGGCCTCAATGTAGGCGGTGACTTCATCAGCAGACATGTGACGATTGTATAGTTTCGCTCAGGAGGCAAGAATGGCTATTGAGAAACCCGCATACCGAGTGATCGGTTCAGGCTTCGGCATAGAGCTGCGCGACTATGACGAACATTGGCTTGCTGAGTGTGACGTAAGTGCCACGGCAGATCTTCGAATTGCATCGAACCGTGCGTTCAACAATCTATTTAGATACATCAGTGGCGAGAATTCTGCGGCGCAAAAAATCTCGATGACATCTCCGGTGCAACAGGTGCGCAGCGAGCAAGGATGGAAAGTTTCGTTTGTGGTGCCAAAGCAGGTTGCCGCCGATGGCATCCCAACTCCCGCAAATTTCAGTATCGAACTTCGAAAAGTTGAGGGTGGTCGTTTTGCCGCCCTGCGCTATAGAGGACTCTGGAATCAGGAAATTTTCGAAGCCAAAAAGGTTGAGCTTCTAGCAGCGGTAACACAATTTGGACTCAAGCCCGTTGGGGAAATTTCGAGTGCAATTTATAACCCGCCACTGACACCGCCGTTTTTGAGGAGAAACGAAGTTTTAGTTCGGGTATCCGACAAATAATTTGCCTGCCCAATTAATCTCAGTGATTGGGCGACATCGGTGCTGAGTCGGTGATTACAACAAATTGAAAACGCACAATTCGTAGATACCTATCAAATGTTAGGTTTTCAACATGACGACAATTAAATGGGCCATGGTTGGCACCGGCTACATGTCCACGCTGATCATGAAAGATTTCGCGCTTTCAAAAAATACCGAGTTCGTCGCTTTGGTATCGAGAGATGTTAACAAGGCGCGCAGTCGCCTTGCCGCAGACGGGGTAAATGCCAAAGCTGTCACATTCGAACAGGCCCTGGATGATGCCGAAATTGACATCATCTATTTGGCCACCCCGCACGACAGTCACTTTCTATTAGCCAAGCGTGCAATCGAAGCCGGAAAGCATGTTCTAGTCGAGAAAGCATTCACAATGAATGCCTCAGAGGCCACTGAACTGACTGACCTGGCCAAGAAGCACAATCGTTTTCTTATGGAAGCCATGTGGACGAAGTTTCAACCACTCCACCTCGAAGTGAAACGCCTGGTTGAATCTGGCCGGATTGGAAAGCTCAAGTTGATTGAAAGCAGCTTCGGTCTGAATCTGCCTTTCAATGATGAACACCGGCTTTTCAACTTTGAACAAGGTGGCGGGTCTGCCTTAGACCAAGGTGTTTACACGGCTGCCTTTGCTCACTGGTTCGCCAACTCCGAAGTACTCAGCCAGTCAACGATTGGTGAATTGTTTCCCAACGGCGCTGACGCCTCGGTGCACACAGTCTTTCAATACCAGAATGGGGCTATCGGTCTCGCCCTCAGCTCGCTGGTGGCGACGCTTGGATTTGGTGCTCGGTTGGTCGGAGACGCTGGGTCAATTGAGTTTGCTGGCCAATTCTGGAACTCCGAGGAAGCAGTAATCAACGGGCCAGTTGATGGCAATGAACACGAACCGGTTCATATTAGGTTGCCGAGAAAAGGTGCCGGTTATACCCACATGATTGAGGCGGTGAATCAAGCGATTACCGATGGCCAACTTGAATGCGTGCAGCACCCACTCAGTTTCACTGTCGAAGTAATGCAGTTTCTAGACGAAGCTCGCCGCCAGATTAATGAGGCAGCAAAGTGAATATCACAGAAGCACTAGAGCTAGTTGCTGAACAAGAATCGGCATTGGTCTTCGAGAATTTTGATGAAGCACTTGCTCTGGAACTCGGATTGGCGGCTACGGCTTTAGCCAAGCAAAAGGGCAAAAGCATTTTTGTCAATGTCAGCCGTGGATTGAACACCCTTTTTGAGCACAGCATGGTTGGCACCAGCCCGGCTAATGCAGACTTTGGCTTGCGAAAAAGGGCCGTGGTGAACTTGATGAACTTTAGTTCGATCACTTTCTGGCTGCATAATCAAAATGGCTTCGACTTCAAAGCATTCATGAATCTTCCAGAACGAGAATTTGGTTCATACGGCGGATCTTTTCCCATCCGTGTAAAAAATGCCGGCGTGATTGGATCGCTCACCATCTCTGGGTTGAGCGATATTGATGACCACAATTTCGTAATCGAGTTGCTAAATTCAATGCTTCGGCAAGACTCGGAGTTCTTGAAGGAGCTTGATTGAAAAAATCTACGCTGCTGATATTTGCAATTGCTGGAGGTTTTGCCGTTGGCAATCTCTATTTCATCCAGCCACTGCTTGCCGAAATTTCAAATGACCTAAACACAACTGCTTCCCAAAACGGTTGGCTAGTCACTGCGGTTCAGCTTGGCTATGCGTCAGGAATCGTATTTCTATTACCGCTTGGAGATGTTCGTTCGCGAAAGATTTTTGTGCCAGTAATGGTAACGCTGGCCGGGTTGGGCCAGATCGCGGTAGGTGCCAGCACGAGTTACCTGACTCTCATAATCGCTTTGTTTTTAGTCGGCTTCACAACCATTTCAGGCCAAATTCTTATTCCACTGACTAATGAACTAAGTGACGAGTCTCACCGCGGGCGCAACGTGAGTTTCGTGGTTTCGGGAATTCTGATCGGAATTCTCGGAGCACGCACAATAAGCGGAGGCCTGAGCGACCTAACCAGCTGGCAGGTAACGTTCGGCATTATCGGCTTGGCAAACCTCGCGTTGGCCTTCGCGCTCTACCGAAGCATCCCGGTGCTGGATAAGAAGCCCAAAGTGGCATATCACCGATTGGTGGCAGGGATTTTCTCGCTCATTGCGAAACACCGCTGGGTGCTGCGTGTGATGATTAGCAACGGCATCGGCATGCTTATTTTTAGTTCAGTTTGGACCTCGTTAACCTTCTTGCTTTCAGGGCCTCAGTTCAAAATGTCGACTACCGAAATCGGACTTTGGGGTCTATTTGGTTTGGTGGGTGCAATCGGTGCCCGAAATACCGGTCGCCTTATTGATTCAGGCAAAGCCGAAATCGCAACCAAAATTGCATGGATAGCTAACTCAGCCGCCATGGTGATTGGATCGTTTGCTGAGGTTTCGCTGGTTTTTCTGGCTATCCAATTGTTCGTAATGGATGCCGCATTTCAGGCAATCGGTGTCACCAACCAAACCAAGCTAATTTCGTCTTTTCCGGAGGCAAGAAGCCGAATTAATGCCGGCTATGTAACTGTGAACTTCATTGGCGCCGCTCTCGGTTCCGCTCTCACAGCGATCTTGTGGTCGACACTCGGTTGGGCTGGCATCCAATGGATAGGTGCTATTTTGGCCCTCATCGGATTATTGTTGTTTATACGCAACACCAAAAAATAAATCATTAGGGGGAACCAATGACTGATCCGAACGTCGAATCTGCAGCAACACCTGCACAAGAGAAGGCAGCAGCTAAAGCAGCCCGCCCATTCTTCAAAAAGAAGCGCTTCATCATTCCAGCAGCTGTTGTATTACTAATTGTTGGAATGTCACAGGCTGGCAAGAGCGATGATGCTGCGCCAGCAGCAAACCCAACTTCTTCAGAGTCTGCATCAGCTGACGAAACTCAGCCTGCAGCTGAAGAAACTCCAGCCGAAGAAGAGACTCCTGCTGAAGAAGAAACCCCGGCAGAGACTGTTAGCCAGCAGAACGCCCGAGAGTCAGCAGAAAGCTACTTGGCCTATTCATCATTCTCACGCAAGGGCCTTATTGAGCAGCTTGAATACGAGGAGTACAGCACAGCTGACGCTGAGTATGCGGTTGACGCAATCAACCCAGACTGGAACGAGCAGGCAGCAAAGTCAGCACAGTCTTACCTTGACTACTCGTCATTCTCACGAAACGGCCTAATTGATCAATTGATTTATGAAGGCTTTACCAAAGCTCAGGCAACATACGGTGTTGACAAGGTTGGCTTGTAAGCCAGCTATTAGCTACTCGAAGGGTCCCGCTTTTTGGCGGGGCCCTTCTTTTTTGAATCGAATAATTGCCGGGACTAAACCGAGCAAAAATGCAGTTGAGGCTCCAATGAGTAATCCAATCAAGGTAGACATTTGGTCAGACGTGGCTTGCCCGTGGTGCTACATCGGCAAGCGCAAAATCGAGAGCGCTATCCGCGAGTTTTCTAGCCAAGATTCGACTGCGCCAGTCGAGGTCGAGTATCACAGCTATCTTTTGAACCCAGACATGCCCGTTGATTATGAGGGTGGCCAGACTGATTACTTGGCCCAACACAAAGGCATGCCTCGCGACCAAGTAATTGCCATGACCGAGCGCTTGGTTGCAATTGCCAAGGATGTTGGTCTCGACTACGACATGGAGCACATTCACATGACAAACACGGTGCTGGCTCACCAGCTTTTGCAATATGCGAAAACTCAGGGCAAACAGGTCGAGATGAAAGAACGAATCATGTCGGCTCACTTTGTGGAGGCATTGCATGTTGGCCGCGCCGAAGTTCTGGCAGATCTAGCTTCTGATGTAGGCCTAGATCGTGCTGAGGTTTTGCGCGTTCTAGAATCTGCAGAGTTTTTGCCAGCCTTCGAAGCCGACCTCGCTCAGGCGCAGGCCTATGGCATCAGCGGCGTTCCGTTTTTTGTTATCGATGGCAAATATGGTGTTTCAGGTGCGCAGAACCCTGATGTTTTCGTAAAGGCCTTCAACCAGATTCTTGAGGCCCGAGCTTAGTCAATATTCAGCAAACGCTCCAGGTCGCCAAAGACTTCCATCGCGGCACAATCACCGATTGATGAAAAGACCAGTTGGCCGTTTTTGTCGAAATGCTTAACTTCGATTCTGGCCAACATGGTTTCTTCTACGCGCTTTTGCATTTCGGTACGAAGAGGAGCGTGCAACAAACCGCCCGTGGCTCGTTCAGCTCTGATTTCTATGACACCATCTGGGCCGATGAGGCTCCATCTGATATGGCTGTCGTCGATTGCCAGTTGTTGCTCAACTGTCTTGTTGTAGGTGGTCCACTTGTGAAGTTTTCCATGGTGCTTGAAGCCGATTATGAAACCTCGAAACGCCCCTCGAAGCCAAGGGATGATTGCAACCGACGCAACAAGCGAAGCCTCAGGTTCAGATTCAAAATGATTGCTTTGAAGCCAAACATAACCAGCTGGAAAATTCTGGCCCCAGTCTTTTTCGATGTATCCGCGACCGCCGGCAAAATCATGCACTTGACCCTCGATGTCGAGGCGACCCTGAAGCGAATGACCAAATGAAACGATGCCGTGAAAGCACTCCATGAATGGCACCAGTCCATACCAACCCATAATTCCTGGCGAAGCAAAAGTCACCGGCCACGGGTCTACCGCGGTTGAATAAGTCAGGTCTCCTTTGAGCTGAGGCAGATTAAGTTTGACACCTCGAGAATTGAAGTGATTGTCACCAACTGTGACATCAAAACTTTTGGTGTCGGCTTTGAAATCTTCGATTGCAAACTCGTGAAACCAAGAGCGGCCCGTCTTCCCATCAAGCACTTGCACAAAAGCCTGATCAGAGGAATTTCCGTCAGCTGATTTGAGGCCCCTGAAGATTCCCGGAATAACTGCCCAGCGCTGAGATTTATCGGCGCTCACGATTTTGATGTACCAGCCTTCAAAGAAGTTGGTGGTCTTGCCCTGGCCGTGAAAAGCCTCAGGGTGTTGTACCCCACGGATAAAGGCGGCCGGTGACTGCATGTTTGAACTCTACGACCATTGCTGTTCTAGAGTGAACCCATGCACAAGATTTACTCCATGGCGTTCTCGCGAATCTATCCGCTTTATGTGACCAAAGTGGAACGCAAGGGTCGAACCGTTGCTGAACTTCGCGAAGTAATCACCTGGCTGACTGGTTTTTCTGACGCGAAACTTCAAGAACTAATCGACACACATGTGACGCTCGAAGAGTTCTTCGCCCAGGCAACCATCAACCCTTTGGCAATCAAAATCACTGGCATGATTTGTGGCGTGCGCATCGAAGAGATTGAAGATCCGCTGATGCAAAAAATTCGCTACCTCGACAAGCTTGTCGACGACCTTTATAAAGGACGCCCGATGGAGAAGGTTCTACGCGCGCTGTAGTGAAATCAAGGTTTTGCCTAAACCTCTACGCCTCTAGCCACGAGAGCCTCGGCATGATCATCAGCGTGCTTGAGTGAAAGCACCAAAACCGGCATTACGAACCGATGAAGTTTTGGCTTCATTCCGCGAGCAAGTTGAGCTTCGCGAACATCAGTTACAAATTTGTTCAGCAGGGCGATTGAGTTAAGAGCAATTGCCACGAGCAATGCAATGGTGTCGGGGCGAATACCCAATCTTTTTAGGGGCTTCGCCAGCAGCTCTACCAATTCAAGAATTTCTTGATTTCTTGTCGTTGAAGTAAACAACATCGCAATCAAAATACAGGCAACTAATCTAGTTACGTTCACTATGGCTAATGACCAATCCATGAACAAAAGCTGCGGCACCAAAACCAGCAAGACCACGAGCTTAAGGCTCCATAGCATTGAGAATATTTGTTTGGCCTTTGTGCCGACTAAGGCAAAGCTGAGAACTGCAACCAGCATTATTGCCACCACCGAGGTGACATCCTTGGCAAAAATCGAGATCGCAAGCAAGCTCAAAACTAGAGCGGCAAACTTTATTGCCACCGGGGTTCGATGCAACCAAGAGGTGCCAGGTCGATAAAGCGAGATCACGCAAACATCTCTTCGTAACGAGCTATCACTTCTTCGGCAGCACCCACCGAAACTAAACGGCCTTGATCGAAGTGAACGGCAACTTCACAAAGCCCAGCCAACTTCATGTCGTGAGTAACCAAGACAACCTGGTCGGCAACAGGCTCCAATAACAGCTTGGCAATTTGCTTGGCATTGCCTAGGTCAAGCAGGGCGGTAGGTTCGTCGGCAATTACCAAACTTGGTTTGCGAACAGTGATGGCAGCGATAGCGAGCAATTGTTTTTGGCCACTCGACAGAGATTGCGCTGGGGCATCAGCCAGGTGCCTCAAACCGACCGAGTCGAGTGCCACCAAGGCCTGCTCATTCTGCTGAGACTTGTTGAGGCCCGATGTGCGAAGCGAAAATTCAACATCTTCAATAAGTGTTGGCATAACGATTTGAACATCTGGGTTAGAAAAAATAAAACCTGCCTGGCCAACTGCTCGCTTGGGTTCGGCAACAACATCAATGTCGTTTACCCTCAGTTGCCCGGCGGTTGGTTTAGCTAGACCGTTTAACAGGCGAGCGAATGTTGATTTTCCGGAGCCATTTGCACCAATGACTGCAATTGTTTTGGCGGTAAGCGACAGATCTTTGATGGCCAAAACAGTCTTGCCATCAAACTGAACTTCAACATCCTTGAGAACAATTGAACCCACTAGCGAACCACCTCGAACAGAACAGCTACGCCCATTCCTCCGCCAACCGCAACGGTGGCTAAACCAAGAGTTCCTGCGGGCGAGCCTCCGTTAACCAATCGCGAGAACAATCTAGTTACAACAAAAGCCCCGCTGGCACCCCACGGATGCCCAAATGCGAGTGAGCCGCCCTGTGCACATACGCGGTTATCCACGGTTGAGTCACTTGCTAAACCAAGAGCCTTCAAAACCGCAAGGGTCTGAGCGCCGAATGCTTCGACGATTTCGAATGCCTCGATTTCATCCATGGATAAATTGTTTCGAGCGAGCAGCTTCTGAACCGCACCAACCGGACCCAAACCTGGCAGGTCAGTTGACTTGCCTAGAGTGACAGAGTCGATCAGGGCGAGGCCTGGAGCTTGGTTTCGATTCGATTCAGAAGTTAGCGCGACAAATACGGCACCATCTGAATTTCTGCTGGAATTGCCGCCCGTCACCGCAAAGTCAGCCTCAGTTGAATCAACATACAGTGGGCTCAAACGACCGATTAATTGGTCGATGTTGGCACTCAAAGACTTGTCGGTATCAGTTTCGCCAACCCCAATAAGTTCGGTGTCAATGACTCCAGACTCGACAGCGGCCAGAGCTAACCGGTGGCTTCGAATTGCATATGCATCTTGTTCGGTGCGAGTGATTTGGTTTTGAATTGCCAAAGCTTGAGCAGCAGGGCCCATGTCAGGGTCATCGAATCCATCGGGTGCAAATGGGGCACGGGTGTATGGCACGCCGTCGATTGAGCGAACCGGAGCAGTTGATGCGCTTTCGCTTCCGCCAGCAATTACAAGCTGTGCGTTGCCAGAGGTAATCGACTGACCGGCAACAATGATGGCGGTCAAAGCGCTTGCGCATTGAGTGTCGATGGTCATGGCCGGCGTCTCAATTGGTAGGCCCGCTGCCAAGGTGCTAACGCGGGCGAGGTTTCCGCCAGGGCCCATGCAATTTCCTAGATAAACCCCGTCAATCCCGAGATTGGTTTTACCCTCAAGGGTTTGGTTAGCTCTTTCAGCAACAGCAGCTATCGCGAGACCAGCCAATTTTTCGGCACCGATATTGGCAAACTGCGCACCGCGAGTGGTGAATGGTGTTCGGGCCACGGCAACCACAACCGGTGTGGAGGCGTTGACGCGCATTGGTGGCTGTGAGTTAGACAATTTTGCGATACTCCCCAGCCATTGCGGCTGCTTGGATAAGTTTGCGAGCCGGCTTTGAACTGACAGTTACTGGAACAGATTCGGCTACAAACCAAACTCTAGGGCGATGTGTTGGCGAGAGCAATTTTGCTGCTTGAGTCTCAACCAACTTGAGTGAACTTTGGTCTTTTTTGCAGTTTTCATCGAACACTAAAACTGCAGCAACCAAATTGCCAATTGACTCGTTAGGCAATCCGAAGACCACTACCTGCTTAACAGCCTCGAGTTTTTGCAATTCGTGCTCAACATCTTCAGGCACCACTGTGACAGCCGCAGTTTGAATTGCACCGTCGGCACGACCATGAATTCTTAAGTGGCCGTTTTCAACACTAGCTAGGTCGCCAACAGTTGCCCAGCCTTCAGGGGTCACTTGCAAAGACCCGCCCACACCTAGGTAACCGAGAGCCAAGTATGGTGATTTCACCCAAAGTTGGTTGTCGATGATTTTAAGTTCAACACCATCAAATGGTTCGAATCCCTTGCCATCTAGATCAACTGCAACGAATGACAGTTCTGCTGCACCGTAGTAACTGATGACGCGAATCGAGTGCTTAGCGGCAAGTTCGCGGGTGTGGTCATCGAGTGAATCGCCGCCAATGAGGGCAACCCTGAGCTGAGGTGGCTCGGTGTTCGAGAGCTTCGCAAGTGTTGACCTAAAAAGCGAGGGAGTGCCATGAAAGATTGTTGCTGAGGCCAGCTGATCGTCACCCACTACCTTTGCTCCAAGAGCTGAAGCCTGGGCAAAGGTGAACAATGCCAACGATGAGGCCGGTGAGCCTGGGATGTAAAAGACATCCGTGGCTGAAGCCTGAAGCAAATTGTTGAGTGGCTCGAAAGAGGCGCTCCAAGATTCTTCACTACGCAAAATGAGCCTTGGGTTGCCGGTGGTTCCTGAGCTAAGAGCGGCCCAAGCTGAACCTGCTGGCAACGGCATAGATCGCCAAGTTCTGCACACGGTCTGCCAATATTCTTCGGTCCAACGAGAGTCACCTACCAGGGGCACTCTTTGGCCAGCCCTCGCATCGGCAACCATGGCTGCTACCTCAGCAACCGATTCACCTCGGATAAATTGAAGCGTGGTTGAAGTCACTTAGTTCTTGAATGCCTTCGGATATGCACGCCACAGAGCAAGGGTGATCAGGGTGGCAATCGCTACCTTGATTAGGTCACCCGGTAGGTAAATCGCCGATTTGAGAACGGCGACTTCAAGGGGAGTGCGGGTGATTGCTGCCCCAATTGGAATACCAAACAGATAAACCACTGCAATTCCGCCCACAACCAAACCGAAAACGAGCGATAGTGGATGAGGCTTTGATGACTTGCGGTGAGCAATTAGACCAATTACGAAAGCCCCAAAGATCCATCCAACTAAGTAGCCGACCGACTCGCTTACAAAAACCCCAAGTCCGCCACGACCACCCGAAAGAAGCGGAAATCCAATTGCAACCAGCAATTCAAAAAGAACCACGGCGGCAGCACCTCGCCACTTTCCCAGAATTGCTCCGGCCAACATCACGCCTAGAGTCTGGGCTGTAATTGGCACGCCAATGGGCAAGTCAATCTTTCCAGGCAGGCCAAGAACCGCAATTATGGCGGCAAATACGGCAATCTTGGTCAGGTCGTTGATGCTAAAACGGGGTGCGGATGCCAAAAGTTGCTCCTTGGTCGGCTTAACTTGAACACTGTTCTTTTACTTGAACACTGTTCAAGATACTAGTAGGCTCGACCCGTTATGAGCAACCCAGATGCAAATTCATTGAGGCTCGGCCGACTAAATCGGGCCGACATCATCGCCTCTGCTTTGCAGCTTCTTGATGAAGTGGGTTTGCCTGACCTAAGCATGCGTAGATTGGCCGCCAAACTCGACATGCAACCAAGTGGTCTTTATTGGCATTTTGAAAACAAGCAAACTCTGTTTGCCAGACTCTCTGACCATATTGTCGATCACATAGTTAGTGACGAAGATTCATCTCTGACTTGGCAAGATCAAAGCCTGATCGCCGCCTGCACCCTGCGCGACTGCCTTCTTGCCTATCGCGACGGAGCCGAAATTGTTAGTTCTACTCTTGCACTTGGCCTCGGTGCCGAAGCGGCCTTTGAACGCATTCGTCGACCGCTTTTGAAGTCAGGCTTTGCCGAAGACCTAGTTCAAGTCGCCACCGAATCAATCGTGTTTCTAGTGCTTGGCCAGGTTTGGCACCAGCAGCAACGAATGGCTGCCGACAGCCTGGGTGTTGTTTCTGGGTTGGCCGAAACCACGAGTTCAGTCATCGCTTCAGAGAGCAAACATGATGCACTTGCCGCCGGAATCGCGCTGATTTTGAGTGGCCTCGGTCAAGAATCGTTGCCTACTCAACCATCAGTTGCCCGCAATAATAATTAATTGCGCTTTGATAGCCGCTTGTTTCGCAGGGTGCCAAGCACCAGAGTGATTACTCCGAAGGATGAAAAGGCGACGAAGCCCCACAGGTGAGTTGAAGCCTCTTGCTGGCAAACCGCTAGAGACTGAATGCCGCTGCCGGCACACACCGCAGGATCAATGTAGCCGATCAAAACTGCAACGCTCAAAACCAACGAAATTGTTGCCAACATTGCCAAAGTATTGTTCTTCATTTTTCCTCCTCTTGAAGCAATCTCAAAAAGTGGGCGCTAATTCCCTGAGGTAGACATGTTTGAACGATTAGACCTGTGTGAGTTGAATATCGCTGAGTGAGTTAAACAAAAAAGCCCCGATTTCTCGGGGCTTTTTTCTTGGTGCGCTTGGAGGGACTCGAACCCCCAACCTTCTGATCCGTAGTCAGATGCTCTATCCGTTGAGCTACAAACGCGAAATTGCTTCGCAATTTTGGTGGGTGTTGCCGAAGCAACTTTGCTAGTTTACTTTGTCTTTCGGCACTTGTAAACCCGAGGCTGCGAAAAACCGACATCCATGGTGATATCGGCTCGCAGAACCTCTTTGAAACAGTTGGCTGGGTGCCGAGGCTAGCTCTGCAACCAAACAGTGGTGTTAGGTGCAATTTTGCCGTCAACCAATGGCTGGCTGCTGATCAGAACCTGGCCCTTAGGCAGTTTGATTGGCTTGTTGCCGAAGTTGGTGATTGACTGCCAGCCGTTAGGTCGCTTGAAGTGAAGCACATTGTTGTTTAGCCAGTGCTTTACCCAAGTGAGCTTCTCTTCGCAGATGAGGTCTTTGCGAATTCGAAGAGCATCGCGATACATCTCGAGAGTTGAGCCCTTGACGCCGTCTTGCTTTTCAACGTTCACGTCTTTGAACCACTCTGGCTGAGGTAGGTGTGAGCCGCCAGGGCCGAAGCCGAACGACGAGCCGGTTGAAGTCCATGGCATTGGCACGCGGCAACCGTCGCGGCTGATTGAGCCTTCACTTCTGAACCACTGTGGGTCTTGCATCTGGTCAGATGGAATGTTCAGTGGCTCGTGCATGCCAAGTTCTTCACCCTGGTAAAGGTAGGTCGAACCAGGTAGCGCCAAAATTAGCATGGTCGCGGCGCGTGCGCGCTCGAGGCCCTGCTTGAAGTTGATTTGGCTTTCGCGATCAGCCGAACGGAACCACTTTGGCAGGTTCTTGTTGATTTCATCAGACAAACCAAAGCGGGTGGCGTGACGAATCACATCGTGGTTCGAGAACACCCAGGTGGTTGATGAACCAGTCTTCGATGAAGCCTTTAGGTTGTAATCAATGGTGTCGTGAAACTTCTTTGAGTTCCAAGGCGTGCCCAAAAGGTCGAAGCTGAATGACTGGCCAAGACCCTTTTCACTTGCATAGGCGGCACGTCGGTTGGCGTGAACCCATGCCTCAGCAACTGCCACGCGCGGTGGGTCATACTCGTTATAAACCTGTCGCCACGATGCATAAATCTCGTGAACCTCGTCGCGGTCAAACAGGTCATCCGTGCCATCGTCTTTCATGACTGAAACGTCATAAGACTGGCGCTCTGGCAGGTGGCCGTTCTTGAGGTCTTTGACTAGGGCGTGAGCAACGTCGATGCGGTAACCATCGACACCGCGGTCAGACCAGAAACGCATGGTCTTGATGAAGTCGTCTCGAACCTCTTGGTTATCCCAGTTGAAGTCTGGCTGCTCTTTTGCAAAGAGGTGCATGTACCACTGGCCCGGGGTTCCATCTGGTTCGGTGATGCGGGTCCAGGCGGTTGGGCCAAAGTGGCTAACCAGCTCAGAAGGACGAATCTCTCCGTTCTCACCCTTGCCGTCTCTAAAGATGTAGCGATCACGCTCTGGTGAACCCGGAGCTGCCTTGAGTGCGGCTTGGAACCATTCGTGCTGGTCTGATGAGTGGTTTGGCACAACGTCAACAAACACTCGGATGCCGTTTGCGTGAAGAGTTTCGAGCATGACATCGAACTCTTCGAGGGTGCCAATTCGTGGGTCGATGTTGCGGTAGTCAGCAACGTCATAACCGCCGTCGGCAAGCTCTGATGGATAGAACGGGCTAAGCCAAACTGCGTCTACGCCAAGTTCTTTTAGGTAAGGCACACGAGAGGTGATGCCCTTAAGGTCACCGATGCCGTCACCGTTTTGGTCAGCATAGCTGCGTGGATAGATCTGATAGACGACAGCCTGACGCCACCAGTCTTTCGGACCGCGTAGGAAAGTGTGTTCAGCCATGGGGATTGCCTAACTATTTGCGGGTGAAAAATTTATTTTAGTGGCGTTTGCGGCCGACTTAACCTAGCCAGAACAGGTGGTGATTGAAGCGTTGGTTCCGCGCCCATCGGTGGTTGCAGCCGGTGATGAACTCGCCGATGGAGAAGCCGAGCTCGATGGGCTTGCCGAAGAAGTGCTTGATGAACTTGGGCTCGGGCTAGGTGAGGCCACCACTGCACCGGTGCCTGTGTTGCTGCCATCAACCAAGATTGGCTCGTCGTTCACAAGCTTCGAGAAAATGATATTTGCGGTTTCATAAACCGGCGCCACTCGGCCCGAATAAGGTGCTGGCAAACCACCGCGGCTAGGCACCTGCATGAAGGTAATCGCGTCTAGCTCAACATCTTTGAGCGCGCTTGCCAGAGCAACCATTACGTTCACGTCGGTCAGGCTCTCGCTCAACTGCATGTTTCGGGCAGCAGCCGAAGCAAGTGAATAAAGATAAACCGGGTTTGAAAGAACGCCCTCAGATTTCACCTTGCGAACCAGTGAGGTCAAGAAGGTCTGCTGGTTGCTGATGCGAGCAAGGTCTGAGCCATCGCCAACGCCGTGGCGGGTTCGCAAGAACTGCAAAGCCGCCTTGCCCTTTAGGTTGTATTCGCCTGGCTGAAGGTAGGTCTGGGTGTAAGGGTCGCTGATTTCTTCGGCAACACAAACATCAACACCACCAATGGCGTTAGACATTTCTATAACGCCCTTGAAGTCGATCATGGCTAAATAAGGAATGCTCAAGCCGGTCAGCTTTTCAACGGTAAGCAATGTGCAACCTGGGCCACCGTTGGCAATGGTCGCGTTGATCTGGCCGAGGCTTTGCGGCAGATAACCCGGGCCACCGGATGTGCTTGGGCAAGCTGGCCACGGCACTAGAAGGTCGCGTGGAAAGCTCAGCGCAACGGCATTTTTGCGGTCTTCAGAAATGTGCAAAAGAATGATCACGTCGGCAAGAACAGATGTGTCGTTACCGTAGCCAGCACCCTGACCAGCGCGAGTATCGCTGCCAACCAAAAGCATGTTGATTGGGCCCTTTAGGTCTTCAGCGGTGATCTTTTTAGCACCGGCAAGAACAATGTTGTTGCCCTTGATGGTGTTGCTGATCTCCCAAAAAGAAAGGCCCGCAATTGCAATTGCCACAGCGGTAAGCAAACCCAAAGCCTTGAAAGCGAGACTGGCAAAGGCGTGAGGTTTGGTCTGAACACGGATGCGGCCGTGACGAGCAAAGCCCTCAGATATTGGGGTGCGGGGTGATTTCTTCATTACTTCTAGTTTAAGAGCCAGCTCTACCGTCAACAAGGGCACCGGCAGATTCTCAGCAAGTTTGGAAGATAGCTGAAGCTTTGAATCGAGCCTCGAACTTAAGCAAAAAACCTCCCGACAAATCGAGAGGTTTTTTGTGAATGGAGGAAGCGGTGGGATTTGAACCCACGGTAGCTATTAACTACGACAGTTTT
>CAZIFS010000020.1:0-20205 GCA_964539165.1 uncultured Rhodoluna sp. | reverse complement strand
CCTCTACAGGCTTGATGTTTACAACTGCCTCGTCTGCGCGTAGCACCTTGGTGCGAAGCACAGCTTCAGAAAGCTTTAGCTGACGGTCAAGCTCAACAACAGCGGCTGAAGTAGCAGTCATGTTAACAACTGCGTAAATGCCTTCTGAGTGCTTTGCGATTTCGTAAGCCAAACGGCGACGGCCCCAGATGTCAACGTTGTCTACAGTGCCTGAAGCATTGCGGATCACGTTGAGGAACTTGTCTAGGGATGGAGCAACGGTGCGTTCTTCGATAGTAGGGTCGAGGATCACCATGAGCTCATACTTATGCATAACTAACCCACCTCCTTTGGACTAGAGCGGCCACGGACTTTCCGTGACAGGAGGGTCTTGCATAGACGTTGTCGAAAACATGGGACATGGCCCAATAGACAACCTCTCTAGCCTAGCGGCTTTGCCACCACTCAAGCAAGCGTTTTTCTGCTTCTTCTGGCTCAAGCGGCCCGTTATCCAAGCGCAGTTCCATCATGAATTTATAAGCTTCGCCGACATCCTTGGATGGTTTCAAACTCAGGATGCGCATGATGTCTTCGCCAGACAGGTCAGGTCGAAGGGCATTTAGCTCTTCTTCTTCTTGAATCTTGGCAATTCGCTGTTCGAGATCGTCATATGCGTGGGCCAGGCGATCGGCCTTGCGTTTGTTGCGAGTGGTGACATCGGCTCTCGTTAGGGCGTGCAGGCGCAGCAGCTGGTCACCCGCATCGCGAACGTAGCGGCGAATGGCCGAATCGCTCCAGGCTTGGTCGCTGTAGCCAAAAAATCTAAGGTGCAGTTCAATCAGCCTTGACACGGCTTTGATGCTTTCATTTTCGAAACGCAACGCCTTCATGCGGCGGGTGGCAATCTTGGCCCCAACCATGTCGTGGTGATAGAACGAAACCGCACCGCCAGGCTCAAGGCGTCTGGTCGCCGGCTTTCCGCAGTCGTGCATCAATGCGGCAAATCTCAAAATGAAATCACCCTCGAGGTTGTAATCCTTTTCATAGTCGATTGCTTGTTCAACCACGGTTAGGGTGTGCTCGTAAACATCTTTGTGGTGGTGATGCTCATCAGTTTCAAGCTTCAGTGCCGGCAGTTCAGGCAGAACCAGGGCAGCCAAACCACTGTCAACCAAAGCGGTCAGGCCGGCGCGCGGGTTGGCACCCAAAATCAATTTGGTTAGTTCAACCTGCACTCGTTCAGCCGAAATAATTTCAATGCGATCAGCCATCGCCTGCATGGCTTCGAAAGTTGCAGGTTCAATCTCAAAGCCCAGCTGGGATGCAAACCTCGCCCCGCGCATCATGCGCAGTGGGTCGTCGCTGAAAGAGTCTTCTGGCTTGCCCGGGGTGCGAAGAATGCCGTCGAGCAGATCTTGCAAGCCTTTGAATGGGTCAACGAAAACCTTGTCAGGAAGGCGAAGTGCCATCGAGTTCACCGTGAAGTCTCGCCTAAACAGGTCGTCTTCGAGGCTTTTGCCAAAAGCTACCTCTGGCTTGCGAGAGTCATGGTCATACTTGTCAGCTCGATAAGTTGTGATTTCAATGGTCTCATCGCCCATGCGTGCGCCGATGGTTCCGAAGGCACGACCGATGTCCCAGTGCGCGTCGACGTGAGGCTTGAGAATCGCGAGGGTTTCATCCGGGGTGGCCGAAGTTGTGAAATCTAGGTCTGGTGATTTGCGACCCAGAAAGGCATCTCGAACTGGACCACCGACCAAAGCAATCTCATGGCCGGCTTCAGTAAAAATGCGACCGAGTGTGACAAATAGCGGACTATCGGTTGTCCGTTCAAGATTTGCCAAAGCTTCTGCCACAGTGCGCATGCCTTCAATCGTGCCACAGGGTTTTCTAACTCCCTGCCTTGAGCGCGAAGGTTTAGGCTTGCTTTATGAATGCAACCAGCGCCGCCGCCAACCGTGGTCGTCGCTTGACGCGCGTTAACGAAACCTCTGCCGGAGGGTTTGTGCTCTCGGCCGACGGCTCAGAGTGTGTTGCATTGATTGGCAGAACTAGCCGCGGCGGCCGCATTGATTGGTGTGTTCCAAAGGGGCATCCCGAGGGCGACGAGAATCTCGAACAGGCGGCTATCCGAGAAATTGCCGAAGAAACCGGCCTTGAAGTTGAGATCATCGAGCCGCTCGGCGAAATAACCTATGAGTTTTCAGCCGGAAGCAAGCTGATCACCAAGACCGTGCACCATTTTTTGATGCGCCAAATTGGCGGTTTTCTAACCGTTGAGAATGACCCTCAGCACGAGGCCGTGGATGTTCAGTGGTTCGAGGTCGAAGGTTTACAAAAATCTCTCGCTCACGATAACGAGCGTCGAATTGCCCGCGGTGTTCAAGAGTGGATTGCGAGACACAAGTAGTGCGTCGTCTGCTTGCTGCCGGCTCGGCAATGATCTTGGCCGCTGGAATTGCCCTGGTTGGTTCATCGCCGGCAAGTGCCTTGCCAAGCAAGGCCGTCATAGCGTTCTCGCCAAACAGCGAGATTGTCGATGGTCAATGGCAAACTCCAAAGGGCATTTTTGTGGTTCGCGGTTCGAGCATCAACCTGGTTTCACGTGAATCAAAGATTCCGGTGCGAATTCAAAACAACTACGACACCGAGTTGCGCGTGCACGTTCACATCCGAGCCAATAACAACCGAGTTAGCTTGCCTAAAGCAGTTGAAATTGTCGTGCCAGCTTTCACAACAGTGAATGCTCAGGTGCCGGTTCAGGCCATTGCTAACGGTGAAGTTGCACTTGAGGTCTGGCTAACCACATTCTCTGGAATCAAGATCGGCGAATCGGTCGGGCTTGAGATGCAGGTAAATGCTGATATCGAATTTGTAATGCTGCTTGGTTTTGGTGCTGCGGTTCTAACCCTCGGAACATTCGGAGTGATTAGAACTTTGCGCAAAAACCGTCGCAACCTTGCCGAGGCTTCAGTTTGAGCGTCGCAAGATCATCGATGTTGATGGCCGGTGGCACGGTCATTTCTAGAGTGCTCGGCTTTGCCCGCGCGGTTATTCTGGCACTGGCCATTGGCGTAACCACCGATGCCGCCGATGCTTTTGGTGTTGCCAATCAGCTGCCCAACAACGTCTACGCCATCATTGTTGGCGGTTTGCTAAATGCGGTTCTGGTTCCTCAGATTGTCAAGGCCAGGTCTAACCAAGATGGCGGCAAAGGCTACATTGATCGTCTCTTGACGCTGATCATCACGGTTTTCTTCGTGGTCACGCTGGCAGCAACTATTGCTGCACCGCTTTTGGTCTCGCTCTATACCAAGGGTTGGTCGGCCGATCAGCTTGCCTTAGCAACCGCCTTTGCCTACTGGTGCTTGCCTCAGCTGTTTTTCTACGGGCTTTATGCCATCTTGGGCGAGGTGTTGAACGCTCGAAGCGCATTTGGCCCTTACACCTGGGCCCCGGTTTTGAACAACCTGGTTTCGCTTCTGGGCTTGGCTGCCTTTGTTTTGATTTTTGGCGCTGACCCGACCGGTTCTCGCGCTGTTTCAAACTGGGATGCCTCGCAAATCGCCCTTTTAGCTGGCACTGCTACCGCGGGTGTGGCCGCTCAAGCCCTAATTTTGTTATTCGCCTGGCGCCACATTGGGTTGAAACTTAATTTCAACTTCAAGTGGAGAGGCTTTGGGCTTCGCCCTGCCTTAAAGGCCGCTACTTGGTCATTCGGCATGGTTTTGGTCACGCAACTAGGTGGTTTGGTGCAAACCATTGTGGCTTCGGGTGCAGTCGAAGCCCGCGCTACCAACCCGGCCGTTGCTGGTGTTGCTGCAGCAGCGATTGCTTGGCTTATCTTCATGCTGCCTCACTCGGTTGCCACTGTTTCAATTGCAACCGCCTACTTCACAAAAATGTCGACTCACGTTCAAGATGGCAAAATGCACTTGCTCAAGGCCGATCTTGCAGCTGGGCTGCGGTCGATTGCCGTGATTTCGGTTTTTGCTACTGTGGCGCTAATCGTGATGGCGTACCCGGTTTCACGCATCTTCGTCGGCGAGTTTTTGGCGACTATCGCTCTCGGAAACGTTTTAATTGCTTTGATGTTTGGGCTCGTGCCATTCAGCTTTGTCTTCATGATGCAGCGCGCTTTCTACGCCCTTGAAGACACCCGAACCCCGTTTCTTTTCACTGCGATTCAAATCTTGATTCACGTAGCGGGCTCACTAACCATGGCTGTGCTTGTTCCGGCCGACTCAATCGTCATGGCTCTTGGCGCTTTGACCAGTTTCACGTTGGTTGTTCAATCGGTAATCGCCTATAAGTTGCTTACTCGCCAAATCGGGCCGCTGGGAGAGCACAAAATTGCCGTGGCCGGTGTTCAATTCATCAGTGCAGCGTTGGTTTCTCTTGTGGCAGGTTTCTCGACCATCCAGGTTCTTGGTGGCATCTCAGCTGGCTCGTTCGTGCTCGATTCTGTGTTGTCTTCACTTATTTCAATGATCATCATCGGCACCATCATGCTCGGGGTTTATGTAATGGTTTTGCGTTTGCTCAAAGTTCGTGAAATAGACACGGTCTTTGCTGGCATCAAGGGAATTTTGCGCCGCTAAAATTGGCTATCTAAAGCGAATTCATCGTTTTATTACGAGCGAGTGCTCGAGGAGAATATTTTGCGCGACGTCATCATTATTGGTTCTGGCCCGGCTGGTTACACCGCCGGTATCTACACTGCTCGTGCAGGCCTCAAGCCGCTACTAATTGCCAGCTCGGTTGAAGCCGGTGGCGAGCTAATGAAGACCACCGAGGTTGAGAACTTTCCTGGTTTTCCTGAAGGTCTTCAGGGCCCAGAGCTTATGGCTAATTTTCAGGCTCAGGCTGAGCGTTTCGGTACCGAAATTCTCTTGGATGACGTTGTCGAGGTAGACCTCAAGGGCGACGTAAAAATCGTTAAGACCGGTGGTGGCGAGACCTTCGAGGCCAAGACCGTTATTTTGGCTACCGGAGCTGCTTATCGCGAGCTTGGTTTGCCTCGCGAAAAAGAGCTCAGCGGTCACGGTGTTTCATGGTGTGCAACCTGCGACGGATTCTTCTTTCGTGAAAAGACCATTGCAGTTGTTGGTGGCGGTGACTCTGCGATGGAGGAAGCTAGCTTCTTGACTCGTTTCGCATCGAAGGTGCACCTAATTCACCGTCGCGACACCTTCAAGGCATCAAAGATCATGCAAGACCGCGCTTTGGCTAACCCAAAGATTGAGGTCATCTATAACAGTGAAATCGCTGAACTTCACGGTGACGCAAAGCTAGAGTCAGTCACTTTGCGCAACACCGTTGATGGCAGCACTTCAGAATTGGCCTTGGACGGCCTGTTCATCGCTGTTGGTAACGACCCACGCGTTTGGCTGGTTGAGAACCAGATTGAACTAACTGCTGAGAAATTCATCCAGGTTGAGGGTCGCAGCTCAAAGACCAGCCTGCCAGGCGTTTTTGCCTGTGGTGACGTAATCGACCCGACCTACCGCCAGGCGATTACCGCTGCTGGTTCTGGTTGTGTAGCTGCCTTGGATGCAGAGCACTACCTGGCTAACCACTAGTTTTTGCAGAAGTTTCACGTGAAACTCTGTTCCTAAAGTCAAATAACAAAAAATTTAGAAAAAGAGGCAATAAAAATGGCAAAAGACGTAACCACCGCAAGCTTTCAGGCTGATGTTCTCTCGAACCCAAAGCCAGTTCTAGTCGACTTCTGGGCTGAATGGTGTGGCCCTTGCCGTCAGGTTTCACCGATTCTTGACCAGATTGCCGTTGAATACGCAGACAAGATTGAGATCGTAAAGGTCAACGTAGACAACGAGCCTGGCTTGGCTCAGCAATACGGTGTTACCGGCATCCCAGCGCTTCAGGTGTTCAAGGGCGGCCAGTTGGTCAAGGCTATGGTTGGCGCAAAGCCAAAGCAGATCTTGGTCAACGACCTTGCTGAATTCTTGGGTTAAGGCCGGTTTTTACTAGACTTATCGAATGAACGATAGCGAGCAGCAAGGAAACAACCTCGATCACTGGTTGGACGCCTACGCTGACCGCGCGCAAACCCTTGCGGTATCTGAAGTTCGAGCCTTGTTCTCGGTGGTATCTCGCCCCGAGGTAGTCTCACTCGCCGGCGGAATGCCATTTGTATCGGCACTTCCGCAAGAACTTCTTCTGCAGACCTACGAAGGCATGATGTCAAAGCGTGGCGCTCTGGCTATGCAATATGGCAGCGGGCAGGGCGACCCAGTATTGCGTGATCAAATTCGCGACCTAATGGCTCTTGAGGGAATCACCAGCTCAATCGAAGACATCGTCATCACCACTGGCTCTCAGCACGGTCTTGACCTGCTTTCTGGTCTATTCCTTGACCTTGGCGACGTGGTTCTTGCCGAAGGCCCTTCATACGTGGGTGCTTTGGGTATTTTCAACCACTACGAAGCACACGTTGAGCACGTTTACACCGATGATGCTGGTATTTCTCCTGAGGCATTGTCTGAGGCAATCGACCGAATGAAGGCTCAGGGTCGCAAGATCAAGTTCCTGTATCTGGTAACTAACTTTGCGAACCCTTCTGGTGTGACCCTATCTGCCGAGCGACGCCCCCAAATTCTTGAAATTTGCCGTCGCGAGCACATTTTGGTGCTCGAAGACAACCCATACGGGCTGCTGTATTTTGATAAGCCGGTGCCTGACGCCCTTCGTTCCATGGATGAAGAGGGTGTTATCTACCTGGGCTCATTCTCAAAGATTCTGGTGCCTGGTTTCCGTGTTGGTTACGTGCTGGCTCCGCCGGCTATCCGCGACAAGCTTGTTTTGGCCAATGAATCAGCCATTTTGTGCCCGACTTCATTCGGCCAGATGATGATTAGCGAATACCTATCGACCGCTGACTGGCAGGGTCAGATCGACACGTTCCGCGGTGTTTACCGCGAGCGTCGCGACGCTGCGCTATCTGCAATGCAGGAATACCTTCCGAAGCTTGAAACAACCCGCCCAGATGGTGGTTTCTACCTGTGGGTAACACTGCCAGAGGGCATTGACTCTAAGGCCATGCTGCCGCTTGCCGTCAAAGAACTTGTGGCATACACCCCTGGCACTGCCTTTTATGGTGATGGCACTGGCCAGAATAAGCTTCGAATTTGTTATTCGTACCCAACTCCAGAGAACATCAACGTTGGAATCAAGCGACTTGCAAATGTGATCAACCTCCAGACCGAACTATTAGAAACCTTTTCTAAAAAAGGAAGCTAAAAATGATCCCCAAGGGCAAAGCCTCAGCCAAACTGAAGATTCAGGTACTCGCTGGAGGAATTTCCCATGAGCGAGATATCTCACTGAAGTCTGGTAGGCGAGTAGCTGACGCTCTAACTGATTTTGGCGCGAGTGTAGTTATTCGCGAGCCAGACTCAAACCTGCTCAACAACATTCTCAAAGACAGACCAGATGTGATTTGGCCTTGTTTGCACGGTGCCAGTGGCGAAGACGGTGCTCTTCGTGATGTTCTGAGTCTTACTGGTGTTCCATTCGTCGGCGCAACAGCATCTGCCGCTCGCCTCGCTTGGGATAAATCAATTGCGAAGGTTTTGGTGGCAAGAGCTGGCATTCTTACTCCTCCATCGATCACCCTTCCTAAAGAAACCTTCCGCGAACTAGATGCTGAGTCTGTTCTAAAGGCCGTAACCAGTTCGATTGCTCTGCCGGTAGTAGTCAAGCCAGCCAGAAGCGGTTCAGCACAGGGTGTCACCATCGTGCATGAGCAATCTGAGCTAAACCGAGCCATGATTGACGCCTATGTTTATTGCGACGTGGCTTTGATTGAGAAATTTATCGAGGGTACCGAGCTAGCGGTTAGCGTAATTGACCTTGGTGCTGGCCCGATTGCCTTGCCTGCGGTTGAAATTGAGCCGGTCGCTGGGCACTTTGGTTATGACGAGCGCTACACCGCTGGCGAGACTAACTATTACGTGCCAGCGCGTCTTGATGGTGTTGCAGCTGAAAAAGCTTCAGCCATGGCTATTGCGGCGCATGAAGAGCTTGGACTTCGACACATTTCACGAATTGACATGATTATCGACGGGCAGGGCGTGGCCTGGTTCCTAGAAGCAAATGTGCTTCCTGGGCTAACCGACACCTCACTCTTGCCTCAGGCGATCGTGGCTTCAGGCAACTCTTTGGGTGAGGTTTATTACTCACTCGCCGAAGCAGCCAGAAATAACCGCGGATAACCTCGTTTTAGGCTCCACAGGAGCCATTTTGCGGTGAAACCGGCGGCTTTAGTGGTTGGTTTCGATACCCAATTCGCGCAAAATGCGGTTCAAATCGCCCACTGTTGCAAAATCGATGACCAATTGGCCCTTCTTTTTTCCCAAAACAATGCTGACTTTGGTGTCTAGTCGATCACCCACACGAACAGCCAAGTCTTTCAAAGTGTCTTGACGGCCGCCTGGAGTAATTGACGCTTTACCCGGCTTTGGGGTAGTGGGCTTGTCTAGTGCTACTAGTTCTTCAAGTGAGCGAACCGAAAGACCTTCGTTGATGACCTTATTGGCAAAATACTCCATGCGGTTCGCGTCAACCACGCTCAAAATGGCGCGAGCGTGGCCGGCGCTGAGCACGCCTGCTGCAACTTTTTGCTGAACTGCAACTGGCAGCTTGAGCAAACGAATGGTGTTGGTGATCTGTGGGCGTGAGCGGCCGATCTTTTCAGCAAGCTGATCTTGGGTGATGCCAAAATCGTTGAGCAGCTGCTGATAAGCGCTGGCTTCTTCGAGGGCGTTCAAATTTGCGCGGTGAATGTTCTCGAGCAACGCGTCACGCAACATGTTGTCGTCGGCAGTTTCACGAATTACCGCTGGGATGTGGGTTTTGCCCGCTTCTTTTGACGCACGAAGGCGGCGTTCACCCATGATCAGTTCATAAGTTGGTTTGCCGTCTTGCTCACCAAGTGGGCGCACCACAATCGGCTGCAACACTCCAAATTCACGAACTGAGTGCACAAGTTCAGCGAAAGCCTCTGGTTCGAATACCGCACGGGGTTGTTGAGGGTTAGGAATGATTGAGCTCAGCTCAAGGTGTCCAAAACTTGCTCCAGGCACGGCAACTAGGCCAGAATCCCCACCATTACTGGCCTCGGGGGTGTTTGATCCAGAGTTTGCACCAAAGAAAACGTCAATTGGGCGATCCGCTGCCGGTGATGCGCTCGGAATCAAGGCACCAATTCCGCGGCCAAGGCCAACTTTCTTATCTGCCATTTTGTGCTCCCTTGTATGCGATTTCGATTGCTGCTTCTAAGTATGAGATAGCGCCTGGTGACGATGGATCGTGAGTGATTACTGTGCGACCAAAGCTTGGTGCCTCTGAAACCCGAACATTGCGCGGAATGACTGAATCGAGAGTTTGAGCCGGAAAATAGGTGCGAACGTCTTCGACCACCTGTGATGCCAAGCGTGTACGCGAGTCGTACATTGTCAAAAGAATGGTTGAGAGCACCAACTGCGGGTTCCAGGCGTTTTGAATGCGCTCGATGTTCTCCATCAGTTGTGACAGACCTTCAAGTGCATAGTATTCACATTGAATCGGAAGAAGCACCTCGGTCGCGGCCACAAATGCGTTGACGGTCAGCAGACCTAGGCTTGGTGGGCAGTCAATAAAGATGTAGTCCGGTGCTTGGTGTCCTGAGTCTGGCGAGATGTAGGCATCCAAGGCATTCTTGAGCAATAAGTGCCAGTTTGGGCGGTCTACCTCGGTGACAATCAAAATTTCAGCACCAGCAAGGTCAATGGTTGCCGGAATGCAGGTCAAATTCGGGTTTTCGGGGCTCTGCTGCACGACTTCTGCAAAGCTAGCGCCATCAATGAGCACGTCATAAATGCCCTTGGTGCCCTTGGCGTGGGGGATATTCAGTGCCGTTGAGGCGTTACCCTGTGGGTCAAGGTCAATAACTAGAACCTTTAGCCCTTTACTTGCCAAAGCAGCGGCAAGGTTCACAGTGCTTGTGGTTTTGCCAACGCCACCCTTTTGATTAGAAACCGAGATGACGCGAGTGCGGTTTGGCTTAGGCGGTTGCTGTTTAGCCAAGACCTGAAGGCGGCGAGTGGTATCAGCCAGTTCTCTGGCAAGGGGAGTGTTGTCAGCAAAACTCATTACTTAGATTCCCCCGAAGCAGAGACTTCAGATGTTTCACGTGAAACATTCAGCCAGCCGGTTGGCTCTGGGCTGGTTTCTTTTCTATCTGATGGGTAGCCCAAACCGGCAACAACAGTGGCAACGGTCACTGCCGTATGCTCTGCTGGCTGGCTGGCTTGCGATGAATTACTCAAGGATTCTCCAAAAGACTGTAAAAAATCAGACTAGCGTAGTTCGAACGACTCGGGTCGGTTCTTCTAGTTGCTGTGCGCCAGTGAGAACAATTTCAAAGCCGGCGATCTTCAATTTCTTCATCAGAGAACGTGACTCTTCAATTTCTTCGGCGGCCTTAGAACCCTTTAGTGCAATAATTTCGCCGCCGTGACGAGTTAGAGGCACCGTCATGCGAAGCAATTTAGGGAGAGCGGAAACTGCTCGGGCTGTCACAATGTCAAAAACCTCGCCGACTTCTTCGGCACGGGCACGCACCACACGCACATTGTCGAGACCTAGCTCAGCAACCTGCTGTGAGAGCCAATTTGAGCGTCGCTCCATTGGTTCAATTAGAACAAAATTGGCCTCTGGCTGCGCAATCGCCATGGGAATACCTGGCAAACCAGCGCCAGAACCCACATCTGCAACGCTTGCACCGGCTGGCACCAACTCGGCAACTACGGCCGAATTCAAGATGTGGCGAGTCCAAAGCTTGGGCATTTCTCGAGGACCGAGCAATCCAAGCTCATCTCCGTCGCGAACCAAGGCTGCGGCATAACCTCGCGCCTTATCGATTCCGGCTCCAAATATTTTGGCAGCGGCGGCTGGCTCGGCTTCTGGGGCAAAATCTTGAGAATCGCTCATAGTTCTATTTTCCTAAGAAAAACAAAGGGCCGGGGGATACCCGACCCTTTGTGAATAAACCGGAATGTTTCACGTGAAACATTCCTAGAAATTACTGTGCTGGCTTGATCACAATGTGACGGTCGCGACCTTCGCCCTCAGATTCTGACACAAGGCCAGCCTCAGAGATGATGTCGTGAACGATCTTGCGCTCGTATGAAGACATAGGCTTCATCGGCACAGTCTCGCCGGTGTCTTTCACCTTGGCGATTAGCTTGTTAACGATGCGAGTTAGCTCGTCTACACGAGCCTGACGCGAGCCGCCAACATCCAAGATGAGACGGCTAAAACTAGTGGTTTTCACCTGCACAGCCAGACGAGTTAGCTCCTGGAGAGCTTCAACGGTCTCAGGCTCCGAAATCAAGCGCAGGTTGCTGTCTCCGTTTGCGGTTACCTCTAGATAAGCGCGGCCCTGACGAACGTCAATCTCGATGTCGCCATCAAGATCAAAGATGTCAAGCAGCTCTTCTAGGTAGTCAGCGGCGATCTCGCCCTCTTCTTCAAGAGCCTTTACTGAGTTCTCTTCAGCTGGTTTTAGTTCTTCTGCAGTCATGATTCCTACTTCTTGCTCTTGTTTGCAGGCTTCTTAGCTCGGGTTTTACCTACCGGCTGAGTGCGCTGACGAGGCTTTTCTTCTTCAACAACTTCAACAACCTCGTTCTTGGTTAGCAAGTTGAGCTTGCCCTTCTTAGCGAGGCGCTCTTCACGAGCCTTGTGCGCAATTGAACCCGGGGTCGGCATGTTTCGAATCACGATGTACTGCTGACCCATAGTCCAGAAGTTCGATGCCAACCAATAGAACATCACGCCAAGAGGGAATGAAATGCCCGAAATCATAAAGATCAGCGGGAACAGGATCAACATGATCTTCTGAGTCTGCATGTACTGCGAGATCATTACGTCTGGGTTCTGGTTCTTCGACATAATTTGCTTCTGTGTAATGAACTGAGAAAGAGTCATCACGATGATCATTACAGCCGCAAGAATCTTGACCTCAAGCAATTCACTGCTCAGGAAGGTGTCTTTAAGAGGCGCACCGAACAGTGTTGACTGGGCAAACTGGTTTGATAACTCCAGGTTCATCAGACCCACGCCAGCCTTGCCCGAAGTAATCGAGTTCTGAGCATCGTTCAAAACAAAGAACAAACCAGAGAAAATTGGCATCTGAATCAGCAACGGCAAGCATGAGCTCAATGGGTTCGAGCCGGTGCGCTTATATAGCTCCATCTGCTCTTTGGCCATCTTCTCGCGTGAATCGCGGTCAGTCTTGCCCTTGTACTTCTTCTGAAGCTTCTGAATCTCGGGCTGCGCAGCCATCATGTTGCGCTGGCTCTTGATTTGCTTCACAAAAACTGGAATGAGTGCCGCACGAACAACCACGGTCAGACCAATGATTGAAAGCACCCAAGTAATACCCTGAGCCGCTTCCATGCCAATAGCGGTGAATAGAGTGTGAAAAGCAACCAGGATGAGCTCAACTGCCCACTTGATTGGCCATAAAAGATCTGGCATTTACTTACCCTTCTTAAGGTTTGGAACTACGAAACCGTTTTCGGTTACCCGAAAAAAGCCTGAACCGGGTTTTACCTCGTCGACGCCACCTTGCGACCACGGGTTGCAACGCAGAATGCGAAGGGCAGTTAGAACTGCTCCAGCAATCACGCCGCGTTGTTGAAATTGACCCAAGCCATATGCCGAGCAAGTCGGGTAGTACCGACAGACATCTCCATAGAGTGGAGAAATTGCTTTGCGATAAAACTTGATGAAAAGTACAACAAGATTTCTCGGCACTAACCAGATGCTTAGCAAAAGCCTCATCTACGCTTGTGCCTTCTTCACCGCTGTGAAAACTGCGGATCTGAGTTCGTTTCTGAGCTGTTCCCAGTCAACTTCTGCAGCACCCGGGAGAGCCCGAACCACTATCGTGAACCCGGAGCCAAGCTCTTTGAGTAATTCACGAGCGATTTCGCGCATTCGACGCTTTACAAGGTTTCGCTTGACCGCGCCGCCCACGGTTTTTGCCACAACAAAGCCAAAGCGGGCCTGAGGCATTGCCTCATCCCGCTTCAGATAGATGACTAGGTGGTCTGAACCCGCTTTACGACCAGTTTTCATAGTCGCACGAAAATCATCAGCCTTGATAAGCCGATTCTCGCGTGCCAACATGAGTTGACCTTTGGGGTTCTTTAGACCGGTTTAGGCAGTAAGCCCGGACTAAGCAGAAAGCTCTGAGCGGCCCTTGCGACGACGAGCTGCCAAGATGGCGCGGCCGGCACGGGTCTGCATGCGTAGACGGAAACCGTGGGTCTTTGCACGACGACGGTTGTTCGGCTGGAAAGTACGCTTCGACATGAATTCTTCTCCGTTATTGGATCTTGCAAGTTTGAGGTTGGGAACAAAATTCGCTCGTGTTGGCTAACCAACTGAAGCTGCCTCCGCCGTTCCCACTGCAGAGCAACCTGTTAAACCTACGCCACCTATAAAGGGTGGTCAAGTTTTTCAACGTGTTTTCAGAAAAAAATCGAAAGTATTTCACAAACTGTGAAAAAAACTTGGATTCGACACACCGTCTTAATTTGCTTTTAAGCCATCGGCTTTAGTTGAATCAGTAATCGAAATAGCAAACTGTTGTGTTTCTAGAAAGTGTGGTTATCCACACAATGTTCACTTGGTGGATAACCCTGTGGACAACTGGCTATAGAGTAGTCAATTATTGGTTAAGCGCCGAGGGGAAGGAGAGTGCCGGATGCCAGATACTGAAGCAGTCGCCGGACTATGGCACTCACTTACTAACAAGCTAAACGGCGACGATCGCATCACTCCACAAATGCTCGGCTTCTTGAATTTGGTTGAGCCGAAGGGTGTTTTGGGTGAAACCCTGTACATCGAGGTTCCAAACGAACTAACACGCGAAATGGTTCACCTTCGCATGCGTCCTTACATCCTTGATGCTTTGGCAACTAATGCCGACTTTGGCGGCCCAACAAACTTTGCAGCAGTGGTCAACCCTGACATCGAAGCAGCATTTGAACCTGCAGTAGCTGCGGTTCCAGAAATCAGTCGCCCACAGGCCATGAATCCACTTGGCTCACCGGTGGTATTCAATGAGTCTGTTTCTGCCGGTGCATCAACCCCTGGATCCCAAGACTCTCGTCTGAACCCGAAGTACACCTTCGACAGTTTCGTAACCGGTGGATCAAACCGCTTTGCCCACGCTGCAGCTTTTGCAGTAGCTGAAGTTCCAGCCAAGGCCTATAACCCGCTCTTTATCTATGGCGATTCTGGTCTGGGTAAAACCCACCTGCTTCATGCAATCGGCCACTATGCGCTGAACCTGTATCCAAGAATCAAGGTTCGCTATGTGTCAAGCGAAGAATTCACCAACGACTTCATCAACGCAATTCAGAACAACCGCACCAGTGCCTTCCAGGCTGAATACCGAGACATTGATGTTCTGCTGATTGACGACATCCAGTTCCTCCAGGGTAAAGACCAGACCCAAGAAGCGTTCTTCCACACTTTCAACACTCTTCACGATCACAACAAACAGGTTGTAATCACAAGTGACCTGCCACCAAAGCAGATGACCGGCTTCGAAGATCGCATGCTGTCTCGTTTTGAGTGGGGTCTAATGACCGACATTCAGGCGCCTGAGCTAGAAACTCGCATCGCCATCCTTCGCAAGAAGGCTGAAAACGACAAACTGCGCGTTGACGATGAAATTCTTGAGTACATGGCAGCTCGCGTTTCTTCAAACATCCGCGAACTCGAGGGCACACTCATCCGTGTAAACGCCTTCGCAGCATTAAACCGCCAAAAGGTTGACATGCAGTTGGTTCAAACAGTTTTGAAAGACATCGTTCCGGTTGGCTCTGATCAAGTGATTGCACCGATTGAAATCATCAACGCCGTGGCTACCTATTACAAAATCACCCCGGATGACCTTTATGGCTCATCTCGTATTGCTGCTATTGCTCTTGCTCGCCAGATTGCAATGTATATCTGCCGCGAACAGACCAACCTTTCACTACCTAAGATTGGCCAGCTGTTTGGCGGAAGAGATCACACCACAGTGATGTATGCACAGCGCAAGATTGCTGAATTTATGAGTGAACGTCGCTATGTCTATAACCAGGTCACCGAAATCATCTCAAGAATCAAGGCTGGATCTCGCGGCTAAAAGCCGAATATTTATACTGACAAGTTTCACGTGCAACCTGAAAATAACGCCTAGACCACCAGCAATGGTGGTTTTTCTACATATTGTTGAAAAATAAACATATGAACATATATGTGGATAACTGTTGATAACTCTCGGATATCAGTGAAATACAGCTAAATAGCTTGTGACCAGAAAAATTACTACTCACAGGCCAGATAGTTATCCACAGGATATTCCACAGGTGTATAAACAACTTACATCGATGTGGTTCCGTTGAATATAAAGCTATTAACATACTTATCCACATTTTCCACAGGGGTTAATAGTGTTGTTTTAAATATTTAAAGATTTAAATAAATCGATAACTCTTTGGGTTTTCTGAATCTAAGGCGCATCCCTGAAAACAACTCATTTTCAAGCCAATCTGTGCCAAGATTAAGCCCTAGAAACCAATGCGCAACTACCTGCGCAGATTCGGGGAAAAGTCTTGAAGTTCCAAGTAAACAAGGATGTCCTAAGCGAGGCAGTTTCATTCGCTGTTCGTCTATTGCCACAGCGCACAACTTTGCCAATTCTTGGTGGAATTTTGATTGAAGCTGATGCCAATGCTCTTCGCCTATCAGTCTTCGACTACGAAGTTTCTGCCCAGGCTGAGATCGTTGCAAAAGTAGAGTCATCTGGCAGAGTTTTGGTTTCAGGTCGACTGCTCTCAGAAATTGCCAGCAAGCTGCCTAATGCACCGGTTGAATTCGAGACCGATGGCTCAAAAGTCACCGTTTCTTGTGGATCAACCAAGTTCTCACTTTTGACCATGCCAGTTGAGGAATACCCAACTCTTCCTGAGATTCCAGCAATTTCTGGAACTATCACCGGTGAAGCATTTGCCCACGCTGTTCAACAGGTAGCAGTTGCGGCTTCTAAAGATGACGTAACCCCTGTTCTTACCGGTGTTCAAATTGAAGCTGGCGAAAAATCACTTTCATTTGTAGCCACCGACCGCTACCGAGTTGCTCTTCGTGAAGCTGCCTGGTCAGCAAGCAAAGATGCAATCGGTGCCGTAGCTTTGGTTCCGGCTCGCACACTTCAAGAAGTAGCCAAGACTTTTGGTAATCAGGGTGAGATTTCAATTGCTATCGCAAAGAGCGATGACCGCGAAATGATTGCATTCAAGGCCAACAACCGATCAGTTACCTCGCTCTTGCTGAAGGGTAACTTTCCTCCGGTTAAGAGCTTGTTCCCAAGTGACATCGAAAACTACGCCGTAGTAACCACTCAAGAACTAATTGATTCAACCAAGCGCGTTTCTCTTGTTCTAGAGCGCGAAAGCCCACTTCGTTACAGCTTTGAAGAAGGATCGGTTTCTCTTGAAGCCACCGGAAACGAAACTGCTCAGGCATCTGAAAGCATCAACTCTGAGCTTTCAGGCAAAGAAATCGTTGTTTCACTAAAGCCACAGTTCTTGATCGACGGTCTAGGTGGTGTTCACAGCGAATTTGTGAAAATCGCTTTCACCAATAACGACAACCCAAACAAGCCAGGACCAGTTCTTATCTCTAGCCACGGTTCAAAAGAGAAGACTGAGTCAGACAGCTATCGCTACTTGCTGCAGCCAAATCTTTTGGTTCGCTAAATCAACTAGCTAGGCATAAATAAGTTAACGAAAAGGGCGGGCACGGATGTACATAAAGCATCTGTCGCTCGCCCATTTTCGTAACTATGAAACCGCCGAGGTAGAGCTAAAGCCTGGCGTAAATCTGCTGGTTGGCCCTAATGGCCAAGGCAAGACCAACCTCGTTGAGGCAATCCGCTACTTATCCACACTCAGCAGCCACCGCGTTGCCGGTTATGTTCCGATGATTAGGCAAGAACAGCCTCAGGCTGTAATAAGAGCCTTAGCTAGTTTCGATGATCGAGACATGCTGATTGAGCTCGAACTCAACCGCAGCACCCCGAATAAGGCCAGGGTCAACAAATCACCGGCCGCGCGAGTAAGAGACATCCTTGGTTATGTGAATTCGGTTACTTTTGCCCCTGAAGATCTAGACATCGTGAAACGCGACCCTAGTAACCGAAGAGCATTCATTGACGAATTGGTGGTTCAGGTCTGGCCGAGGTTTGCCGGAGTTTATTCAGATTACGAACGTGTGCTCAAACAGCGAAACACCCTGTTGAAGACAGCTAGACAAACAGGCGCCAAAGGTTCAGCACTCAGCACCCTAGATGCCTGGGACCAATCACTGATCGGTTATGGATCAGAAATCATCGCTGCGAGGCTTGATTTGGTTGAACGCCTGCGTCCGCACCTATTTGAGGCCTATCAATCGATTGCAATTGCAAATAATGAGCCGAAGATTTTGGTCCGTTCGAGTTTGCTTGGCTCGGCGATTGTGCAGAGTGACGAAGATGCTGAAAATCTAGAATTCATCACCATCACAGATCGTCAAGAAATCGAAGAGCTTTATCGCAGCAAATTGAGCTTGGTTAGGCCCAAAGAGCTTGAGCGCGGAATAACCCTGGTTGGCCCGCATCGAGATGACTTGGTATTGATGTTGGGCTCTCTCCCGGCAAAGGGGTATGCGAGCCACGGCGAATCTTGGTCTTATGCGCTCGCGCTGCGATTGGCATCAATTGCACTTCTCAGGGCCGAAACCCGCTCGGGTGACCCAATTTTGATCTTGGATGACGTGTTCGCCGAACTCGATGCCGGGCGGCGCGAGCGTTTGGCAGCCATGGTTGCTAATAATGAGCAGGTGTTGATCACCGCTGCTGTTGCCGAGGATGTGCCGCAACAACTCATTGCCACTGTTTTTAAAGTTGCAGCGGGTGAGGTGACCAATGGATAAGCGAGACTTCGCCCAAGAGTTTTATTGGCAGATGCGCGAGGCAGTTACGGGCCGGTTGACCCGCGAGGCAAAGCGAATTGCCGAAAAAGCCAAGCAAACCAATTCGGTTCCGTTTGGTAAGGGTCGCGACCCGATCAAGGCTGGCGATAGTTTAGACGGCTTGTTGAAGTCATTCAGATGGGAAAACCAACTGGCCGAGGCTGAACTGTTTTCAAATTGGTCTCAGATTGTCGGTGAGACCAATGCGGCGAACTCACACCCTGAAACTCTGGTGAATTCAACCCTCACGGTTCGATGCAAATCAACGGCTTGGGCGACTCAGTTGAGACTGATGCAGATTCAGATTCTAGAGAAGATAAACGAGGGGTATCCGAGCCTGAAAATCGATGCTTTAAAGCTGCTCGGACCAGATGCTCCAAGCTGGAAAAAAGGCCCAAGATCGATACCTGGCCGAGGACCTCGCGACACCTACGGATAAACCTTCTTTGATGTACCCAAAATCCGCGTCACGACGCGGATTTTTGCCATTCGACACAGTTCACAAATCAGGGGTTTTGTCACCCCAAAAAGGTAGAATTTGAGGTAGTTAGTTACCCCGAATATCAGCCGGTTTTAACGCCGCTTTTCCTTGGGCCTAACCACGTGAATAAGGAGCAAAACCGATAATGACAGATAACACTTACGACGCCGGAAATATCCAGGTCCTCGAGGGCCTAGAGGCGGTTCGCAAACGTCCCGGAATGTATATCGGTTCTACCGGTCCACGTGGTTTGCACCACCTGGTTTATGAGATCGTCGACAACTCAGTTGATGAGGCTCTGGCAGGTTATTGCGACAGCATCAAAGTGACCATCACCAAAGATGGCTGGATCCGCTGTGTTGACAACGGCCGAGGCATTCCAGTTTCTGTTCACCCAACCGAGGGAATCTCAACCGTTCAGGTGGTTTTGACCATTCTTCACGCCGGAGGAAAGTTCGGCGGTGGCGGTTATGCCGTTTCGGGTGGCCTTCACGGTGTTGGTGCATCCGTGGTTAACGCTCTTTCAACCAAGTTGAAGGTGCAGGTTGCTCGAGAGGGTTACCTGTGGAACCAGAGCTATCAGATTGGTGTTCCTGACGCCCCGCTCGAAAAGGGCGAACCAGCTGACTACACCGGCACCACCATTGAATTCTTGGCTAGCCCAGAAATTTTCGAGACTGTTGAATACGACTACGAAACTTTGCGTCAGCGTTTTCAGCAAATGTGTTTCTTGAACAAGGGTTTGCGCATTTCGCTTGAAGACGAGCGAACCGGCCGCACCGACACCTATCACTACGAGAACGGCCTTCGCGATTACGTTGAGTACCTCAACGTTTCAAAGAAGAACGAAATCGTGAACGAAGAGATCATCTCTTTTGAGTCAGAGACCAAAGAGAAAAACCTTTCGGTTGAAATTGCCATGCAGTGGACCAACGCCTACAACGAAAGCGTTCACACCTACGCAAACACCATCAACACTCATGAGGGTGGAACCCACGAAGAGGGTTTTAGAGCGGCATTGACTTCACTGTTGAATAAATACGCTCGCGAAAAGAACCTTCTCAAAGAGAAGGATGAAAATCTCTCGGGTGATGACTGCCGCGAAGGCCTAACCTGTGTGATTTCGGTCAAGCTTTCAGAACCTCAGTTCGAGGGTCAGACCAAGACCAAGCTGGGTAACACCGAGGCCAAGGCATTTGTTCAGCGCGTGGTTAACGAAGAGCTGGGCGACTGGCTCGGCCGCAACCCAAACGTTGCCAAAGACATTATTCGCAAGGCCATTCAGGCCGCCACTGCTCGTCACGCTGCCCGCAAGGCACGTGAAGCAACTCGACGCAAGGGCTTGCTTGAGTCAGGCGGCATGCCTGGCAAGCTTCGCGACTGCTCAAGCCGCAAGCCAGAGCTTTCAGAAATTTACCTGGTTGAGGGTGACTCAGCGGGTGGTTCTGCCGTTCGAGGCCGCAACCCTGAAACTCAGGCAATTCTTCCGCTTCGCGGAAAGGTTTTGAACGTCGAGAAGGCTCGCCTAGACCGAGCTCTTGGCAACGCTGAGGTTCAGGCAATCATCACAGCATTCGGTACCGGAATCGGCGAAGAGTTTGATGTGAGCAAAGCCCGCTATCACAAGTGCATTTTGATGGCCGACGCCGATGTTGACGGTCTGCACA
>CAZIFS010000019.1:0-20352 GCA_964539165.1 uncultured Rhodoluna sp. | reverse complement strand
GCCAATGCGCTTGATCTGTGACTTGATGTTTGCCATGTTTCACTTTCTTGGATTGCATACCTGCTGCTGCAGGCACGCTGAACAATTCAAAACTTGTGGATTTTAGGTGGAGACACTCACCTGTATCGAGGTCTAATGCTACCAGTGATATCAATGATTGAGCAAGTGAATTCCGCAGTGTGCCGCGGTCAATGTGCGAGAATAGAGAAACCGAAACATCGGTCTCTTTCAAACTAAACCCAGAGGTAGATTTTGTCGCCACGCGCAACCCGCCGCCTTGAACCGGCGAAGACCGATCCGGCGTTCATTCGCAATTTCTGCATTATTGCTCACATTGACCACGGCAAGTCAACGCTTGCCGACCGCATGTTGCAGCTCACCGGTGTTGTTGACGACCGTTCCATGCGTGCTCAATATCTTGACCGAATGGACATCGAGCGCGAGCGTGGCATCACCATTAAGTCTCAAGCGGTTCGTATGCCGTGGGAGGTTGCGGGCGAAACTTATGCACTGAACATGATTGACACTCCAGGTCACGTTGACTTCACCTACGAAGTTTCACGTTCATTGGCTGCTTGTGAGGGCGCTGTGCTTCTAGTAGATGCAGCCCAAGGCATTGAGGCCCAAACCCTCGCAAACCTTTATTTGGCAATGGAGAATGACCTAAAAATCATCCCAGTTCTGAACAAGATTGACTTGCCGGCTGCCCAGCCAGAGAAATATGCTGAAGAGCTCGCAAATCTAATTGGCGGAAACCCTGAAGACTGCCTTCGAGTTTCGGGTAAGACCGGCATGGGTGTTGACTCGTTACTTGACCTAATTGTTGGCGAAGTGCCGGCCCCAGTTGGTGACCCAAACGCTCCAGCGCGCGCCATGATTTTTGACTCTGTGTACGACAGCTACCGCGGAGTTGTGACTTACGTTCGTATGATCGACGGCCACTTGAAGCCTCGCGAACAGATCACCATGATGTCAACCAAAGCTGTGCATGAAGCACTTGAAATTGGTGTTTCGTCGCCCGAGCCAGAGCCTACAAAGGGCCTTGGAGTGGGCGAGGTTGGCTACTTGATTACCGGTGTAAAAGACGTTCGTCAATCAAAGGTTGGTGACACGGTAACCACCAAGCTAAACCCAGCATCCGAGGCGCTCAAGGGTTATGCAGACCCAAAGCCGATGGTCTTCTCGGGTGTGTACCCAATTGATGGTTCTGATTACCCGGTTTTGCGCGAGGCGCTAGACAAACTAAAGCTTTCTGATGCCGCGCTGGTTTATGAACCCGAGACCTCAGTTGCCCTTGGCTTCGGTTTCCGTATCGGCTTTCTAGGGCTATTGCACCTTGAGATTGTCACTGAGCGCCTAGAGCGCGAATTCGGCCTAGACCTCATTGCGACTGCGCCTTCTGTTGTCTATGAGGTAACTCTAGAAAACGGCGATGAGATCACCGTTACCAACCCGAGCGAGTTTCCTGGCGGAAAAATCAAGAAGATTCTTGAGCCGATTGTTCGCGCAACCATCTTAAGCCCTAAAGACTACGTCGGCACCATCATGGAGCTTTGTCAGAGTCGACGCGGAACCATGATCGACATGCAATACCTGGGTGAAGATCGAGTTCAGCTTCGCTACACCCTTCCGCTTGCTGAGATCGTCTTCGATTTCTTTGATCAGCTGAAGAGCAAAACCGCAGGTTACGGTTCGCTCGACTATGAAGAAATTGGCTTAGAAGAGGGTGACCTGGTCAAGGTTGACCTCTTGCTTCAAGGAGAGCAGGTTGACGCTTTTAGCGCCATCGTTCACCGGGATAAGGCTTATGCATACGGTGTGATGATCACCGGAAAGCTTCGCGAGTTGATTCCGCGTCAACAGTTTGAGGTTCCTATTCAGGCTGCTATTGGTGCCAGAATCATCGCTCGTGAATCAATCCGTGCAATGAGAAAAGATGTTCTCGCCAAGTGTTACGGTGGCGACATTAGCCGCAAGCGCAAGCTTCTCGAGAAGCAAAAAGAAGGTAAGAAGCGCATGAAGACCATTGGTCGCGTTGAGGTGCCTCAAGAAGCTTTTATTGCCGCGCTATCTACCGATGGTGAGAAAAAGGGCGAGAAGAAGGGCAAGTAGTGGCTGGTCCGCTACCGCTCGCAGACCCGGCGCCAGCCGATGGTTTGTTGCCAGAACAAGCAAAAATTGGTTCTGAAAGTCGAACCTTTCACGGATACGTTCATATTCCGTTTTGTCGCGTTCGCTGCGGTTACTGTGACTTCAACACCTACACAGCCACTGAACTAGAGGGCGCAAGGCAGTCTGACTACGCAGAAGTCCTGATCCAAGAAATTGCGCTCAGTGCAGAGGCATTGGTTAAGTCCAACGTTCCTTTGCGCAAGTTGTCATCCGTGTTCTTTGGCGGTGGCACACCGACTCAATTGCCTGCAGCAGATCTAAACAGAATTCTCGAAGCGCTAAGTGAGACCTTCGGAATTTTGCCGGGTGCCGAAATCACTACCGAAGCTAACCCAGACACAGTTGACCTCGAATACCTGCAGCAGCTAGCCACCGGCGGTTTCAACAGAATCTCTTTCGGAATGCAATCCGCCGTTGCTTCGGTGCTAAAAACGCTAGAACGAACGCATAATCCGGCAAACGTCTCAAAAGCTGTAGCTGCGGCTAAGCAGGCTGAGTTAGAAGTCTCAGTTGATTTGATCTATGGCGTTCCAGGCGAGACCTTGGATGAATGGCGCGAGAGCCTCGAGGCTGCACTGGCACTTGAACCTGACCACATTTCGGCCTATGCGCTAATTGTTGAAGACGGCACCAAGCTAGCTCGGCAAATCAAGAGCGGGCAACTAGCAGAGCCAGACGAAGATCTTCAAGCTGACAAATACGAACTCGCCGAATCAATGCTGAAAGCGGCTGGCTTTGGTTGGTACGAGGTTAGCAATTGGGCAAAGCTTGATTCTGCAGCATCGACCAATTCGCACCAATCCGCTCACAACTTGAGCTACTGGCATTCGCAGGACTGGTGGGGTTACGGACCAGGTGCGCATAGCCACGTTGGGGGAGTGCGCTGGTGGAATGTGAAGCACCCGAGCGCATATGGTCAAAAAATCGCGGATGGAATCTCGCCAGCTGCTGGGCGTGAAACCCTCGACGACCGGGTGCGACTAGAAGAGCGAATATTGCTCGAGATTCGCATTGCTTCCGGAGTTTCAATTGAATTGGCAAAGCAGGTTCATCCGGATGCAGCCAAGCTCATCGCCGGTTTCATTGCCGACGGTCTCATCGATGCTGCCAGCGCAATCCAAGGCCAAATTAAACTCACGCTGAAGGGTCGATTACTGGCTGACTCACTGGTAAGGCAATTGCTCGGCTAACCTGCTTGTCTCCTACTGAATTTGATGAAATTGCGGGTAATATTGGCACTCAGGTAGTTCGAGTGCTAAAGATACGGAGGCAAGAATGATTCCCGAGCGCAGTCTCGAAGTTCTTCGTGCAATCGTGCAAGACTACATCGTCAGCAAAGAGCCGGTTGGCTCCAAATCTCTCGTTGAGCGCCATGCTTTTGGCGTTTCAGCAGCCACGATTCGCAATGACATGGCATTTCTCGAAGACGAAGAGCTAATCCATGCGCCTCATACTTCAGCGGGCCGCGTTCCGACCGACAAGGGTTATCGACTTTTCGTTGATCGCTTGAGCGAGGTAAAGCCACTTAACTCCTCAGAGAAACTTGCCATTGAGCACTTCATGGCTGGTTCAGCAGACTTGGATGAAACCCTGAGTCGCACGGTTCGTTTGCTCTCTCAACTGACCAACCAAGTGGCTATGGTTCAGTATCCAACCCTTGGCAAAAGCTCGATTCGTCAGATTGAACTCGTCACCGTTTCAGACACCAAGGTTTTACTAATCTTGATCACCGACAGTGGTCGAATTCAACAGCACGTGATCGAACTTGGCGTTCAAATCGACCTCGCCACGATTAATGCAATCAAGGGCCGCCTAAATGAGGTTCTGATGGCTAAGCCCCTCAATGCCGTTGCTGAAGTATTAGCCTCGGTCAAATTCGAACTCCAGCCACAAGATCAACCATCGGCCGCCACTATCGTCGCAGGCCTACTCGATCTGGTTGATGCCAATCGTCAAGACAAAATCATCCTTGCCGGTGCCGCGAATTTAGCTCGCCGCGAAGAGGATTTTCCGGGCAGTATCTCGCCGGTGTTAGAAGCCATCGAAGAGCAGGTGGTTTTGCTGAAGCTGATCACCGAAATGCAAGCTGAACAGCACGGGGTTAGCTTGCGCATCGGCCGCGAAAACACCTATGAAGGCTTGACGGGCGCTTCAGTGGTGGTCAGCGGCTATGAAAACCAAGGCAGCGAGATTGCCAAGCTGGGCGTGATCGGCCCAACCCGAATGGACTATTCATCAAACATCGCGTCGGTAAGAGCGGTTGCTAGATACCTGACCAAAGCTTTAGGAAATTGAGGTAACAGTGGCAGACCACTACGAAGTTCTAGGTGTCGCTCGCGACGCCAGTGAAGATCAAATTAAAAAGGCTTATCGCAAGTTGGCCCGTGAACTTCACCCGGATGTTAACCCTGCCCCGGAGGCACAGGAGCGATTCAAGTTAGTAACTCACGCCTACGAAGTGCTGAGCGACGGTGATTCACGTCGTCAGTATGACCAGGGTGGTCAGAATCCGTTCGGTTCGGCCGGCTTCGGAGGTTTCGGGGACATTTTTGACACCTTTTTTGGTGGCGGAGGCCAAAGAGGGCCTCGCTCGCGTCAGGAGCGCGGTCAGGACGCACTTATCCGAGTTGATTTGAAACTTGACGAAGTAGTTTTTGGGGTTGAGAAAGAACTCGAAGTTGACACCGCTGTTCTCTGCACCAGCTGTAATGGTGATTGCTGCAGACCGGGAACCTCAATGGTTACCTGTGACGTTTGTCGCGGTGCCGGCCAGATTCAACGTCAGGTTCGTTCACTTCTAGGTAACGTGGTAACTTCTGCGCCATGTGGAACCTGTCGAGGTTTCGGTCAAACTATTCCTGAGCCTTGTCTTGATTGCCGTGGTCAGGGTCGTGTACGAGCTCGTCGCAAGATTGACCTAAACATCCCTGGTGGTGTCGAAGATGGTTTGAGGTTGCAGCTATCTGGGCAGGGAGAAGTTGGTTTTGCTGGCGGCCCAAGCGGGGATCTATACGTTGACATTGCGGTTTCGCCACATGAAACGTTCGGTCGCGATGGCGATGATCTGACCTGCATTATTGAGGTGCCATTGCACGATGCAGTTCTCGGAGCGCTCACAACCATCAACTCATTCGATGGCGAAGAGCGAGTCGAGATTGAGCCCGGTTTGCAAACGGGTGATGTCATCACCTTGAAGGGCAAAGGAGTGAAGCACCTTCGCGAGTCAGGTCGAGGAAACCTTCGCATTCAGGTGCAAGTGAAGACTCCAACCAAACTCGATGCGAAGCAAAAAGAAATTTTCAGACAGTTGGCCAAACTTCGTAAATCTGATTCGATCAAACTTGTCGAACACTCCTCGAGCCGATTCGGCAAGCGTCGATAAACATGGTTGAGCCACTGTTCAAAGGTAATGTCGCGGATGCGGTTGTGGGTGCCGAGATTGCTTTGACCGGCTCGGAAGGCAAACATGCCGTTGCTGTGCGTCGAATGCGAGTGGGTGAAGGCATCCAGCTAACCAATGGCCTCGGCAAAAGAGTACGCGGAAATGTTTCTGCGGTCGAACAAAACTCCTTACTGATTCGCGTTACAGATGTCATCGACGAGGCAGAACCTTCAGCTAAACTCACGCTCATTCAGGCCCTTGCAAAAGGTGATCGCGATGAACTCGCTGTTCAAGCGGCCACCGAATTGGGCGCTTGGCAAGTCATTCCCTGGCAAGCTGAACGTTCCATTTCGCGTTGGGATGGTCCGAAGATCTCCAAGGGCGTTGACCGATGGCAGGTGATCGTTGCCGAGGCAGCGAAACAGTCTCTGAGAGTCTTTGAACCAAAAGTGCAAATGCCTGTTTCAACCAAGCAGATTTGCGAACTGGTAAAAGATTTTGATTTGGTTTTGGTTTTAGACCCAACATCTGCTGCCGGATTAGGTTCGCAGCATTTTGGTGCTCAAAACATTGCAATCGTGGTCGGGCCCGAAGGCGGAATCAGTGATCACGAACTTGAGTCGCTTGCCGAAGCTGGGGCACGCCTGGTCAATCTTGGTGCACCGATTTTGCGCACCTCAACGGCCGGAGTTGCGGCAATTTCGGTGATTCTTGCCAAACTCGGCTACTGGAACTAGCAAACTTAAATCGAACCTGAAGGAGACCGGATTGTCAGACTGTATTTTCTGCAAAATCGCCAATGGTGAACTTGCCACGAAATTCGTCGCAGAAACTGAACTTTCAGTTGCCTTCTGGGACATTGCTCCGCAGAAGCCTGTGCACGTCTTGGTCGTTCCTAAAGAACACCACTCAAATGTAGGCGAACTCGCTTTTGCTGACGAGGCAGCACTTGTTGACCTTATTCAGCTTGGCGACAAAGTTGCCTCGCAGCTGTCAACCGGCTCATACAGATTCACTTTCAACACCGGAACCGAGGCAGGTCAGACTGTCTTTCACGCCCACGGTCACGTAACCAGTGAAACTCCAAAGGAGCAAATTGCCTAACTCGTCTCCAGGCCGCAAAGTCGTTGAACACCTTGAAGTTCAGGGAGTTCCTATGGTTGCGCTCTTTGGTTCTGAAGACAGGTTGCTAAAGACGCTGGAACTGACTTATCCGGCCGTAGAAGTACACGCCCGTGGAAATGAAGTTGTTCTAACAGGCCAGACATCCGAGGTTTCTAAAGCTAAGAGATTGGTTGAAGAGATGGTGGCTCTCATCGCCGCCGGTAAAGATCTTGTGCCTCAAGATCTTTCTCGTTCAGCAAAAATGCTCAGCTCAGACATCAAACCAGCCGATGTCTTGAGTCAGAGCATTCTTTCAAGCCGAGGCAAAAGCATTCGCCCTAAGACTCTCGGTCAAAAAAACTACGTTGATGCCATTGACGAAGCGACGATTGTTTTCGGAATCGGTCCTGCTGGTACAGGAAAGACATACCTGGCAATGGCCAAAGCGGTTCAAGCATTGCAACGCAAAGAGGTGAGTCGCATCATTCTTACCCGCCCTGCGGTTGAGGCCGGTGAACGTCTCGGTTTTCTGCCAGGAACCCTAAACGACAAGATCGACCCATACCTGAGACCACTATTCGATGCACTTCACGAGATGCTTGACGCCGATGCTGTGCCTAAGTTGATGGCTGCAGGCACAATCGAGGTCGCTCCTTTGGCGTACATGCGAGGTAGAACTCTGAACGACTCGTTCATCATCTTGGATGAAGCTCAAAACACGACTCCTGAACAAATGAAAATGTTCCTGACTCGACTAGGTTTCAACTCAAAAATGGTTATAACCGGCGATATCACTCAGATTGACCTTCCTACTGGCTCGTCTGGTCTGAGAACGGCCGTCGAGGTCTTGAGCGATGTCGAAGACATGCACTTCGCAACGCTCACATCAGAAGATGTGGTGAGGCACACATTGGTATCAAAGATTGTTGATGCCTATTCGAAGTACGATGAATCTAAATTGAAGCCTGGAGCCAAGAAATAATGAGCATCGAGATTAACAACGAAACCGACATTTCGGTTGACGAGGCTCGAGTGCTTCGCTTAGCGAGCTTTGCTCTAAATGAGCTTCACATTCACCCACAGGCTGATTTGGCAATCGTTTTCGTCGATGAACCTGCCATGGAGGTTCTGCACATCGAATGGATGGACGAACCAGGCCCAACCGACGTTTTGAGTTTTCCGATGGATGAGCTTCGACCGGGAACCGAGGGTGAACTTACTCCGGCTGGTTTGCTTGGTGACATTGTTGTTTGCCCACAGGTTGCTGCGAAGCAGGCCGAGGCTGCCGGGCACGAAACTATCAACGAAATTTTGCTGCTAACCACTCACGGAATACTGCACTTGCTTGGCTTCGACCACGCAGAACCAGAAGAAGAAAAAGAAATGTTTGGCCTGCAAAGAGCAATCCTTGAATCCTTTTACGCTGCTGAAAGCGCTGCCTAGTTGATAGCCCTAGCTATTTGGCTGGCAGTGGTTCTAGCGGTTCTAACAACACTTACAGCTATTACCAAGGCGGCTCTAGAAGCGGTTGAATCAGCCAAGGCCGAATCTCTTGGCTTTGTGCGACTTCTTTTCACCGGAATCTTTGGCGTGGTTGTCGGTCAAGGAGTAGTTCCACTTGGCCTTAAATGGTGGTGGTTAGCTCTAATCGCAACCGTTCTAATGCTTATTTTGCTCTTCGGATCGCAGTGGTCTGCTAAGCATCTCGGATCGACCAAGTTCGGAACATTTTTAGCAAACGCGTCAGCCAAAATTGTGAATTCGATTCACTTGATTTTTACCCCGATTTCGCTTCCGAAACTGGAGCAACCTGAAGAGTTTGAACAAGAGTTGCTAGATTCTGTCGAAGAATTCGGTGAAACCATCGTTCGAGAAATCATGGTACCGAGGGTCGACATGGCAACGGTTTCGGCAGATCTCAAACTTATTGAGGCTATGAGTATATTTTTGGCCCGGGGTTATTCACGACTCCCGGTTGTCGGAAAAAATATAGACGACATCAGCGGCATTCTTTACCTCAAAGACGTGGCCCGACTGCTTCACGAAGACTCAAAAACAGCTGCGAGTAAATCTGCCTCTGACGTAGCTCGCAAGGTAATTTTTGTTCCCGAATCAAAGCCCGTGGACGATCTTCTTCGCGAAATGCAGTTGAGTTCGACTCACATCGCAATAATCATCGATGAGTATGGCGGTGTGGCTGGTCTTGCGACTATGGAAGACGTGATCGAGGAGATTGTTGGCGAGATTTCAGATGAATACGATCGTGAAATTCCTGATTTTGAGAACTTGGCTGACGGTAGCTTCCGAGTAAACGCTCGCTATTCGCTCGACGACTTGGGTGAACAACTTGAAATTGAACTCGAAGATGAAGACGTGGATAGTGTTGGAGGTCTTCTGGCAAAGTCTCTCGGAAAGCTCCCAAAGGTTGGTGACGAGGTGATCACATCTGGTCTTCGCATCACCGCGGATCGAATCGAAGGTCGCCGCAAGCGCCTGATCACCGTGATCGTTCAACGCGAACAAAATTTGGCCGACGCCCAGTCTGCCTTTGAGCAACTGGAGCAGGAGTAAAAATGACCGAGCACCGCGCGGGTTTTGCCTCGTTTGTAGGTCGACCTAACGTAGGCAAGTCGACCCTCACCAACGCATTGGTTGGCGAGAAAATCGCCATCACCAGTGCAAAACCTCAGACCACGAGGCGAGCGATTCGCGGAATTGTTCATCGTGACTTCGGCCAGCTGGTTTTGGTGGACACACCAGGTCTGCACAGGCCTCGAACCTTGCTGGGTCAGAGATTGAATGACCTGGTTGAGCAAACCCTCGGCGATGTTGACGTTATCGGGTTTTGCATCCCAGCAAACGAGAAAATCGGCCCGGGTGACCAATTCATCAACGAACAGCTAAATGAGTTTCGTCGCGCAAAACTAGTTGCAATCGTTACGAAAAGTGAGTTGGTATCGCCCGAAGCCCTAGCTAATCAACTATTGGCAGTGTCTGAGCTTCGTGATTGGCGAGCAATTGTTCCCGTTTCGGCTGTTGCTGAAGATCAGCTCGAGGTTCTCACCAAAGTTCTAATCGATCTAATGCCTGAATCACCTGCGCTATACCCGCCTGAGTCAATCACGGATGAAACCCTCGAGAACCGAATCTGTGAATTGATTCGCGAGGCATCTCTCGAAGGTGTTCGTGACGAGTTGCCCCACTCGATCGCAGTAACCATTGATGAGATGTCAAAGCGCAAAGGGCAGAACCTAACCGACATCCATGCAAATATTTTTGTCGAGCGTGACAGTCAGAAGGGCATCATCATCGGCCACAAAGGTAGCCGCCTAATTGATGTAGGAAAGCGCTCAAGGCTTGAAATCGAGAAATTGATTGGCCACAAGGTCTTTTTGAGCCTCAGAGTGAAGGTTGCATCAGAGTGGCAGCGCGACCCGAAACAACTTGGCAAACTTGGTTTCTAATCATTCAGGGTTTACTCTAAAAGTGTGTTCTCGCTCCTGCTTAGCGGCCGCAACGAGGCCTAATCCGGCCTTCCTCGTTGCGGAGCTTTTTGCTGGTCGCACATTCGCCCTTATCGGCACTAAAACTTTCGCCCAAACAGGGCACTAGGAGAGCACCATGAAAAACACCCAACAGCCTTCAGGAATGCCTGTTCACAAGTATTTGCCTTTTCACGAGCAGATCACCGTCTCATTACCTGATCGCACCTGGCCAGACCAGATCATCACCGAAGCACCTCGCTGGTGTGCTGTTGACTTGCGCGATGGCAACCAGGCGCTAATCGACCCAATGAGCCCTGAGCGCAAGTTGAAGATGTTCAAGTTGCTAGTAAACATGGGCTACAAAGAGATTGAAGTTGGTTTTCCATCGGCTAGCCAGACTGACTTTGACTTTGTGCGTCTACTAATCGAAGAAGGACACATTCCGGCAGATGTGACCATACAGGTTCTGACACAGGCGCGCGACGCTCTGATTGAGCGCACCTACGAGTCGCTCAAGGGCGCCAAGCAGGCCATCGTGCACTTCTACAACTCAACCTCTGTTCTGCAGCGTCGAGTTGTTTTCAACCAAGACAAACAGGGCATCATGGACATCGCCCTCGCAGGTGCGCGTAAGTGCCGTTCGATGGAAGCAAGCGTGCCGGGAACCGACATCTTCTATGAGTACTCTCCTGAGTCTTATACCGGCACCGAACTTGAGTATGCGGTAGAGGTTTGCAATGCGGTTATTGCTGAGCTTGACCCAACGCCAGACCACAAAATGGTTATCAACCTGCCTGCAACCGTTGAAATGGCAACCCCAAATGTCTATGCAGACTCGATTGAGTGGATGAGCCGCAACATAGATCGTCGCGACAGTGTTTTGATTTCATTGCACCCGCACAACGACCGTGGCACCGCTGTTGCTGCTGCCGAGTTGGGCTATTTGGCTGGCGCAGACCGTATCGAAGGTTGCTTGTTCGGCAACGGTGAGCGCACCGGCAACGTTGACCTGATCACGCTTGGCATGAACCTGTTCAGCCAGGGCGTCGACCCGCACATTGATTTCAGCAACTTGGATGAAATCAAGCGCACCGTGGAATATTGCAACCAGCTTGCCGTTCCTGAGCGCGCACCGTATGGTGGCGATTTGGTTTACACCGCATTTTCAGGTTCGCACCAAGATGCGATCAAGAAGGGCTTCGAACTCATGGCCAAAGAGGCTGATGAGAAGGGTGTTTCAGTCGATGACCTAGTTTGGGCAGTTCCTTATCTACCGATTGACCCTAAAGACGTAGGTCGTTCATATGAGGCGGTCATCCGTGTTAATTCGCAGTCGGGCAAGGGTGGCGTTGCTTATCTTTTGAAGACTGACCACTCACTTGATCTTCCGCGAAAACTACAGATTGAGTTCTCAAGAGTTGTTCAGAATAAGACTGATCAGTCTGGCGGAGAAGTATCGTCGGCCATGCTTTGGGATATCTTCACCGACGAGTACCTGCCGGCTCCGGCAGATCGAATTGACCTAAAGTGGGGCCGATTCGAACTCAAGAAGATGCGCACCGAGAGCGACATGAATGGTGTTGTCGATCTCAACATTATTTTGCGCGACGGAACCGGTGAACTTGAAGCTCATGGAACCGGCAACGGACCTATTTCAGCGTTCCTGAGTGTTCTAGAGCAGCAAGACGTGAAGGTTCGCCTTCTCGACTATGTTGAGCACACACTCAGCGAGGGTGGCGACGCTATGGCAGCTGCCTACATCGAACTCGAAGTGAGCGGGCAAGTTCTTTGGGGTGTTGGTATCGACGGTGACATTTCGACAGCGTCGCTCAAGGCCGTAATTTCTGCGGTAAACCGAGCCCTTCGCGCCTAAAACTCTGCTTTAGGCGGATACTTGCACTGTGCCTACGTACAAAGATGAAGCGGTAATTTTGCGCACCCATAAATTGGGTGAAGCAGATCGCATCGTCACAATGTTGTCTAGATACAACGGGCAAATACGTGCTGTTGCCAAAGGAGTTAGACGCACTGGCTCCAAATTTGGTGCGCGACTAGAACCATTCATGGTTGTTGAAGCTCAGTTCTACGAAGGCCGAACCCTGGATGTTGTCAATCAAGTTGAATCTATTGGCGCATACGGCCGCGAAATCATCGCCGACTACCGAAGTTATACCGCCGCCACGGCGATGGTTGAAACCGCAGAGAAGTTAACCGGCGAAGACAGCTCGCCTCAGCAATACCTTCTGCTGGTTGGTGCACTTAGATCATTGGCCAATGCCGACCATGACGCATCGCTAATTCTTGATTCATATTTGCTTAGAGCCTTGTCGATTGCCGGTTGGGCACCAAACTTTATCGATTGCGCTCACTGCGGCGAACCAGGGCCACATCAGGCATTTGTCATGCAGCTTGGCGGTGTGGTTTGTCGTGAATGTCGCCCCGCCGGCGCTGCCGTAATTGATGAGCGAACTGGTGAATTGCTTGGTGCTCTGTTGTCGGGTGACTGGCAGGTGGCTGACGCCTCGCCAGAGTCGATTCGAGCGGCAGCTTCAGGAATTGTTTCGGCATACAGCCAGTGGCACATTGAACGCGGGCTAAAATCTCTTCAACATGTGGAGCGAAAATGAGTGAGTTTTTACCGGTAGCAAAGCCCCAATTCGAAGTGCCTGATTTTGAGCCCAACGCAGTTCCGAAGCACATCGCGATCGTCATGGATGGAAACGGTCGCTGGGCGAACGCACGTGGTTTGACTCGTGTCGAAGGGCACAAGGCAGGCGAGGCTGCACTGCTAGACGTCGTTGCAGGCGCCATTCAAGCAGGAGTCAAAAACCTAACCGTTTATGCATTCTCTACCGAGAATTGGAAGCGCTCACCCGATGAAGTTCGTTTCTTGATGGGCTTCAATCGTGAGGTCCTTCGCAAGCGACGCGATCAGCTGAATGCTTGGGGTGTTCGAATTCGTTGGGCCGGCAGACGCCCGAAGCTTTGGCTTTCGGTGATTAGCGAGCTGAAAGCTGCCGAGAAACTGACTCGCAATAATGACACCCTAACTTTGACCATGTGTGTGAACTATGGGTCTCGAATCGAGATCACGGATGCGATCAACGCAATTACCCATGACGTTGCCAGTGGCAAACTCAAACCAGGTTCGGTAACTGAAAAAACTGTTCAAAAATATTTGAACACCAACTATCTGCCCGACGTTGACTTGTTTTTGAGAAGTTCGGGCGAGCAGCGGGCCTCAAATTTCTTACTGTGGCAGTCTGCATATGCCGAGTTCGTCTTCCTCGACACTCTCTGGCCTGACTTCAATCGCACGACACTGTGGGAGGCAATTGACGCTTATTCAGGTCGTGATCGTCGTTTTGGTGGCGCTGTCGACAAGCCAAATACTGGTTCATCAAAGTAGACTTATAACTTCGAACAAGTGCCAGGCATCCAGCTTGGGCAAGGAGTTTAAGTGGCTACCCCAAATCGTCTAGATTCAGTAATTTCACTCGCGAAGCGTCGCGGATTTGTCTTCCAGGCCGGCGAGATTTATGGCGGTAGCCGTTCAGCTTGGGACTACGGACCACTCGGTGTGGAACTCAAAGAAAACATTAAAAAGCAGTGGTGGCGCACGATGGTCCAGAGCCGCGACGACATCGTCGGCCTTGATTCATCAGTGATTTTGCCTCGCAAGGTATGGGAGGCTTCGGGGCACGTCAAGGAGTTCTCAGACCCGCTTATCGAATGCACCAGTTGCCACAAGCGTTTTCGTCAGGATCACCTTGAAGAGGCTTTTGAGGAGAAAAAGGGTCGTGCTCCAGAGAGCATGGCAGACATCAACTGCCCAAACTGCGGTGGCAAAGACATTTGGACTGAACCAAAGGCGTTCAACGGCCTGCTTCAGACTTTTCTTGGCCCAGTAGCCGCCGAAGAGGGTCTTCACTACCTTCGCCCAGAAACGGCTCAGGGTATTTTCGTGAACTTCGCCAACGTTCTTGGTGCGGCTCGCATGAAGCCACCGTTCGGCATTGGTCAAATCGGCAAGTCATTCCGAAACGAAATCACCCCTGGAAACTTCATCTTTAGAACTCGCGAGTTCGAGCAAATGGAGATGGAGTTCTTTGTCGAGCCAGGAACCGATGAACAGTGGCATGATTACTGGATCGAACAGCGCATGAACTGGTATACCGATCTAGGTATCAACCCAGATAACCTGCGCCTATACGAGCACGCCAAAGAGAAGCTTTCCCACTATTCAAAGCGCACCGTAGACATCGAGTACAAGTTTGGATTCCCCGGCAGCGAGTTTGGCGAGCTGGAAGGCATTGCTAACCGCACCGATTTCGATTTGAGTACTCACTCTCGCGAATCTGGTTCTGACCTAAGCTACTTTGACCAGGTTAAGGGTGAGCGTTGGTTCCCATACGTAATCGAGCCGGCTGCTGGCCTGACCCGTTCATTGATGGCGTTCCTGGTTGATGCTTATTCAGAAGATGAAGCACCAAACACCAAGGGCGGAGTTGATGTTCGCACTGTTTTGCGTCTTGATTACCGCTTAGCGCCAGTCAAGGCAGCCGTGCTTCCGCTTTCTCGCAACGAAGACCTTTCTCCGATTGCTCGCAATTTGGCAGCTGACCTTCGTGGTCACTGGAACATCGATTTCGATGATTCAGGCGCTATTGGCCGTCGTTACCGTCGTCAGGATGAAATTGGTACTCCATTCTGCATCACGGTTGACTTCGACACTCTCGATGACCAGGCGGTAACGGTTCGTGAGCGCGACACAATGCAGCAAGAGCGTGTTTCGCTAGACAAACTTCGTGGCTACCTAGCTTCTAAGTTGGTTTCTTAAATTCATGGATAACGGCACAAAGCCAGCGTTGCAATACGGCTCGATCGGTATCAAGACCCCTGTGGTTTTGGCGCCAATGGCCGGAATCACCAACACTGCCTTTCGTCGCCTGTGTCGTGAATTCGGCGGTGGGCTGTTTGTGTCTGAGATGGTTACATCAAGGGCCCTTGTCGAACGTACTGAGGAATCCCTTAGATTGGTAGGCCACCACGAATCTGAAGACATCAGATCAGTGCAGCTCTACGGAGTAGATCCAAAGACAATCGCTGAAGCCGTTACCATGCTGGTAGCCGAAGATCGTGCGGATCACATCGACCTAAACTTTGGTTGCCCGGTTCCTAAAGTCACTCGCAAGGGTGGAGGCGCCGCTCTTCCTTGGAAGCAAGATCTCTTCTCTTCAATTGTCACAGCGGCTGTAAAGGCGGCGGGAGATATCCCGCTCACCGTCAAAATGCGAAAAGGTATCGATGCCGATCACCTCACCTATCTTGATGCCGGTAAAGCGGCTAGAGATGCCGGCGTTACTGCCATTGCGCTTCACGGTCGCACTGCTTCTGAGTACTACTCGGGCAACGCCGACTGGGGGAGTATTGCGACTTTACGCGAGGCGCTTCCTGATGTGCAGGTTCTAGGAAACGGTGACATCTGGTCTGCCGGTGATGCCATTCGAATGATGCGAGAAACTGGCGTGGATGGTGTGGTTGTCGGTCGCGGTTGCCTCGGTCGTCCGTGGCTTTTCGGTGACTTGCAAGCTGCCTTCGACGAATACCTGCGTGATCCAAATTCAAATGCCGCAATATCGCCAATCCAGCCAAACCTTGGCCAGGTAGCCGATGCCTTCAAACGTCATGCGGAATTGCTAATTGAGTTTTTCGAGTCTGAAGAGCACGCCTGTCGCGACATTCGAAAACATGTGGCTTGGTATTTCAAGGGATATCCGGTCGGTGGTGAGTTTCGAGCTGCATTGGCCCAGGTTGAATCTTTGTCGCACATGGATGAAATTCTTGGAACTCTGGATCGAACTGAGCCTTATCCGGGCGAAGAAGCTGAGGGGCCTCGTGGTCGACTCGGTGGTGCCAAAGTATGTGCTCTGCCCGAGAATTGGCTTCAGTCACGTGAATTGGTTGGTAATCAACGTTCGGTCCTACAAGATGCAGAAATCGGGGTGTCCGGAGGCTAATGAATCAACGCTATGAATTTGAAGATGGATACACAGATTTCGATCGTGAGCGCTTTCTACCCGAAGAACGCACCTCAATTGCCCGTCGCGGAGAATTTGCCCGAGACAGAGCACGAGTTGTGCATTCTTCAGCTCTGCGTCGACTCGGCGCTAAAACCCAGGTACTGTCACCATCTGGTGGCGATTTTGCTCGCACCCGATTAACTCACTCACTTGAGGTCGCCCAAATCGGAAGTGAAATGGCTACCGACCTAGGTTTGAATTCAGACATCGTTGACATGGCCTGCTTGGCTCACGACCTCGGGCATCCACCTTTTGGTCACAATGGCGAACGAGCCCTCAATGAATGGGCAAGTGAAATTGGCGGCTTCGAAGGAAATGCTCAAACTCTTCGTCTCATAACTCGAATTGAACCAAAGGTGTTTGATTCCGCCGGTGTGCCTTTTGGTTTGAATCTGACCCGTGCCAGCTTGGATGCAACGGTCAAGTATCCATGGACTCTTGCCGAGTCAGCTGGAGCCACCGATCACGCAATCAAGTTTGGTGTTTACGAAGACGACTTGCCGGTTTTCGAATGGCTGCGCCAAGGCGCTCCTTCGCGAACCAAGAGCGTTGAAGCTCAGGTCATGGATTTCGCAGACGATGTCGCCTATTCAGTTCATGATTTTGAAGATGCAGTTGTTGCGGGTTACGTAGACCTATCAGTTCTAAATGATTCATCTGCCGAATCAGAACTGCTCGCAAAGATTTCGGCTTGGAGTTTTGGTGTATTCAGCGAGCAAGAACTCGACGCCGCTCTTGAGCGACTCAAACTAATGCCTCACTGGCTCAAGAGCTATTCGAGCACCGCTCAAGAGCAGGGAACACTCAAGAACCTAAGCAGTGCTTTGATTGGACGTTTCGTCAGCCAGACTACTGATGCAATCGTCAGCGCTGCTGGTGAAGGGTCAATGGTTCGGTACGGCACCAACATCGTCGTGCCAACATCTGTGAAGCAGGAAATCGCGGTTCTTAAAGGAATTGTCTCTGCTTTTCTAATGTCGCATGAATCAAGACGCCCGTTTTACGAATGGCAGCGCGCCATTTTGGTTGAACTATCAGACGCGCTCTTGGCTCAAAATGGCAAACACTTGGATGCCTACTGCGCCTCCGCGTGGTCGAAAGCATTAGACGAGGTATCGCAGCGACGCGTAATTGTCGACCAAGTGGCATCATTGACTGACCAGAGTGCAATTAATTTGCATCACAAACTTATTGGTTCGAAGAGTTAAGGGCGGGGGTCAACCTAATGGCTGGCAAAATCCGTGCTCGTGATATCGAAGAGGTCAAGTCACGCGTAAATATCGCTGATGTGATTGGCGAATACGTTGCGTTGCGTCCGGCTAGCGTTGGTTCGCTCAAGGGTCTTTGCCCATTTCACGATGAAAAGTCGCCGTCGTTTAACGTTAGGCCCATGCAGGGTTTTTATCACTGCTTTGGTTGCGGTGAAGGTGGCGATGTTTACAAGTTTCTTCAGCAAATGGATTCTTTATCGTTCTATGAAGCAGTTGAGAAACTAGCTGCTCGAGTCGGATTCACCCTCACGTATGAAGAGGGTGGTCCAGCTATTGACCAGGGTCAGCGTTCAAGGGTTTTAGAGGCAAATGCTGCAGCTGCAGCCTACTTTCAATCTCAATTGATGACCGAGGGGGCAATCCCAGGTCGTGATTTTTTGAAGGGTAGAGGTTTTGACAAGTCAGCCTCGGAGCTCTTCGGTATTGGCTATGCGCCACAGGGATGGAATAACCTCGTTGATCACCTCGTTGCCAAGGGATTCACCCTCGACGAACTTGTGACTGCGGGTTTGGCCACAAAGAGCGAAAAAGGCGCGTACGACAAATTCCGCGGCAGATTGATCTGGCCAATTCGCGATTCGACTTCGCAGGTAATTGGCTTTGGGGCGCGAAAGCTCTATGACGACGATCAGGGGCCAAAATACCTAAACACCAGCGACACGCTCGTGTACCACAAATCGCAAGTCCTTTACGGAATCGACTTGGCCAAGAAAGACATCTCGAAAACCCAGCAGGTAGTTGTTGTCGAAGGCTACACAGATGTGATGGCCTGTTACCTAGCTGGTGTGACCACTGCTGTTGCAACTTGCGGTACCGCATTTGGTGACGGTCACATCCGAATAATTAACCGAATGCTGTCTGCCGAAAAAGATTCGCCCGCCCAGGTGATTTTCACTTTCGACCCTGATGCTGCTGGTCAGAAGGCCGCGATGAGAGCATTTGCCGATTCAGAAAAATTCTCTGCTCAAACTTTTGTGGCCATTGGACCAGATGGTTTAGACCCGTGCGATCTTAGAACGGAAAAAGGCGATGAAGCTGTTCGTCTAATGATAGATAACAAGAAGCCGCTCTTTGAATTCGCTATTAAACAAAAGATTTCCAAATTTGATTTAGCGACTATTGAAGGTCGAGTTGGGGCTGCGCGCGCAGCAGCGCCTGTAGTTGCAGCAATTCGCGATTCAGCAATGCGCCCCGCCTATACACGCGAATTAGCTGGTTGGGTGAACCTAGATACCAACGAAGTGGCCGCGCTTGTAGATTCTGCAGGCAAAACCGTTAGAAAAGAAGCTGTTGCACCAATCCGAGTTGATGCATCTGCTCCTGTGGCTGATCCCGAAGCCGATTTACAGTTGGCCGCGAACGAGTTTTCTAGGCCGAATCTTGCCGATCCGATCACCCGCTTCGAACGCCAGGTGCTCGAGGTGCTAATTCAAGTTCCTTCAAGTTTTAATGCTGAACAATTGATTCGAATTGTTCGCGATGGCTTCAGTTCACCTGCTCACAATGCAATTCTTGAAGCTATTGGTACCAGCCTTAGCTCTCAGAATTCCTCCGATTGGCTTCGCATTATTGCCGAATCAACGCCCGAAGCATTGCACCCACTTTTGAGAGAGATTGCAGCGCATGCTCTTCCGGCTCATGACCTCGATGGTTTAAACCGTTATGGTAAGGGCGTCATAAACCGTGCTCTGATCAATGTGCTGGCTCACACCAAGGCAAACCTACTAGCGGCTCTGCGCCGTGTTGACTCGGTTTCGAATCCTGATGAAAGCGCAACTATACAGAGGCAACTTGTTGAGTTAGAGAACGAGCGCCGAAGGCTCCAGGTATAGCGTGACCAATCTCGTCGCCATCGAACCACGCAGCTTCGCTGAATATGAATCCGCAGTCAGTGACGCCGGTGGCACTCTGTCTAAGCTTTCGAGCAAAGTTCGAGCATTGATTTGGACCGACTATGGCCAGCCCAAAGCCCTTGCAGAACTTCTTGATTCAAACCCCCAAATTGAATGGGTGCAGTTACCCTTTGCTGGAGTCGATGCATTCTCGGATGTAATCAAACGAGATGTTCGATTCACATCAGCCAAAGGTTCATACCGTGAGCCAGTAGCCGAGCATGCCCTTGCTCTTTCTCTTGCGCTTATGCGCGCCATTCCTGATCGCGTGCGTGCAACAAGTTGGGGAAAATCTTTTGCCGTCACTCTTTTTGATTCGAATGTCTTGATTTATGGCGGTGGCGGTATCACCGAAGAATTGGTGAATCTTCTGGCGCCATTCCGCGCAAATATAACGGTTCTACGAAAAAGGCCACAGCACATGCCTGGTGTTGCGGCGGTTCTGGCCTCGAGTGAATTAGTCAACGAACTTCCAAAAGCAGATCTCGTTGTAATCACCGCGGCACTGACCAGTGAAACAACTCGTGTCTTCAACCGCCGAGCTTTCGAGGCTATGAAAGCGTCGGCCTATCTGGTCAACATTGCCCGAGGCCCTTTGGTTCACACCGATGATCTAATCGATGCGCTTTCATCAGGTGAGCTTGCCGGTGCCGCCTTGGATGTAACCGACCCCGAACCATTACCTGAGGAGCATCCGCTTTGGCAGGCAAAAAACATTCTCATCACCCCGCACACCGCTGACACCCGCGAAATGGTCGTTCGACTTTTTTCAGATCGAATTCGCGAAAATGTTCACGCGTTCTTTGGGGGAGAAGCCCTTGTTGGTGAGGTTTCGGCTGAGCTCGGCTACTAATTTCTGTAAATCGCCGACTTGTCACCCAAAACTTTGGTAATCTTTTCAAGTTGCAAAAACAACATTCCTCGGTAGCTCAATTGGCAGAGCAATCGGCTGTTAACCGATAG
>CAZIFS010000018.1:0-20367 GCA_964539165.1 uncultured Rhodoluna sp. | reverse complement strand
ACTTAATTTATGGCAATGGCCACCTTTCGAGGTGGCCATTGTCGTTTAACATGCATATATAAATACTGAGGAGTCATTCATGAGCGATCGCGATTACGGTAAGCGTCCAGCAGATGGACGTTCGCGTCGTGATGACCAGCCACGTGAACGTAGTGCTGGCACAGGCACTGGACGTGGCGGATATGACAAGCGCCAGGATGCGCCATCGGGTCGCGCACAGCGCGGTGAGGGCAATGCACCACGCCCGGCTTGGCAGGACCGAGTCGCGCGTCCTTTCAATCCTGATAAACCCAAGAGCCCGGTAATCCCAGATGAAATCACTGAACAAGACTTAGAGCTCGGCATTCGAGTTCAGCTAAAAACCCTTACTCCTGAGAACGCTGAGAAGGTCGCAAGACACTTGGCCATGGTTGGTTTGTTGATTGACCAGGATCCTGACCTTGCGCATCGCCATGCACTTGCGGCTGCGGAACGCGCTGGTCGAATTGCAATGGTCCGAGAGGTTGTTGGCGTTACTGCCTATACGGTTGGCGACTTCGCTCTTGCGCTACGAGAGTTGCTTACCCACCGTCGAATTTCAGGATCAAATGATCAGCTGCCGCTAATTGTTGATTCAGAACGTGGGCTTGGAAGACCTGAACGCGCACTGGAAGTAGGTCGTTCAGTTGACCGAAACACTCTCTCTGCTGGCGTTCGGGTAAACCTTGCCATCGCCATGTCTGGTGCCCGCCTTGACAGGGGTGAAAATGATTTGGCGCTTGCCGAGTTGCAGATTCCTGAGTTAAACCCTGAGAAAGTTTTCAATTATTCGCCTGCATTGTTTCGTGCCTACGCCGATACTCTCGATGTGCTTGGCCGTGACGCAGAGTCAAAGCGATGGTTTGAACTTGCTGATCGCGCAGATTCGGCGCTTCTTGGCAACCCTGGCCCTGAAGATGAAGTGTTCCAGGTTCTTGAAGAAATTGAGATTCCAGTTCTAGCCGAACGCAAGATTTGGGAACCTCGCGAGGGTGAAGAGGATCGTCCTAGGCGTGAAGGTTTTGCACCAAGACGCGAGGGGTTTACTCAGCGTCGTGATGATGAGCGTCAGGCTCGCAGATTCAACTCCGATTCGGATCGACCGTCTAGAAGTTCAAGTCGTGACTCAGAGCGTCAGCCTCGCACTTTCGGTAAGCGCCCGGGTGGGTTCCGTGACCGCTAAAGTTTGGGGGCAATACGACGTTCTTCTGTCTGATTTAGACGGAGTTGTATTTGAAGGCTCAAATGCTATTGCTGGTGCGCCCGAAACTTTAAACACGCTGGCCAAGCAGGGACTACCTATTGGCTATGTGACCAATAATTCCTCGCGTAAACCTGAGGCCATCGCCGATCAATTAGCTGGTTTCGGTCTAACCTGCTTGCCCGAAAACATCATTGGCTCCGGTAAAACGGCCGTTGAAATGCTTTCACAAATTATCCCTGCCGGAGCCAAAGTTCTGGTTGTTGGTGGCGACGGCTTGCGTGCTCGCGTTCTTGAGGGTGGATTCATCCTTGCCGAGAATTCTGATGACAAACCTGCTGCGGTGGTTCAGGGTTTTGCACCAGATGTTGCATGGAAGCATTTGGCTGAAGCAGCGTATTCGATTCAGGCTGGCGCGAAGTGGGTAGCTACAAATCAGGACTGGACTCTTCCGCAAGAAAAAGGTTTAGCTCCAGGCAATGGAACATTGGTTTCGGCCGTGCACACTGCTGTTGGTCAGCTGCCGCTTGTTGCCGGAAAACCTGAGCCAGCGATTTATCACACAGCAACCAATCACTTTGGCGCAAAGAAAGCATTGTTTATCGGAGATCGCATTGATACCGACATCATCGGCGCCAATCGTGCTGGTATGGATTCGGTTCTTGTTTTGACTGGTGTAAGCACTAGAAAAGAAGTTCTCGGAATCAAACCAGAGGGTAGGCCGACGTACATTGTTGGAAACCTGTCGGAATTGCTCGCGCCCTATGACCAGCCAAAAAAGACAAAACGAGGTTTCTCATGTGCTGAAGCCGAAGTCGAATTGCTTGGTACCAAAGTAGTTGTTACGCATGGAGACCCTAAGTCTTTGAGCGCGCTGAGAGCTGCCTGTGCAGTTATTTATGCGAGTGATACACCGATTTATGGTTTGGATGTTGAACCAGCTCTTTACGAATAGGCTTAAGTTATGTCAGAAGAATTGGTTTCACAGGTAAATATTGAAGTGCAGAGAATTTCTGAGCTACAACTCGAAGAACAGCCTTCGGCATTTGCCAGCGTTAGAGAGCAGCTTGAGGCAATTCTCAACGAAAATCCGAATTCAGCGCAAAACTAATGCGTGTTGACTTGGCTTTGGTCGAGCGTGGGCTTGCCCGTTCGAGAAATCACGCTGCTTCGTTGGTTGAGGCTGATCGCGTTCTGGTAAACGGAAGGGCGGCCCGTAAGGCCTCGCAGGGAATCCTTGAAACCGATCGCATCAGTGTGCTCGAAGCTGTTGATTACGTTAGCCGTGCCGGCTTTAAATTGGCCAAAGCCTTGGATGTCTTCACTGACATTGAACTGGTTGGAAAAACCGCGCTTGATGTGGGCGCCTCAACCGGTGGCTTCACCGATGTCCTGCTGCGTCGGGGTGTTTCTCGAGTATTTGCAATTGACGTTGGGCACGACCAAATGGTGCCTGAATTAGTTGAAAATAGCCATGTGATCAGTATGGAGGGCTTCAACGCCCGCGATCTTTCGCTTGAATCCTTATCAGAGCGCAGTGAAGTGCCAGTCTCTGAGATTTCGATTGACGTAGTGGTTGGGGATTTGTCTTTCATTTCTTTAACTCTTGTTTTGGAACAGATTAGGGACACTGCGCCGAACGCTGAAATGGTATTGCTGATAAAGCCGCAATTCGAAGTCGGAAAACAGTCGCTCAGTGCACACGGTTTAGTCACTGACCACCGTTTGCGAGCTGGAGCGATAAAACAGGTTGTCGATGAGGCGCACAGACTGGGTCTTGGTATCCGTGGAATTGAAAAATCAGAACTGCCGGGTACTCACGGCAACATTGAATACTTGCTGTGGATTAGTGCCAAAGAACCGGTTAATCGGTCAAAATGGACGGACAGGATTGAATCGCTCGCCAAGGAGACCAAATGAACGAACCTAGGTTTGTTTTAGTCGTTTCTCATACCCGACGCGATGATGCAATTGCAGCTGCTCAGGTAACCGTTCAGCAGCTTGTCGCCGCTGGCATCACTCCTGTAATGACTTCAATTGAACTTCAGGAGTTCAAAACTCACGCACGTGACAGTGAATTGTCGCCAGACATCGTGACTAAAGTCGCAGAATTGGGTACTGGGTGCATGGAGTCTCAACTAGAGCTAGTGATGGTTCTTGGTGGCGATGGCACTATTTTGAAAGCTGCAGAGATAGTTCGAAACGAAGCGGTGCCAGTCATGGGCATCAACCTTGGCCACATTGGTTTTCTCGCTGAGAGTGAGCGTGATGGCTTATCTGACACGGTTCAAAAAGTTGTTGACCGCGAATATGTGATTCAGGATCGATTGGCGCTTGATGTCTCGGTGATAGTCGATGGCGCTGAGGTTTACAGAACTTGGGCACTAAACGAGGCAACCATCGAGAAAAGCGCTCGAGAGCGAATGCTGGAGGTTGTGGTCGAGGTAGAAGGAAACCCACTGTCAACCTTCGGTTGCGATGGAATTGTAATTTCTACTCCTACTGGTTCAACGGCCTACGCGTTTTCTGCCGGAGGCCCGGTTGTTTGGCCATCGGTTGATGCGCTTCTGCTTGTGCCGCTTAGCGCGCATGCTCTTTTTGCAAGGCCTCTAGTAATCAAACCTGATGCAAAACTGGCTGTTGAAGTTTTGTATCGAAGTGCTGGTCACGGAATTCTATGGTGTGATGGAAGAAGATCTTGGGAGTTACCTCCTGGTGCTCGCGTAGAGGTTATAAAGTCAGCAACTCCGGTAAGACTTGCACGTGTTCATGAGAGTAGTTTCACGAACCGTTTGGTCAGTAAATTTTCACTCCCAGTTGCTGGTTGGCGAGGCCCTGATGAAAGGGCAAACTCTTGATCGAAGAAATTAACATCCGTGATCTTGGAGTCATCGAAGAAGCGCGGTTGACTTTTAAATCTGGTCTTAACGTCCTGACCGGTGAAACCGGTGCCGGCAAAACGATGGTGTTAACGGCTTTGGGTTTGTTGCTCGGTGAGCGATCAGATAGCAGTTCTGTGCGCCGTGGGCAAGATTTGGCTTCGGTAGAGGGCCGATGGTTTCTCAATAACACAGCTGATATTTCAGCTCGACTTGAAGAAGCTGGAGTTTCTCTAGATGATGGCGAATTAATTCTTAGTCGATCGGTTTCTTCTGAGGGTCGAAGTCGTGCATCGGCTGCAGGAAGAGCGGTTCCAGTAAATCTACTCAGCGAAATTGGGCAGCGCCTGGTCGTGGTGCATGGTCAATCTGATCAGATTCGTTTGAAGTCTGCAGTTGCCCAACGTGAGGCATTAGACCAGTTCGCAGGTCTGGAATGTGCCAAAGCTTTGACTTCATACCAATCGACCTTCAGAAGCTGGCGAGCTTGCTCAGAAGAGCTAGCCGAGTTGAAAACATCACTGGCTGCGAGGCTAAGTGAAGCTGAGGAATTACGAGCCACTGTTGAAGAACTTGAGGCGGCACACCTTCAACCTGGTGAAGATGCTTTGCTAGCTGAGCAAGCAGCGAGACTAGGGTTTACCGAGGAGCTTCGGGTAGCTGCCACCAGCGCGCATGAATATTTATCTACTGAAAATTTTGACGATTCAACAGATGCTGTCTCGTTGTTGGGTAGTGCCCGAAAGGCACTCGAATCGGTATCAAATCATGACCCTTCTCTGGCATCACTGGCTGAGCGATTGCGAGAAATTGGTTTTCAAGTCAATGATTTGGCGGCTGAAATATCTTCTTACCTAACCGACCTAGAGTCGGAGGGGGCCTTGAATCTTGAGGGCATTCAGGAGCGTCGCGCCCTGATAAATAGCTTGAAACGCAAATATGACGTTGATTTCGATGGCCTATTAACTTTGGTGGAGTCATCTTCAGATCGCATGCTGTCTCTAGATTCTTCGGGTGATCGCATCAGCCTTCTAGAGTCGCAGGAAACAGAACTCCGCTCGCAGCTCGAGCGAGATGCTCAAAACCTCCATAAAATTCGTGAAACCGCAGGCCAAAGTCTGGCTAGCCAAGTAACCAAAGAGCTGGCCACGTTGGCAATGGGCGGCGCTACTTTGGTGGTTCGAGTTGTTTCTACCGAGACTTTCACGGTTTTTGGTTCTGATTCGATTGAGATTTTGTTGTCTTCTTACCCAGGCGCTGAACCGAGACCACTCGGTAAAGGCGCCAGCGGCGGTGAACTTTCAAGAATCATGCTTGCCATCGAAGTAGTTCTTGCACAGAGCGAGCAAGCGCCTACTTTCATTTTTGACGAAGTGGATGCCGGAGTCGGCGGTGCTGCTGCAATTGAGGTCGGAAGGCGATTGGCAAAGCTAGCCCAACAGGCCCAGGTGATAGTAGTTACCCACCTCGCGCAGGTTGCCGCCTTTGCTACCCACCACCTACAAGTGATGAAAAACACCTCTGATTCATTTACAGCCAGCGATGTTCGATCGCTCTCGAATGATGCTCGAGTAGGGGAGTTGGCTCGAATGCTCTCGGGTTTAGCTGATTCCGATTCAGCACGTGTGCACGCCAGCGAACTTCTAGAACTTGCTCGCGCAGAATTTGCCTAAACACGCAAGCCTTTTAAGCGTTTCGGTCAATCCGGCTGTGCTCTTTTGATAAACTGATATCCCATGGCAGAGACTATGGATTCCGGTATTACACGTCACATTTTCGTCACCGGAGGTGTTGCATCATCACTCGGTAAGGGCTTGACCGCCTCGAGTTTAGGCAACCTTTTACGAGCACGCGGCTTGAAAGTCGTTATGCAGAAATTGGATCCGTATCTAAACGTTGATCCAGGCACTATGAACCCCTTTCAGCACGGTGAAGTCTTTGTCACTGATGACGGTGCTGAAACCGACCTTGACATCGGCCACTACGAGCGCTTTCTAGACATTAACCTTGGGCAGTCGGCCAACGTGACCACCGGTCAAATTTATTCAACCGTAATCGCGCGCGAGCGTCGTGGTGAGTACCTTGGTGACACTGTTCAGGTAATTCCTCACATCACCAACGAAATCAAGCGCCGCATGCGACTTCAGTCGCACGATGTCCCTGCTCCAGACGTAATCATCACCGAAATCGGTGGCACAGTTGGCGACATTGAGTCTCAGCCTTTCATTGAAGCTGCTCGCCAGATTCGTCATGAAGTAGGCCGCGACAATGTGTTTTACATTCATGTTTCTTTGGTGCCGTATCTAGCTGCATCTGGTGAGTTAAAAACCAAGCCAACCCAGCACTCAGTTGCGACTTTGCGATCAATTGGTATTCAGCCTGACGCAGTGGTTTGTCGTTCAGACCGTGCCTTGCCTGATTCGATCAAGAACAAAATTGCCCTCATGTGTGACATCGATGTGAAGGCAGTAATCACAGCCGCAGATGCTTCAAGCATCTACGACGTGCCTACCGTTTTGAATGAAGAAGGCCTCGACTCATACGTGATTGAGCGCCTTGGGCTTGGCAACAAAGCTGGCGAAGTGGACTGGAGCCGTTGGCAGGGTGTGCTGGATGCTGTTCACCACCCAAAGCACCAGGTAACAATTGGTTTGGTCGGTAAGTACATCGACCTGCCTGACGCCTACCTCTCGGTGACAGAGGCGATTCGTGCAGGTGGTTTTGCAAACATGGCCAAGGTGAACATCAAGTGGATCGCCTCAGACAGCTGCGAAACCGAAGAAGGTGCTCGCGAAGCCCTAGCCGACGTTGATGGCATTTGCATCCCAGGTGGTTTCGGTGTTCGTGGCATCGAGGGCAAGCTCGGAGCACTAAAGTTTGCCCGCGAGAACAAGATTCCTACTCTTGGCCTCTGCTTGGGCCTTCAGTGCATGGTCATTGAATATGCCCGCAACATTGTTGGTCTTGAAGGCGCATCGTCTACTGAGTTTGATGCTGACGCAAAGTACCCGGTAATTGCAACCATGGCCGAGCAGGTAGACATCCTTGCTGGGGGAGACATGGGAGGCACAATGCGTCTCGGTCTCTACACTGCAAAGTTGCAGCCTGGTTCGATCGTGGCTGGAGTTTACGGTTCTGAAAGCGTCGAAGAGCGTCACCGTCACCGTTACGAGGTGAACAACAACTATCGTTCACAGATCTCTGAAGCCGGCTTAGTCTTCTCTGGAACGTCGCCAGATGATCACCTCGTTGAGTTTGTCGAGCTGCCTCGTGAAGTTCACCCATACTACGTTGCGACCCAGGCGCACCCTGAGTTCCGTTCGCGACCTACAAAGGCTCACCCGCTTTTTAGTGGGTTAGTCGTGGCAGCGATTGACCGTCAAGCATCAAACAAGTTGTTTGAGGTAAAGGATGCCTAAAGACCAACCTGTCGCGCTTGAAGTTTCAGAGCGTGAGGTTGTCTTTGCGGGTCGCATCTGGGATGTGGTGCGAGAAACTTTTGACTACCAAGGTGAACAGCTAAAGCGTGAATTCGTGAAGCACACCGGAGCTGTTGCGGTGTTGGCTATCAATGAAGCGAACGAAGTTCTGCTAATTAAGCAATATCGTCACCCGGTTCGAGAATATCTTTGGGAGATTCCAGCCGGTTTGTTAGACCAACCGGGCGAGTCAAAGCTAGAAGCTGCCAAGCGAGAGTTGCTTGAAGAAACCGGTTACATTGCAAATTCCTGGGATGAACTAATTGCGTTTCACACCACTCCTGGCGGTAATGATGAAACCATAGAAATTTTCATCGCGAAAGATCTTCGCCACCAAGGCTATGACCAGCCTCTTGAGGGTGAAGAGGTTGACCTCGAAATTACCTGGGTGCCATTCCGCGAGGCCCTCACTAGTGTTTTGGTTGGCGACATGAAGAACCCGAGTGCAGTTGTTGGCATCATGGCCGCAGCCTTGAAACTGGGTATAACTGCCTGATGTCAAAACTTGACGATGCTATTGGGGTTTACCTCAGACACTTGGCCATCGAAAAAGGTTCTGCGAAAAATACCCTAAAGGCATATAAAGCCGACTTGCAAAGATATTCAGATTTTCTAATCACTAATTCGATTTCGGCACCTGAACAAATCACTGAATCCCACATCCAAGCGTTTGTAATTTTTCTTGGAGCGACCGATGGACTGATTGCAGCTTCAATTGCCCGGGTACTCGCGGCCGTTAGAGGGTTGCATAGATTTTGGCTTTTCGAAGGGGTGACCAGCCAAGATGCAGCAGCGCCAATCAAACCGCCGAAGTCGCCAAGAAATATTCCAAAAGCAATTTCAATCGAGGCAGTCGAGAGACTGCTGACTGCGGCAGGCCCGGATGCTTTGACAAGTTCCGAAACAGCCGACGTTGGCCTGGCTCAAGTTGAACCTTCAAGAGTTCGAAACCGAGCATTGCTCGAATTGCTCTATGCAACCGGTGCCAGAGTAAGCGAAATAGTAAATCTTGATCTCGACGACTTGCTTGACCCAACATTGATTCGGCTATTTGGAAAAGGCTCAAAGGAACGGGTGGTACCGGTCGGTAAATATGCCCAGGCGACACTACAGGCCTATCTGGTAAGGGCACGACCCTTTCTCGTCAGTAAAAACACCGGCACTCCGGCACTTTTTCTCAATCAGCGTGGTTCAAGACTGAGTCGCCAGAGCGTGTGGCAAATCATTGCAGATGCCGCCGCAGATGCTGACCTTGAATCTGAAGTCTCTCCGCACACACTGAGACACTCATTCGCCACTCACTTGCTTGAAGGCGGCGCAGATGTGCGTGTAGTGCAGGAACTACTTGGTCACGCATCGGTCGCAACCACGCAGATTTACACACTTGTGACCGTTGACCGACTTCGAGAAATTTATGCAACGGCTCATCCAAGGGCAAGGCGCTAGCTGGCTGTGACGGTAGGCTATTACAAGTAAGTGGTAGCGGAATTTCGGGAGGAAATCATGGCTGAATCTAAGAAGAAGGCAACGGACACTCGTTTTCCTGCGCCTAAGCCACTGGCTAACCACGGCCCAGCCAGAATCATTGCTATGTGCAACCAAAAGGGTGGCGTTGGCAAGACCACTACCTCAATCAACATGTCTGCTGCGCTCGCCGAATACGGTCGTAAAGTTCTGCTAGTAGATTTCGACCCACAAGGTGCTTTGTCAGCTGGGCTCGGTGTTAACGCTCACGAGACAACCACAATTTATGACCTCATGTTGGATCGCAGTCTTGATCCACATTCAGCAATTCAGCAGACTTCGGTGAAGAATCTAGATGTCATTCCTGCCAACATCGAACTGTCTGCGGCTGAAATGAAGTTGGTAAATGAAATTGCTCGCGAGCAGATTCTTGCCAAAATATTGAAACAGGTTGCCGATGACTACGACCTAATCATCATTGACTGCCAGCCATCACTCGGCCTTTTGACCGTTAATGCACTGACCGCTGCTCACGGCGTAATCATTCCTCTTGCTACAGAATTCTTTGCACTCCGAGGCGTAGCGATTCTTGAAGACATTATCTCGAAGGTCAAAGAAGGCCTGAACCCGGCTCTTCAGCTTGACGGTATTCTCGCAACGATGTATGACCCACGCACACTCCATTCACGCGAGGTCCTTGAGCGTCTGCACGATGCCTTCGGTCAAAAGGTTTTCCGCAGCGTCATCAATCGCACTGTTAAGTTTCCTGATGCGACAGTGGCTCAGTCTCCAATTACGTCATTTGCGCCTGATTCTGAGGCTGCAAGTTCTTACCGCACAGTAGCCAGAGAGCTGGTTGACCGTGGTTGCGCTCCTTAACCAGGAAGCGACTGAATCACTCGAAAGCGCTGGCGGTTTCGCCGTATCCCTTGGAAACTTCGAGGGACCTTTCGACCTCCTTCTGTCGCTGATTTCAAAGCACGAGATGGACATCACTGAAGTCTCGCTCAGTAAAGTCACTGACGAGTTCATCTCGTATCTCAAGGGTCTTGACGATGCTGAGGAACTTGACCAAGCCAGCGAATTTCTCGTGATTGCAGCGACTCTGCTCGACCTAAAGATTGCCGGGCTGCTGCCTAAGGGCGAGGTAGTAGATGCCGAGGACGTGGCCCTTCTCGAGGCCCGCGACCTGCTCTTCGCAAAGTTGCTTCAATACCGTGCGTTTAAAGAAATTAGCAGTTGGTTTTCAACGGCCATTTCGCTTGAAAGCAATCGAGTTGCCAGAGATGTTCGTATCGAAGAACGCTTTAGAAACCAGCGACCTGAACTTGTTTGGTCACTATCCTTGGATGAATTCGCCAAGCTGGCTCAAGAGACGCTAACTCCCCGAGAAATTCCTTCAGTAGGTCTCACACATTTGCATGCACCTCGGGTAAGCATTCGCGAGCAGGCGGCCGAGGTCGTCTCGATGCTGAGAAAAGTCACCTCGCTAACCTTTAGAGACTTGATTGGAAGCGTCAAAGATCGCGCAGTCGTAGTGGCTCGATTCTTGGCAGTTCTCGAACTCTACCGCTTGGCAGCAATCAGTTTTGAACAGGACTCACCGCTTGGTGATTTGAAACTTGCCTGGCGCGCTGAAAACTTTGATGATGAAAAACTAGCCACACTTGGAGCTGATTATGACTCTTAGAAATGATTTACCTGAGATTTCTGAGGTGAATGCCGACAACCTTCGAAGTGCAGTCGAGGCAATTCTTATGGTGACCGATGTTCCGCTTTCAATCGTTGCGTTGGCGTCGGCACTCGAGATTCCAGTGGCAGAGGTTCGCGAGGCTGTTGTCGCGCTGAAACTCGATTACGACGGTGCTGCAGGTGGCCCAGTTCGAGGATTCGAGCTGCGCGAGGTCGGTGGCGGCTGGAGAATTTTCGTTCGCGAAGAATTCGACTGGGCAGTCAAAATGTTCATTTCAAATGAGAATCCCACCAAACTAAGCCAGGCCGCCCTAGAAACACTTGCGGTCATCGCCTACAAACAGCCAATTTCTCGAGGCCAAATCGCCTCTATCCGTGCCGTCAATGTTGACTCGGTTGTACGGACACTTTTGAGTCGTGGATTGATTACCGAGTTGTATACCGACTCTGAATCAGGCGCTATTCACTATGGAACCACCGAGCTGTTGCTTGAAGTTCTTGGCATTAACTCCCTTGATGAGATGCCACTCATCAGCCCATATCTACCGGATGCGAATAGTGATTTTGATGCCAAACTTTGAACAAGAGCCTGAGGGCGTAAGACTACAAAAGGTCATGGCTGCCGCTGGCGTGGCTTCAAGACGAGTTTGCGAAGACTTCATTGTGCAGGGGCGAGTCAAAGTTAACGGTCGCGTCGTAACCGAGCTTGGCACCCGCATCAATCCTGAGGTTGACAAGGTCACCGTTGGCGGAACGCCTGTTCAGCTTGACAATTCACGTGTTTATCTAGCGCTGAATAAGCCAAAGGGTGTTGTGAGCACGATGGCTGATGAAAATGGGCGAATGGATCTCTCGCAGTTTGTTGGCGGATTCGACCGAGTATTCAATGTTGGCCGACTTGACTCTGAAACCACTGGTTTGATCATCATGACCAATGATGGTGAAGTTGCACACAAACTAGCGCACCCTAAATTCGGTGTCACTAAAACTTATGTGGCACGTGTCGAGGGTGTAATCACCCAAACAGAAATTCACAAGCTGCTAAGCGGTTTTGATCTCGAAGATGGCTTTATCAAAGCCGACAAAGCACACCTGATTGACGTTCAGCCGGGGGAGTCGCTGGTTGAAATCGTATTGCACTCGGGTCGCAACCGAATCGTGCGCAGAATGTTCGACTTTATTGGGCACCCGGTAGTTGGTTTGGTTCGTCGTCAATTTGGACCAATTCAGCTGGGGCCGCTAAAAGAGGGGCGAATTCGCGAACTTAGTAAAGTAGAAATCGGGGCATTACTCAAGGCAGCCGAGGGTAAAGCTGAGCGCGCACCACGCCCGCCCAAGTCAAATAAGCAGTCAAGTGCAAAGCAGAAAAGGCGATAAAAATGGCTATTCGAGCAATCAGAGGCGCCATCCAGCTAGACCAGGATGAGCGCGAGCACCTGCTTAAGTCAACGGCTGAACTTCTTACCAAAATGTTGCATGCCAACAGCATTGAAAATGGTCAGTTAATTTCTATTCTCTTTACTGCTTCGCCTGACATCACCAGCGAGTTTCCGGCACTGGCTGCCCGTGAACTGGGTATGGATGACGTTCCACTCATGTGTTTTGTTGAGATGAATGTGTCTCACGCTCTTCCTAGAACTATTCGCATCATGATCAATGCCGACATTGAAAAATCGCGTTCAGAAGTTCAACATGTTTACCTTCGTGGCGCTACCGCGCTAAGGGCGGATATCGCAAAGTGAGTTCTGAAATCGGTTCGGTTCGGATCGTAGGTGCGGGCCTGCTCGGAACCAGCATCGGCTTGGCTTTATCCAAGCTGGGCGTTGATGTCAGTATTGATTCGAAATCGCGCAAAAGTGTAGAACTCGCTTGCGAGTATGGTGCCGGTCGACCGGCAGAGACGAATGATAAACCTCAGATTGTTGTGGTCTGTGTTCCTCCAGAACTCACGGCGGCAAAGGTCTTAGAGGCTTTAGGGGCTTTCCCAGATGCTGTAGTCACCGACGTAGCGAGCGTTAAGGGCAGTGTCTTGAAAGAATTGACCGATTCAGGACAGGACATTTCAAGATATGTTGGTTCTCACCCAATGGCTGGACGTGAACGTGGCGGTGCAATCGCTGGGCGAGCCGATCTTTTTGTAGGTCGCCCTTGGGTAATTACGAGCACTCCTGATACGAATTCTGAAGCGGCCGAGTGTATCCGTGCGCTCGCTGTGACATTGGGTGCGGCACCGGTTTATGCCAGCACTGAACAGCACGATAGGGCGGTTGCTCTTGTATCGCATGCACCGCAATTGATTTCTAGCCTGCTTGCTGCACGCTTGGTTGAAGCTGAAGAAGCTGATCTTGCACTAGCAGGGCAGGGGCTAAGAGACACCACACGAATTGCTGCTAGCGACGGTCAACTTTGGAAACAGATTATTGCTGCCAATGCTGAACAGATTTTGCCCGTGCTTGAGAATTTTGCCGAAGATCTTGTTTCGCTACTGAATGCTCTTGCAAATGCAGACGAGCAAATCGACGAGATTCTTGAAGTAATTACCGAGGGTAATTTGGGGGTTTCGCGCATTCCTGGAAAGCACGGCGGTAAGCATGCTGATTATGCGCAGGTCGTCGTAATGGTAGACGACAAGCCTGGCGAGCTCGCCCGACTGCTTACCGAAGTTGGACAAATCGGAATCAACCTTGAAGAGCTAAAACTTGAACACTCGCCGAGTGCCCAAATTGGTCTAGTCGAACTATACGTTTTGCCATCATCTGAGTCGAAACTGATTGATGATCTAGTTTTGCGTGGTTGGAGAATCGCGGGTTGACCATATTCATATTGGCCGTTGACGGCCCAGCAGGTTCAGGAAAGTCAAGCGTAAGCAAAGAAGTAGCCCGACGCCTAAATTTTGGCTACCTTGACACTGGTGCAGCTTATCGGGCGCTTGCTTGGGCGGTTTTGAACCTTCCTGACTTCACACTTGAAACCTTGGTTTCGGCAAATTTGATGAAAACTTTTGAATACCAGATTTCGCTTAATCCGGATGATTTCTGGGTAAAAGTCGGCACACAAGACGTAACTGAGGCTATCCGTTCTTCTGAAGTAGCCGAATTCGTAAGTCAGGTGGCAAGAATGCCTGAGGTACGGGTCTTCATGAAAAAGCTAACCCACAAGCTGATAAATGAGTCCAAGTTCGATGGAGTAGTGGTTGAAGGGCGTGACATAACCACTGTGGTTGCGCCAGAGGCGGAATTAAGAATTCTCATGACAGCCAGCGAAGAGGTTAGACTTAAACGACGTTCGGCAGAGCTTGATAAGGCAACTGTTGAGAGCGTCATGCGTCAAGTGTCAGAACGAGACGCCAGCGACTCTAAAGTCGTTGACTTTATGACACCAGCTCCTGGTGTCCAACTAGTGGATTCAACTGATCTCAACTTCAATCAGACGGTTTCAGCCGTGCTGTCTTTGGTCGACCAGGTGAGTTCTAAGGAATCTAATGATTGATGAAGAATTTGGCGACGTGCCTGCGAACCCTGAGTTCGTAGAACGTTTGCAAGCCATGAGCACCGATGAAGAGAACAACCGCGTTCGCGTTTTGCGATCTGGGCTTGAAGACTACGACCTTGATGATGAAGACTTCAGCGTCATCGACACCGAACTTGATTTGGATGAGGGCCCTCGCTTCCTTCCTGCCCTACCAGTCTTGGCTATCGTTGGTCGACCTAATGTGGGTAAATCAGCTCTGGTCAATCGAATTCTTGGTCGCCGCGAGGCTGTTGTAGAAGACAAGCCGGGAGTTACTCGTGATCGCATTTCGTACAAAGCAGAGTGGAACGACAGAAAGTTCACCCTTGTTGACACCGGTGGCTGGGAGCCTGATGCCAAAGGCATCGACCGTTCGGTAGCGCTTCAGGCAGAAATTGCAGTTGAGCTTGCTGACGCGGTCCTGTTTGTTGTAGACGCCATGGTTGGCGCTACCAGCACCGACGAGCGCGTTGTAAAAATGCTTCGAGCTTCTGGAAAACCAGTAGTTCTCATCGGAAACAAGATTGACGATGCTCGCCAGGAACCAGAAGTTGCTTCACTGTGGAGTCTCGGACTCGGCGAGCCTTGGCCAGTTTCAGCGCTTCATGGTCGAGGCGTGGCTGACATGCTCGACGCAGCGATGGCAGTGTTGCCAAAAGTTTCAGCTGTTGCCAAAGAAGAGTTCGGTGGCCCGCGTCGCGTAGCGCTAATCGGCCGACCAAACGTTGGTAAGTCATCGCTTCTAAACAAAGCAGTGGGCTCAGAACGAGCCGTAGTCAACGATCTCGCTGGAACCACCCGTGACCCGATCGATGAGCAGGTGGAACTTGGTGGCAAAATCTGGCGCTTTGTTGACACTGCTGGTATTCGACGTCGCGTTCACCTAACTACTGGTGCAGACTTCTATGCTTCGCTTCGCACTGCTGCAGCTCTTGAACGTGCTGAAGTTGCTGTGGTCTTGTTTGACGTTACTCAACCAATCAGTGAAGCCGATATTCGAATTGTCGACATGGCACTTGAATCTGGTCGAGCATTGGTTCTCGCTTTCAACAAATGGGATGAACTTGACGACGAGCGTCGCCGCTATCTGGAGCGTGAAATCGAGCAAGATCTGGCACACGTCGATTGGGCGCCACGAGTTAACATCTCTGCCAAGACCGGTCGTCACCTCGAGAAGTTGGTTCCAGCACTTGAAGTTGCCTTGGATTCATGGGATCAGCGCATCGCCACTGGCAAGCTGAATGCCTTTGTTCAAGAGCTTGCTATGGAAACACCGCACCCAGTTCGCGGTGGCAAGCAGCCTCGAATTCTGTTTGCAACTCAGGCAAGCAGCCGGCCGCCAAAGTTTGTTCTCTTCACCACCGGGTTCTTGGATGCCGGTTACCGTCGATTCATTCAGCGACGCCTTCGCGAGACTTACGGTTTCGAAGGCACCCCAATCGAAGTTGGTATGCGCGTGAGAGAGAAGCGCAAGCGTTCATAAAAACATGTCTAGTCAATCGGGGTTATCAATCAGGCAGCAGTTTGCAACACTGCCTAACTTGCTGAGCCTGCTCCGATTGGCACTGGTGCCAGTTTTTTTGATTCAGCTAATATCGCGTCATTTCGAAATTGCCATCCTGGTTTTGGCATTGGCAAGCCTCACCGATTATCTGGATGGGTACTTCGCAAGAAAATGGAACCAGGTAACGCGCTTAGGGCAGTTGCTTGACCCAGCAGCCGATCGACTTTACATTTTCTCCACGCTGGTTGGGCTTGCTATAGCTGGCATCATTCCCGTTTGGCTAACCTTGGTAATTATCGGCCGTGATTTGATGTTGGCAATTGTTTACCCGGTTCTTGCAACCCACGGATACGGTCCGCTTCCGGTGCATTATCTGGGTAAAGTTGCGACCTTCTCGTTGCTATACGCGTTCCCTCTTCTTCTCATGGCTGAGATCTGGGAGGCAGTCGCTTGGCTACTGCCGCTCGCCTGGGCGTTTGCGCTTTGGGGCGTTGGTTTGTACTGGTGGGCTGGCTACGTTTACGTGCGCCAAGCTATTCAAGTTGTCAGAAATGACCGAGAGAATATTCCAGTAATCTAGTCGGGAGGAGACAAGAATGAATTTTGCAGAATCGGGCTTTGGGGGCTCGCCAGATGAAGTGCAGTCAACCCTTCGTTTCAACGACGACCTAATTGCAGATCTAGGCCCTCAGGTAAGCAGCGAGGCCGCAGCAGCGATTGCGGCTTTGCCATCTGGTTCGGCGTTACTTATCGTAAAACGTGGCCCTGATGAGGGTTCTAGATTCTTGCTTGACCAAGATCGAACCACTGTTGGGCGTCACCCGAATGCAGATATCTTCTTGGATGACGTAACTGTTTCTCGCCGTCACTCAGAATTCATCCGCAACGGCAAGGGTTTTCGTGTTGTAGACCTCGGGTCGCTTAACGGAACCTACTACCAAGGTGCCCGTATCGACATGGCTGATCTCGAGGACGGCTCAGAGGTACAGGTTGGTAAGTTCCGTATGACTTACTACGCATCAAGAGCAGATCTTCCGCAGGTTAGCTAATGGCTCAGCCAGCAACAACGAATCTTTTTGCCGCCAGACCGGTAAAGCTTTACAACATCGGTCATGTGCTTTCGGTTCTAAGCCCAAACTTTCCTGACCTGACCCCTTCAAAACTTCGATTTCTTGAAGAGCAGGGTTTGGTTTCACCGCAGCGCACAGCTTCGGGTTATCGCAAATTCACCGACCTTGATGTCGAGCGAATTCAAATCATTCTCGAGTTGCAGCGTGACCAATACCTGCCGCTAAAGGTAATTCGTTCCTACCTTGCCGATCTAGACGCAGGTAAACAACCGAGCCTTCCGAGTGGCCAGGTCAACAGCCAGCATTTGCGTCAAGGGCGCTTGAAGAAGTTCAGTCGAATTGAGCTAATTGCTGAAACTGCCATTACCGACGCTCTAATTGCAGAGGCCCAGGATGTCTCACTGCTTGGGCAAGAACCCTTTGAAAGCTCAGAGGTCGAGATTGCAAAGGCCATCATGCACTTGCAGCGATTCGGAATTGCCCCGCGTCACCTACGGGGGCTGAAGGCATCTGCCGATCGTGAAATCGGAATCATCGAGGGCGTAGTTGCCCCGGTGCTTAGTAAAAATGATACTGCCAGCCGATCGAGAGCTGCTCACTACGCAGCTGAAATCGAGAATCAGTTTGCATCAATTCGGTCTGAAATTATTCGGTCGGTTATTGGCAAATTCGACGCCTAAATCCGCGTCATATCTGGCGACACGCCGAAGGCCCTAATTAACAGAGCTAAGTGTCAATACAGGGCAAGAATTAAACCTGTACTTGAACGTTAGAAAATCTGAGAGGAGCCTAGATGTCTGACCAAGAATCTGGCACTCAGATTGACTATTCGCAAAACATGTTGTTCACCGACGGTTTGCCGTCGAGCGATCCAAAGGTTGGATATCGTGGAACTTCTGCAGCTTCAGCTTGCGGAATTAGCTATCGCCAGTTGGACTACTGGGACCGTACCGGCCTAGTTCAGCCAAGCGTGCGTGGTGCCGCTGGTTCTGGTAGCCAACGACTTTATGCCTTCCGCGACATCTTGGTTCTAAAGCTGGTTAAGCGCCTACTAGACACTGGAGTTTCCCTTCAGCAAATTCGTATAGCTGTAGACCAACTTCGCGCTGCAGGAATCAATGACTTGGCCGAGATCACCTTGATGTCTGACGGCGCCCGCGTTTACCTTTGCACAACTCAAGACGAAGTGATGGACCTTCTAGGTCGCGGTCAAGGTGTTTTTGGAATTGCCGTTGGCCGCGTGCTTCGCGAGGTTGAGGCCAGCTTAGTCAACATGAAAGAAAACCACATTGACGACCTCGATGAGCTGGCAGCTCGTCGACAGGTTCGCAAGGCTGTTTAGTCGCCTAATTGCTCTCGTTTGAGCTGCTCAAATTGACTCCGCAATTGCGCAAAAGCATCGTCTGAATTTTCTAGTGATTCTTTATCCATTGAATCGATATCAGATTGTTCTGTGATGTCTATGTCAACGGCAGACTCAGATTCTGGATTTACCAGCGGAACATAAGCATGAGCTGGTTCTGCCCCGTCAATCTGAGTGGCATTTGCCAGTACTTTCTCAAGACTTTGGCCTCTTCTAATTCTTGAAAGCGCGTTTTTCTTTTCAGATTTTCCGGAGCGCTTGCCAATCGAGTCGCTAAAAGAGTCGAGAGCTGCTTCAAGAACCTGGTCGAAAACCTGTGCCGTTTCGGCAGCAATATCGCCTGGCCAGGTGTGAATCGGGCGAGCAGCGCCCTGAGCTTGCTGAATAGTGGCTCGTTCTTCAAGGCGAACTTTAAGTAAGTTTTCGCCAAACATGTCAGAAAGCTCATTGGCGCGGAACTCATGCTCTTTTGACTTTGGTCGAAGCCGGTTGATAACTACACCGAGTGCCTGAAGGCGCGGGGTAAGACCACGGCGAAGCTCATCGATTGCACGCATGGCGCGTTCGGCAGCCACCACAGAAAAAATCGAAGGCTCAGAAACAATCAAAACACGGTCACTGGCAACCCAGGCGGTTCGGGTCAAGCCGTTGATCGAAGGGGGAGTGTCGATAATTACCAAATCGTATTCATCTTCGACGCGACTTAGAGCTTCTTCGAGTTTCCAAACATCACGGATGGTTGGATTCGGGGTGTCAAAGTTGAGCGCCTTCGGGCTGCCTAACATTACATCTATGTGACCAGACTGAACTTTGCCCCAACTACTCGATACGATTGACTGGTGCACAATGTTGTGCCGAGGGCTTTGGAGAACATCGGCAACGGTTTTTCTGAATTCCCCGATGGCGCCTAGGCCTGTAGACGCATCGCACTGAGGATCAAGGTCAACGACCAAGGTTCTGAGACCGCGGGCAAAAGCAGCAGAAGCTAGACCAAGAGAAACGGTGGTCTTGCCGACGCCTCCCTTTAGGGAGCTAACGCTAAGTACATGCACATAAATAGGCTACCTTTTTATTTAGAGCGCCATGCATCCATGTTCGCTAATACGACGCTTGAGGAACCAATGTTCAAGAAGATTCTGGTCGCCAACCGAGGCGAAATTGCGGTACGTGCTTTTCGTGCTGCCTATGAGCTCGGGGCGAAGACTGTTGCTGTTTTCCCTTATGAAGACCGCAACTCTACTCACCGTCTAAAAGCTGACGAGGCTTATCAGATTGGAACAGTAGGCCACCCGGTTCGTGCCTACCTCGATGTATCTGAAATTATCCGTGTGGCGCTTGAATCAGGTGCTGACGCAATTTACCCAGGATACGGTTTTCTTTCAGAGAACCCAGAGCTTGCTGAGGCTGCCAAAGCTAACGGCATCACCTTCATTGGTCCATCATCAGACGTACTAGAGATGGCCGGTAACAAGGTAATCGCCAAAGAGGCAGCCATTCGTGCCGGCGTCCCTGTTCTAAAATCTTCACCGTCATCTTCAGATGTTGACGAGTTGCTTGGCCACGCTGAAGAAATTGGTTTTCCAATCTTTGTAAAGGCCGTTGCTGGTGGTGGCGGTCGCGGAATGCGTCGCGTGGCTACACAGGCAGATTTGCGCGCAGCGCTGGTTGAAGCGTCTCGTGAAGCCGAGAGCGCGTTTGGCGACCCTCGCGTATTCCTTGAGCAGGCAGTCATTCGTCCGCGTCACATTGAAGTTCAGATACTTGCCGACACCCATGGCAATGTTGTTCACCTGTTCGAGCGCGACTGCTCAATTCAGCGACGTAACCAGAAGGTTGTCGAGATTGCGCCTGCGCCGCTAATCGATGAAGAACTGCGCCAAACCCTTTATCGCGATGCCGTGTCATTCGCACAGCAGATCGGCTACCAGAATGCCGGTACCGTCGAGTTTCTAATCGACACAGTTGGCGCAAACGCTGGCAAGCACGTATTCATCGAGATGAACCCTCGCATTCAGGTTGAGCACACTGTTACCGAAGAAATCACGGATGTCGACCTCGTGCAGAGCCAGATGCGCATCGCATCGGGAGAGAGCTTGCCTGAGCTTGGCCTTACCCAGGACAAGATTCAAATGCACGGTTTCGCGGTTCAGTGTCGAATCACCACCGAAGACCCATCGCAGGGATTCC